>CANQHE010000001.1 GCA_947623735.1 uncultured Bacilli bacterium
GCATATAATATAAAAATATACCTTCTTTCCGAAGATATATTCTATCATATGATAGTACTGACATTTTCAAAAAATCTCGTACTGACATTTTCAAAAAGGATTAACATATATAAAAATAATCCTTGCCTAAATTCTTTTTTTATGATAATATATACAAAATTTTTCTAAAGGACAATGATATTATGGAAGAAATAAAATTAAAAGATATAAATTTATCTAATCTTCGAAAATTACCCAATCAAGGAACTCAAAGTACAATTTATACTGATGAAATCATATGTTATAAATTTTTAAGAAATCTTTATCCTAATGAATTAAGAGCATTATATACCAAATTCCTTGATATGGACGGAATAAAACTAGAAAATATTTTATTACCCCAAAGCCTAATTATGGAAAATGGTAAACTAAAAGGTTATACTATGAAATATTTTGCATCTTCTAAACCATTATCCGATAAATTTTTAAAAAGATTTTTTAATTGTAATGAATTATTTATTTTAGTTACCAAAGCAAGTTATATATTAAGAGATATTCATAATAATGGTATCATTTGTCAAGATTTAAGTTTTGAAAACATATTAGTAGATGAAAATGGTAATATTATGTTTTGTGATATAGATAGTTGTACTTATAAAAAACATAATTCTCCCTTTATCTCTAAACTATTAAAAGAATTTTTAATTGATTATAGACATTCTAAATTATATACAAAAGAAGATATTGATAAATTATCAATGATTTTATCTTTTTATCTTACAATATATGACAAAGTCCTCCAAAATATCACCAAAAAAGAATATCATCTTTTATCTGATAATATCAATACTTTAAAAAACTTACTTGATATTGCTATTACATTAATTGATAAAAATTACCCAATAAAAGATTTACCATATTTAGATGAAGTAATAGATTTAAATGATAATTATGAAATTGATCGTCAAAAGGTTTTAAAACGAAGTTTATTTAGAAAATAAAAACTATTATTTAGATTTAAGTTCGTTTATCTTTTCTTGATAATTTTTACTTTTACAAACAAAAGAACCTGAAACAACTATATCAACATTTAAATCTTTAATTGTCGCTTTATTTATTCCCCCATCAACTTCAATTAGAAAACTTAAATTATTATTTTCTCTAATTTTTTTAAGTTCCTCTATTTTACTTAAAGTACTAGGAATAAAAGTTTGACCCCCTTCACCTGGTTCGACACTCATTACTAAAACCATATCAATAAATGATAAATAAGGCATTAATTCTAAAATAGATGTCGCTGGTTTAATTGCAATCCCTACCTTTATTCCTTTTGCTTTTATTACTTCAATCGTTTTAACTATTTCTTTTGTTGCCTCTATATGAAATGTTATATACTCCGGCTTAATTCTAGCTAAATCATTAATATAAATAATTGGATCAAACACCATTAAATGTATATCTAAAGATTTTTCATTATTTTTAAACAACCGCCCTACATCTTCTATTAAAAAATTCTTTCGTGGTACAAACCCACCATCCATTAAATCAACATGAATAAAATCGGCATCCGTTCTATTAATTAAACTAATAGTTTTTTCTTTACTATAATAACTTGCTAAATAAGAAACTGCTATTTTCAAATATTATCACCTACTAATCAAACTTTTATAATTATCATATCTTGATTGTAATATTTCCCCAGCTTCTACTTTTCTTTTAACTTGACAATCTTCTTCTTTTATATGTTTACAATCTCGGTAAAGACAAGTAACATCTCTAATTTCTACAAAAGCATTTTTAATATCTTCATCACTATATTTACTTAAATCAAGACTAGAAAACCCTGGTGTATCCGCAATCATTATTCCTTTAACTTCATGAAACTCCGTATGCCTTGTTGTATGTCTTCCTCTACCTAAAGCATCACTTATCTCTCCGACTTTAATATGCTTAGACTCATCTATTTTATTAATTAAACTTGATTTCCCAGCTCCAGTTTGTCCTGTTAAAACTACATATTTACCTTTTAAATATTTAACTAACTTATCTAAACTTAAATTATCAAAAACTTTTATTCCAATACTTTCATAATACTTTCTTATTTTATTAAAATTACTTAATTCTTCTTTATTTAATAAATCTAATTTTGTAAAACAAATAACTGGTTCAATATTTTCTATAATTATTGAACATAATTCTTTATCAAGTAAATTTAAAGATAACTCTGGTCTTTTAAGACTAGTAACAATTAAAGCTATATCAATATTACTAATACTTGGTCGCTTAAGTTCATTTTTTCTTGCTTCTATCTTTAATAAATAATTATTTTCTTCATCAATTTCCACTTCATCACCAACTAGCGGAGTAAGCTTATCACATCTAAACTTACCCCTTGGTTTACAATTATAAAGACCATTCGTGGTTTTAACTTGATAAAGATTACTAATATTTTTAACTATTCTTCCCTTTAACATAAGCCATTTTCACAATTTTCCCCAGTTGTTGTTGGTGCTTTTGCAATCTTTACTCTAAATGATTGGCCAGGTTGAATTCTATATCCTTTTGGCCGACTTTGATAAAACACTTCTCCTGGCTCATATTCATCAGTTTCCACATACGTAATATCATAATCTAACTCATAAGTATCAGCAAAATCAATTACATCATCTTCTGAATAACCTTCTTTTAAGAAATCAGGATATACTTCAACTACGTCCGGATAATATAATGTTATTTTTTCGCCCTTACTTAATTTTTCTCCGGCTTTAACTGATTGATCTATTATTTTACTAGCTTCATAATTTTTTTCTTTATCATCATTTACTTCTTTCGGTTCTAACCTTACAATCAAACCTAAAGCTGTAAGTTTTCCTTTTATTTCATCTTTATTCTGACCTGTATAATCTTCTATTTCAATTTGGGTATCTCCTTCAGAAACTGTAAGAGTTATACTAGTTCCTTCTTTTCTTTTTGAGCCAGCCTCTGGTTTAGTTTCTATAACACTACCTTTCGGCACGGTTGTAGAAGAATCTTCTCTTTGTTCATCATTTACTACAAAACCTTTCTTTTGTAGCTCATCAATTGCTTCTTCCACCGTTAGACCTGTAACATCCGGCACAGTAGCTTGCTTTCCACTTTTCGTAATTACTGGCATTAAAACTACTACCGATGTAATACCCACGATTAAACCTGTAAATACAAATGCTAAAATTATAAGTAATCTATTTTGCTTTTTCAAATCATCACCCGTTATTTTTTTAACCTTTACTTCTTCTTCTATTTCCTGTTTTTTAGGAATTTCCACATTTTTTTCTTTCTTAACCATCTTCATTATTTTCGTATCATCAGTATCATTCTCTGAATATTTAAAACTAATAATTGGTTCATTTGCTCTTGCATCATCCAAACAAGTTTTTAAATCTTCATGCATTTCACGAGCATCATTATATCTATTTTTTGGATTTTTCGCCGTAGCTTTTTTAATAATATTAGCAATACTATTCGGAGCATTTGGTACTTTTTCTCTTACATCCCCAATTGGCTCTTTTAAATGTTTAAGGGCAATTTCTACGGCATTATCGCCTTTAAAAGGCAACTCGCCGGTAATAAGTTCATACATTACTATTCCCATCGAATATATATCACTCTGTAAAGTTGAACCTTGCCCACTTGCCTGTTCTGGTGGTAGATAATGAACACTTCCCATGACTGTATTTGTTTGGGTAAGTTGGGTTGCATTCATCGCCATCGCAATCCCAAAATCGGTAATTTTAACTAACCCATTTTCTAAAATCATAATATTTTGGGGCTTAATATCGCGGTGAATTATATATGAATCATGAGCAACACTCATTCCATCGGTAATTTGAAGCATGATATCAACAGCTTCACTTAAAGTTAACTTTCCCCTTTTTTTGAGTAAATTCTTTAAATGTTTGCCTTCAATATATTCCATTACAATGTAGTATTCCCCATTATCTTCACCTACATCATAAACTTCAACTATATTCGGATGTGTAAGACTTGAAGCGGCAAGTGCCTCTCTTTGAAACCGTCTTACAAACTTTTCATCATTTGATAAATCACCTCGCAAGACTTTAACTGCGACATTTCGATCTAAAATCGTATCATAAGCAAGATAAACATTAGCCATCCCACCTTCACCAATCGATTTTATTATTTGGTAACGATCGCTAATTTTTTGACCTTTCATTATCACACTTGTCATCTCCCTTCATTAATTTCTAGATAGGCAATAGATATATTATCTGTTCCCCCTCTAGCATTACATTTCCGAATTAATTTACTTATTTTTTCTTCGATTTCTAATTCGGGATCATTAAGCACTTTTTCAATTTGTTCATTGGTAATCATATTCGTAAGGCCATCACTACAAAGAAGTATTCCATCAACCGCGGTATCGACATCAAATATATCTATTTCGCACTTTTCCGCCGCCCCTAAAGCTTTCATTAAAACATTTTTTTTCGGATGAAACTTAGCTTCTTCTTCAGTTAAATTTCCCGCTTGAACTAATAAATTTACTAAAGTATGATCTTTAGTTACTTTATGAAGTACCCCTTTTTTAAGCACAAAGCCTGAAGAATCACCAATATTTCCAAATATTAGGTAATCATGAGTAAGTAGAGCGACAACTAAAGTAGTACCCATACCTGTTGAATCAGGATTTGCCGCGGCATATTCTAAAATACTTTTATTTATTTCACTCGCACTATCATTAAGCCAATTTACAGCATCTAACTTGGATCCAACACTAGGTATTTTATTAAATCTCGCTCCTATCGCAGCAATGGCCATTGATGATGCTACTTCACCTTTTCTGTGTCCACCCATGCCATCACAAACTACCATCAAATACTCATTACTCGCATTTTTAAGTATTGTAACTGAATCTTCATTATGAGTTCTAACTCTTCCTGTATCGGTTAAATAAAATGATTTCATTTCCTCTTCATACTCCCTCTCAACTGTCCACAAGCAGCCTTAATTGTACCTCCAAATTCCTTTCTAATTGTTACATTTATGCCATTCTTTTTTAAAGTATCATAAAATGTCTTAATATTATCTTTTGAACTTCTCTTAAATTCTAAAGCTTCTGTCTCATTATAAGGAATTAAATTTACATATATATTCATGCCTTTAAATAATTTTGCAAGTTCTAATGCATTGCTTACTCTATCATTTACATTATTTAGCATAACATATTCTATGGTTACTCGTCTACTCGTAACTTGTAAATAATCACTAATTGCTTGTTTTAATACCCCTATACTATACACTTTGTTTACAGGCATAAGCTTACTTCGTAGTTCATCATTTGACGCATGAAGACTAATTGCTAAATTTATTTGAATCCCAATATTTGCTAGTTCATAAATTTTTGGCACTAACCCACAAGTGGAAAGCGTAATATGTCTTGCTCCAATCTGAATACCTTTACCATCATTTATTATTTTTATAAATCTCACAATATTATCGAAATTATCAAGTGGTTCCCCAATTCCCATAATAACTACACTACTAATTCTAATATTCAGATCTTCTTCTACTTTAAGGATTTGTTCAACCATTTCATAAGCTTCTAAATTTCTAATTTTCTTTTGTCTTCCCGATTCACAAAACCGACATCCCATATTACAACCAACTTGACTAGAAACACATATTGAATTCCCATAATCATGATACATTATAACAGCTTCAATAAAATTATCATCATGTAATCTAAATAAATATTTCTTAACTAACTCAGCTTCTTCTTTTTTCTCTATTTTTATAAAGTTAGTTGTAAAATCTTCTTTTAATCTATCTCTAATTTCTTTTTTTATATTCGAAAAATTATCGATATTAACTTCTCTTTTTTGATACAACCATTCATAAACTTGTAAAGCCTTAAACTTCTTTTCCCCAATTTCTTCAAAATATTTTTCTAATTCTTCTCTTGTTAAATCATACAAATTACGTTTCATTTTACTTACCCCCAAAAGTTAACACATACTTTCCCTCTAAAGTATCAATTTCTATTTCTATTAAATTTTTTGTATCTTGATCAAAGGAAACATAAAATTTATCATTTTCTCTTACTCCATAATACTTATAATTTAATAATTCCGTACTATCTAATTTAAATTCTATTCCTTTAAAAATATTTGTTAGATAATCTAAATCTAAATAATTTTTATTTATATCTCCATAAAAATCTTCTAACTCTTTTTTATCTTGACTAGTCTCTTCAAATATTCCCTCATCATTTATTAAATATTTAATAACTCCCTCCGGACTTTCTTTATATCCTTCACGATAATCACTATATTTATGCCCTTTAAAAACATATTTTTTATCCCCTATATTTATTTCATAATTATAATCATATTCTTGATTTTTTAGTCTTAAAACTTCGGCATTAAAATTCTCTATTTCCATAACTTCCGGCATAAGTATATTTATATCTGAACTACTATCACTTTCATCTTCTTTATTTATTTCTTTATCATTTATCGGCGTATTAGCAATATTCTCATTATTAGGTTTATTACTAGCTATGAAAGAAAAAATAATCATTACCATCGAAACCAAAACAAAAAAGATACTCCACCCCATAAGTTTTAGTAAAGCTCTTCCTTTATTAGTTTCCTTCATTTCTTTTACTTGATCTTTTAATCCTTTCTTCGCCATAAATTCACCTACATAACTCTCTTGCTTATTAAATTTTCTTTTCTTACCCCATTTAAATAATCCCCAATTAACATGGCTTTTTTACCACTTGGTTTTAATTTAGTAATATAATAAACTTTATCACTTGTATTTATTCCTAGACCATTTTTAGAAACATCAACAATTAATCCCTCTTCTCCTTTTTTATCACCACCAATATAACCCTCTAAAACTTTTATTTCTTCGCCATTTATTATCATATTTGCAAGGGGCCAGGAATAAAGTCCTCGCACTTGATTATCAATTTCTTGGGCGGTCTTCCTAAAATCTAAATGTTCATCTTCTCTTTTTATTATTCTTGCAATTGTAGCTTCAGCATCATTTTGCTTTATTCGCTCATTTGTTCCCTTTATAATATCTGGTAAAATCTCATCTAATAATTTAGCTCCTAACAAACTTAATTTTTCATGCATACTTTCATTTGTATCGTTATCATTTATTGGTATACTTTCCATCTTTATGATATCTCCAGTATCCATTCCGGCATCCATATACATAATTGTTATTCCAGTTTTATCATCGCCATTAATTATTGCTCTCTCTATTGGTGCTCCCCCTCGATATTTAGGAAGTAGTGATGCATGAACATTTATTGCCCCAAGTCTTGGAATATCCAGTAACTCTTGGGGTAAAATTTGCCCATAAGCACAAGTTACAATTAAATCTGGTTTTATTTTTCTTATTATTTCAAAATCTTCTCTTATTTTATTTGGTTGAAAAACTTCAATCTTATATTCTCTTGCTCTATTTTTAACCGGACTACTAGTAAGTACTTTCTTTCTTCCCACTTCTCTATCCGGTTGAGTTACTACAAGTTCTACATTTGTCTTATTCACTAATACATCCAGTATTGGTACCGCAAACTCTGGTGTTCCCATAAAAACGACTTTTATATTCATAATCTTCACCATCTTAATTATACCATGAATTGCCAATTTAAAAAAGCTATTTTAATCGCTCTAAAATAGCTTTTTCTAATCCTCTAAAAGGAAGCGTTGCACAAGTCTTTCTATTTCCCTGTTTATATATATCAGAATAACAATTAGCCTCTCCCAGTATCTCTTCATCATAAGTTTTTCCTTCACTCATTAAATAGAAATTATTTATATATTCTCTGGCCTCATCAATTGTTTTTCCAATTAAATTATTAATCATCACTGATGTTGCCGAAATAGATATCGCACAAGCTTCGCCTTCAAAAGTTATATCTTCAATTTTATTATTATTAAACTTAATATAAATATCAATATTATCAATACAACTAGCATTTCTGGTATTTACTTTAATGTAATCTTTATCTTCTACTCTTCTTCTATTCGTCGGATGAGTATAATTTTCCATTATAATTTCTCTTTTTAATTCTGCATCCATTTAAATCATCTCTTTTAATATTTTATCATAATCACTTAATAATTCCACTAAATTATCAATTTCTTCCATCGTATTATAAAAATACAAACTAACTCGAACGGTATTTGTTACTCCCACACTTGATTTAAGTATTTTCGCACAATGATTACCCGCTCTAACACAAATATTATATTTATTTAAGTAATAAGCAACATCCTGACTAAATATTTTATTTACGTTAAATGCGACAATTCCACTATCACTTTCAACATTTATAATATCAATATGTTTAAGCATAATAAGTTTATCAATTAAATACTTTCTAAGATTATGTTCATAATCAATTATTTTATCCATTCCAATCTTATTTAAATATTTAATGGCCTCTCCAAGTCCTATTACTCCGGCAATATTTTGGGTTCCAGCTTCTAATCTAATTGGAAGGGGTTTCAAATAAACTTCATCTGGACTATCAAAACTTTCGTTCATTCCTCCCCCTAAATTAATTGGTTCTAAATGTTCTAAAAGTTCTTTTTTACCGTATAATACCCCAACACCGGTAGGTCCACACATTTTATGTCCCGAAAAAGCTAAAAAATCAATATCTAAATCTTGGACATCAACTTTAACATGAGGTACCATTTGGGCCCCATCAACCACCATAAAAATATTATTGCTATGGGCATAACTTGCTATTTCTCTAATGGGTCTAGCATCCCCAATAACATTTGTAATACCCGCTAGACTTATAACTTTAGTTTTATTTGTAACAGCTTTTTTAACATTATCCATAGTCACATAATAATTATCATCAAGGGGAATATAATTCACTACTATTCCAAGTTTTTTTACTAATCTAAACCATGGTAAAACATTTGATGCGTGTTCACTAGTTGTAATTAAAACTTCATCGCCAGCTTCTAATAAATTAGCAAAAAAGCCATTAACAATCATATTTAAACTCTCCGTTGCTCCACTTGTAAATACTATTTCTTCTAACTCTTTCGCATTAATAAAATCTCGTACTAATTCTCTTGCTTCTTCATATTCTTTATCTACTCTAAAAGATAAATCATAATCTCCCCTATGGGCATTCGCTGAATAATTGGTATAATAATCATTCATTTTATCAATCACACATTGCGGTTTTAAACTAGTTGCACTATTATCTAAATAGATAATATCTTGCTTTAAAAGCGGAAAATCTTCTCTATTCAAATATAATCACCTCCATTTATATATTTTTTTAAATGTTCTCCTAGAATATTTTTAAGAAAACTATCCACTAATAATTCTTTAGCTCTATTTCTACTTAACCCTTTACTTTCTAAATAAAATAATTCCTCTAAATTAAATGAACCTACAGTAACTAAATGATTAGCCATAACTTCATTTGTCGCTACTTGCATATTAGGACTTATTTTAATTGTATCATTATCAAGTATCAATCCCTTTAAATCTTCTAGTAAATTATTATCTATTGTTTTAGCTTCTATATTTCCATCACATATAAAATTAATATTACTATCTTTATTTTTATTTATAATTCTCACATATATTTTAGCCTTACCTAAATCTTCAAGCATATTAACTCTTAAATTAATCGTATTAACTCCTTCATTAATAACCACTAATCTTAATTCTAAATCACTATTTTTATGCATATTAATTACTAAATTAGCACTTTTATTTAATATCCATAATCGTTCTAGAAATAATTTACTATCATTATTTAAATTAAAAGTAATATCTTTACTTTCTTCCATATAATCTATTAGTTTTACCACATCTTTAATATCTACTTTAACATTATCCTTAAATTCTATTAAAGTATGATCATCATTTAACTTTATATCCTCTACCACTACTAGTTTATTCATTTTCTAAATCCTCAGCAACTGCACTTGCCCCAAAACCCGTAGTTAAAATAGTTTGAGCAAGACTTTTATCTCCGGATAAAGTAATCTCTCCTTTATCCATAACATGCACTTTATAATCATCAAAATACTCTAAAATATCGGCATGATGGGTTACAATTAATATCGCGGGTTTATAAATCTCATAATACTTTCTTAAAGCTAATCCCACTGTTTTTATCGCATCAACATCTAATCCCGAATTAATTTCATCTAAAATTATTAATTTTGGCTCTAACATAAATAGATGTAATAATTCATTTTTCTTTTTTTCTCCCCCACTCATATTAAAATTAACATCTCGATGCACAAAACTTTTAGGTAAATTAATCATTTCACATACTTCATTAAGTCTTTTATTAAATTTAAAAATATCTACTCGCTCATTATTCTTCTCACTTAAAGCATTTCTAAGCACTTCGGCATTAGTAATCCCTTGTACTTCCACAGGATTTTGACTTAATAAAAATATGCCTAATCTACTAATCATAGTTGTATCTAAATCTTTAAGATCTTTCCCTAAAAAGCTAATACTCCCCTTAACTATTTGATAATCCGGATGTTTAAGTATCGCTTTACAAATGGTACTTTTACCTGTTCCATTTCTTCCCATTAAAACATGAATTTCCCCAGTATTTATTTCTAAATTAAAATTTTTAATTATTACTTTATCTTCCGCTTTAACTTCTAAATCTTTAATTATAAGCATAATTTCTTCACCACGTTTATTTTATCACAATTAACCTTCTTTTTCTACTTATTTAAAAGGTATTATTTTATTCCTTTTTCGAGTTTCATTTACTCCCAGTGTTTGATAAAGATTCTTTATCTCTTCAATTATATTTATATTACTATTAATATCATAACCTTTTATAACTACTAAAGGCTCATTATTATCATTAATAGTTACTTCTAACCTTATATCTCCTAGCATTATACTAGCCTTTCTAAAAACAACTTCTCCCCCACGATATTTTTTAACAATACTATTTTTTTCTTCTAAATTAAAATAATCATATACCCCTATAACTGTATCCATTTTATAAAAATCATAACTAACTCTTTCTTGTATTTTTCTAAGATAATTATCATATATCTTTTTAAGATCATTTAAACTACTATCATATTTAATACTATTAAATATATTCTTATCTATTACATAATCTATATCCATAGGAACACTTAATAAAAACACTCTATCTTTAATAATAATTTTAAATCTTACTACATGTGATAAAAAAGTTTCTACTAACTTAACATCTTCATCATAAACAATCTCTTCTAAATATAAAATTACCCCATTATTATCCATTTCATGTAAAAAAGTATAACTTTTCTTATTAAACATTACTTTTATTTTTGAAGGCGTAACAATCATATTTACTTTTCTTTTATCTCCACAACTAATTGCTAAAAAACACTCATTATCATTATTACTTTTAACAATTATTCCTAGTCTATTAGTATTTAAAAAAAGTGCTCCTAAATTATAAATTATAGTCTTATAATATTTTCTCTCTAATATATCTATTTTTTGATCCATCACAACTTTAAAATTTGTTGTATCAAAATAAAACTTATAATCTAAACGCATTTACCTCATCTCTTTTCTAAAAGAAAAAATATGTTACTTATTACCTTGTAACATATTTAGTAAATCAATCTTGAATTTATCTTTTGAAGCATTAGCTTTTGATATCATTATCCCTTTATAGGTTGTAAGTTCACTCATATGTCCTTCAAGTAAGATTTCTGTTGGAGTTATGGTATCTAACATAACTGTTCCTTCTTTTAAATATACTGTATAATATAACTTAACTTCTCCATGAACAGCCGCAAACATCTTATCACTTGGAAGTTTAAGTTCATATCTTTCTGTATGTTCTGTTTTATTAGTACTTACTAGTTCCCCTACAAAATTACCATTTCTAAGTGCTGGATAATAATCAAAGTTTAATTTCTTAAACGCGAGCATATTATACTTTTTAAGTGCTCTTTCTAGTTTCTTAAATTCATTCTCATTAATGTAATCTAATACATAACCTTTCATAATTTAACCCCCTATTTCAATTACGAATAAAATTATACCATATTCTGCACATTTTGTCAAATTTAGGGGAAAAAATATTCATTTAGCTAAACACATACATATCATTTATCTTACCAGTTCCAGATATATGAACCTTACTAGGGTCCACATTTATAACTGGCCGCAACGCATTGCTGTTGTCCACGCCGCTGTAGTCAAAGTCACCACCGCCGTACACGCTAAACACGATCGCAGCCGAACCGTTGAAGTAGTTCGGGGACATGATCCAGTAATCATTGCCATTATATAAATAATAAGTATAATTCGAAGCATATGTGCCTCCAGCATACATTACTTCATCGGCTGTTATTAAACCTATTGGATTATCTAATTTTTGATTCCCTGTTGTTGCTTTACCTTTCCATGTAAAATAATCATTTGTTTTATTTTTACATTTTAATGTTGGTTGATATTTATTTCGTATTCTATCATACGCTCCATAATTTGTATACTCTGTTCCATATCCTGAATTTGTACTAGAATATCCTTCACCTAAACTTCTATCATTACAAAAACCGGCTTGTGTATCTAATTTACCTTCTACATCACTTAAATTCTCTGCATACCAGTTATCTAATTCTTTTTTGGCATTACTATCATTTGTATTTTGATGTGTATTGGCATATGTTGTTGCTCCTACTTCTCCATACATAAATCCTACATAAGCATTATCATTATAAAGAATGTTACCACTATAAGGACCAGTTTTACTTCCCGTAGATAATTCTATTATTGTGTATTCATTTTCACTATCATCATATCCATTTTTTAATATTTCATCTTTTTGACCTGTTCCATCTATTTCAGTTTTCTTTCCACTGTAGATTAAGCGGATTGAACCATTTCCATTGATTCGGATGATTCTCCAATAAAATCCGGCAAAGTCTACATAGTTGTTTTCTACATTACCTCTATAATAATAACTTGTTCCTTCTTCATCTTCTGTCTCATATATTCCTGTTTTTCCTGTTGCTTCTTTATATTCTCCTGCTCCCATTAATGTAACTTCTTCTACACTGAACATAGTTGTAAAGAAATCTATTACATCAACTGAAACATAACTACCTCCCACGTTATATACTTTTCCACATTTTTCTTCACTTTTTATTGGTTGTTGTTGCATATCTAAAACTTGTTCTCCATTATATGTACATGTTCCTTCATTCCATGTTGCTTGTCCTTGAGAACTACCTCCAACTTGCATTTCAATCACTGGTTCTAAATCATCAAAATATCCCACTTGTCCTTGCATTGTAACTTTATATACCTTTTGGCAACTTTCTTCTGTTATAGAAGTTTCTATAACACTCATAACAGCATTACCATCATATGTACAAACACCCCACCTTCATCAGCTTTTTCACTTGTTACACTAAATGTTGGTGTTGGGTCATATTGATATGGATTACTACATATTGTTTTCTCATCATCTAGTTTACTACACATCATCCCTCTACTTGATGTATTCACTTCTAAATTTCCTAATGCTGTTATAACATTTTTTGTCGTTGCTTTTATTTTTGATGTTAATGTTACTCCTGTTTCTTCTAAGCTACCCTTTTCATTAGGGTCACATCTATTGTCTTTTGTTTCACAATATGTTAATGTACTTGCACCTCCTGTTATTGTTCCCTTTATTTCTCCATTATTATATGTATATTTTATCTCTGGACTTTCTTTTACTTCTTCACTTGTTGCTATGACATTTATTCTTGATTTATATACTTTCTCTGCTCCTTGTTCTTTCGTTGTATTATATTCTATCCATTCTTTTAAGGTATATTCTTTTTCTTCTTGAGCATCTAATACTCCTTCATATAATTTATGTGATATATAAGAACCATCGATATAATTCTTTGTTGGGTCATTTTCACTTAAAGTACTTATTAAATTATCCATTGTATTACTGGATAATGATACTCTTAAGTATTTATCATCTAATGTGTTATTTTTTTGGTCTAAACTTTCTAAATTTATTTGATAAGCTGTTTCTTTATCACAATTATTCTTTATTGTAAATTTATATCCATTATCTTCTTGTAATAACCCATCTATATCACTTATGGCTACGGCATCTTGTAAATCTATCGCCGGACTATCATTAATTATTTCAATACTTAAACAACCAGATGAAAATTTATTTGGTAATTCTTGTTTTGCTCCAATAGAAAAATAAGCAAATGTTAAAAATATTCCTAATCCTAATAATATTACAAATGCTTCAGCAATTATTATTTTCTTTGTACTACTACTCATTATAATACCAACTCCTACTATAAACAAAATTATAACATAAATAATTTCAAAAGTACATAGTCTAAGTACTTATTTTAATTTATAATTTTGAGATAATAAAAATAGGTGTTAAATATGAATTTTGATCAAGAAAATGACGACTACTGCTTCACAGTAGCCCGTATGAATATAAGAAAATATCGTAAATTAGCTGGTATTACCAGCCAAGAGTTAGCAGATAAAGCCCAATTATCATACCAATTTCTTAAAAATTTACAATCTAAAAAAGCCGTGGTTAGACCAAGGCTTGATAGCTTATATCGTATTGCTAAAGCTCTTGATATAGAACTAAAACAACTATTTGATGATATAGATTAAACATTAAAGAAAAACTTTAAAGTTTTTTTAATTTAACAATCGTTAGTCCTGGATTAAATACATCCACTTTAAAACTATCTACTTGTTTATTTAGTTTAAGTATTTCTTGAACTTTATTTTTTAATATTGTACTACTATAGCCATGAATAATACCTATATATTCTATACCCATTTTATAGTTATCATTAATAAAAGTATTTACTAAAAAAGGTGCGGTATCTCTAGTTTCACCATGTAAATTAATTGTTGGTGATTTACTGCTGTACATTATTGGTATTTGCTCCTACCACTGGAATTGGACTAGGTTGCGTAGTATTTTGAGTAACAGGTTGTGCTTGCACTCCTACTTGAGTATTAGTGCCACTACTAACCGGATTTTGATTAGCACTTGGTGTTTGTACTCCAAAGAAAGATGCTCCTATATCATTAACATTAGTATTTACTGGTGTAACATCAGGCATTTTAAATGTTGCCGCATCTGGTATTTCTGGTAAAGCATCCGCTGGTTTTACTACTTCTTTTGGCTTTTCTTCTTCTACTGGTGCTTTAATATTAAACTTTTGATTATAAAAATTAATTACCTCTTTTAAAGTCGGAATAGAAGTTCTACCTCCCATTTTAGTAACTGATAAACCAGCGGCAATATTAGAATAAGTAACTGCCTTTTCAATATCAAAATTATTTGCTAAACAATAAGCAAATGCCCCGTGGAAAACATCGCCACTACAACTAGGATCTACTTGAGTTACTTTAATTCCTGGCATAACTTTTATTTCTCCATTAACAGAATATAATGCTCCCATATTCTCTAAAGTAACAATTATTTCATTATTTGGATATTTAGATTTTAACTTTTTATATACATTTACTAAACTAATAGAATTATTATAATCTATTTTAAGTCCACTTACTGTCTCGGCAAACCCTTTAGAACAAACTATATATTTGACATATTTACAAAGTTCTAATAAATCTCTATTTACTCTTCCAGCATCAACTATACTAATTGCTTTAGGAAATTTATTTAAAGCATTAATCGTGGCACTATATTCTTTTCCATCCGAAAATATTACATCCGGAGAAATACTATAATCATATTTTTTTAACTGAGGTTGAGTTGCCCTCATTACATCAAACCGGGTTCTTGAACCATTTTTCTTATTTACTAATATAACTGATAAAGGTGTCCCCACTTCATAAGCTGTTTCTATAAGTTCCGTTTTAACTAAAGCTTGTTCAAACTCTTTTCTAATTTTTGTTCCATAATCATCTGACCCTACAACTCCCGCGAAATAAGATGTCTCACCCCATCTACCAAGCATATAAGCAACATTCGCTGCCGTTCCTCCTCCAGCTTCTATCTTTTCACTTAATAAATACTTTGTTCCTTCAACTGGATATTCCTCTACTGGACAAGTTATATCATAACTAGCATTCCCAATACTTAAAATAGTCATAAGGCCACCTCTTCTATCTTTCTTAAATATAATACCATATTTTCTCCAAAAAATAAAGTAATAATAAGAACATCAAATAAAACAAAACATATTATACTTATATTTAATTTAAATGTAAAGAAAAAACTATTCTAAAATAGCTTTAATTCTTCTAACTCCGGCACTACTTGCTTCTTCTTTAATAATTTTAAAATGTCCAAGTTCTCCTGTTGTTTTTACATGAGGGCCTCCACATACTTCTCTTGATACATCCCCGATAGTGTACACTGTTACAATATCTCCATATTTATCTATGAACATTGCTTCAGCACCACTTTCTATAGCCTCTTTTTTAGGTAGTGTCTCTACATTTACTTCTAAATCATCTAATATCCATTCATTGACTAAATCTTCGACTTTTCTTTTTTCTTGGTCAGTAAGTTTATGATCGCAAGAAAAATCAAAACGCATTCTCTCTTCGGTAATATTACTTCCCTTTTGATGAACGTCCCTTCCCACAACTCTTTTTAAAGCGGCATTAAGCAAGTGTGTTGCCGTATGATATTTAGTTTCTTTTTCACCGGTACTGGCAAGTCCTCCTTTAAACTTCCCAGCTGATGCTGTTCTTGAAAGTTCTTGATGCGCCTTAAATTTTTCTTTAAAGCCTAGTGTATCAACCATTAAGCCTTTTTCTCTTGCCAGTTCTTCCGTAAGTTCAATCGGAAATCCATAAGTATCATATAATTTAAAAGCATTATCTTTATCAATCATATTACCGTCTATATGTTTAACTAACTTTTCAAATTCTTTTAAACCTTTACTTAAAGTTCGATTAAATTTAATATTTTCATTTCTTAAAACTTCTAAAACAATATCTTTATTATTTTTAATTTCATCATAATAATTTTCATATTTTTTAATAACTTCTAAAGCTATTTGTTCTAAAAAATCACTATTAGTATCAATATCTAATTTTTTCGCATGTCTGATAGCTCTTCTAATAAGTCTTCTTAAAATATACCCTTGATCGGTATTACTTGGTTTTATTCCGGCATAATCAGCACTTATAAATACGGCCGTTCTAACATGATCAGCAATAATTCGCATACTTTCTTCATTGCCTTTATAAGCTTTACCACTTATTTTTTCGATTACTTCAATTATCTCTTTCCAAATTGAAGTCTCATAGTTATCGGTTTTTCCCTCTAAAACAGCAACTACTCGCTCTAAACCCATGCCAGTATCCACATTTTTTTGAGGAAGTTCGGTAATCTTACCTTCACTATCTTTATTAAATTCCATAAAGACATTATTCCATATTTCCACCCATCTTTCATCTTTGGGGTCAAATACTTTTGGAACTTCATCATCACTTCGAAAATAAAATATTTCGGTATCTCCCCCACATGGTCCAGTATCTCCGGCGATCCAAAAGTTATCTTCTACTCCTAGATAAGCGATTCTCTCACTTGGTATCCCAAGACTTTTCCAAACACTTTCAGATACAACATCTTTAGGAATATCTCCATCTCCTTTAAATACTGTCACAGCAAGTTTATTTACTGGTAATTTTAAAACTTTTGTTAAAAATTCAAAACTATAAGCAATGCTTTCTTCTTTAAAGTAATCTCCTAAACTCCAATTCCCAAGCATTTCAAAAAATGTATGATGAGTTTTATCGCCAATACTATCTAAATCCGTTAATCTAACACACTTTTGATAATCACATAATCTTTTCCCAAGAGGATGTTCTTTTCCCATTAAATAAGGTATTAATGGTTGCATCCCCGCGGTATTAAATAAAACTGAAGGATCATTTTCGGGTATTAATGGCGCACTCGGAATTTGCACATGTCCTTTACTTACAAAATATTTTATAAATTCATCTTTTAAATTCATTTTACTTCTCACTTTCTAAAAAAGCCAAAACTTTATTATCTAACATATTTAAATTATCATTAGTAATCGTAATATCAAAATTAGTATAATCTTCTAATGCTGTTTCCGTAATATGAAGTTGTTCCTCTAGTGATAATTCACTTTTCTGAAATTGATTAATAACATAAATTGCTTTACAATCTTTATAATCTTTCTTAAATTCTTCTATTTCTAAAGGAAGTCTTACATCACTAATAATCACAACATCATAATATAAATTATAAACTTTAATATCTTCTTTTAATCTATCTATAAACATTGTTGGCATTTCCATATTATCTCTAATTGTAACTCCAATATCTTGCAAAAACTTTCTTGGCTTTGGTTCTTCTCCATCCCAATTAAGTATTTCTTTGGCATACATCTTTAAATATTTACTAAATTCCGTTACAATTGCTCTTTTTCCTAAACCTTCATAATATTCTTTAATTATTTCCGCAACTTTTCCTTTACCACTACCACTTTTCCCGGCCACTAAATAAATTTTCATTAATATCACCTAGGTATGATTATAACATTAAAAATTAAAAATTAGAAGAGTTTTCCCATACAAAAAGACTATTTTTAAATAGCCTATTTAATATTCACAAGTAATTCTTCTTTTTTCATTGTTGAGTAACCTTTAATTCCTTGTTCTTTAGCTACTCCTTTAAGTTCTGCTAAAGTCATTTTACTATAATCTTTAGCCTTACTTGTACTTTCTTTCTTTTCTTCTTTTTTTACTTCTGCTTTTACAGTTTTTACTACTTTACCTTCTAAAGCATCATTACTTATCTTAACTAAATTTTTAAAAGCCGCAGGATCATTAATTGCCATTTCACTTAAAACTTTCCGATTAATTTCAATTCCGGCTTTAGATAAGCCATTCATAAATTTTGAATAACTAATACCTTCTTCTCTACAAGCGGCATTAATTCTTGTTATCCAAAGTTTCCGGAAGTTTCTCTTATTAGCTTTTCTATCCCGATAAGCATAAGCTCCACTATGGAAAACTTGTTCTTGGGCTGTCTTATATAATCTATGTTTACTGCCAAAGTAACCTTTAGCTTCCTTTAAAACTTTTCTTCTTCTATTTTTAGAAACAGTTCCACCTTTAACTCTTGTCATATTAACCTCCTAGATAACAGATTTTAATCTGCTAGCTTCTCCTTTTCCTAAAATTCCCTTATTTCTTCTTTGACGTACTTGCTTAGCTGTATCTTTATTAGTTTTATGATTACCATTACTTTTCTTATAAGTTAATGTTCCATTTTTCTTTTTCTTTAATACTTTACTACTTGCTTTATGTGTTTTTTGTTTACACTTTGCCATAATCTTTCCTCCTACTTATTTTTTGGTGCTAAAAGCATAAATATTTGTCGACCATCAATCTTCGGTTGTGCTTCTATTACTGCGACATCTTCTAAAGCTTCATAAAATCGCAATAAGACTTCTTTCCCTAATTCTGGTCTTGCCATTTGACGGCCTTTAAAACGGATAAATGCTTTAATCTTATGTCCTTTAACTAAATAATCTTTCGCATTTCGAACCCGAGTTTCAAAATCATGAACATCAATTGTCACTGACAACCGATATTCTTTTAATTCTTTATTCGATTCTCTTTGTTTCTTTTGGGCTTCTTTTAGTTTCTTTTGTCTTTCATAACGGTACTTATTATAATCCATAATCTTAGCAACCGCCATATTCCCATTATCATTCATTAAAACTAAATCCAGTCCCGCATACTTGGCTAAAGTTAAAGCATCTTCACGCATTTTTTGCCCCATCTGTTCTCCATTAGGACCAATAACCATCATTTCTTTTACTTTTATTTGCTCATTTATTGGGAGCTCTTTACTCACACTTGCTATACCTTTTGCACCTCCATTAAATTAAAAAGGTAGAATACAAATCTATTCCACCTAAAAACCTTATTAAATATTCTTATTCGGCTTTTTACCCATGAATATCATTCATCAGGTGGAAAAAATTTCGCTTTCCTTTTTCAATTTCTTAATAATTATATATTATTATATGTAATTTGTCAAGAATTATTTTTCTACACATTTATAAGAATCTTCACTATCTTTTATATCCTCATAAGACTCCCAAAATGCATCTTCATCAAAATTTCTCTCTTCATCAAAGAATTCTCCAAATTCAAAAGAATCAAATATCTCATCACTCATTTTGTTAATATCATAAGTTATTGTAATTACAACGGAATAATTCTTCTTATTAGTATCAATATCAAAGTCTACTCCTTTGTATTTATCTTTATTTTCTTTATACTCCCCTAAATAAGCCTCTTCAAATTGTTCTTCGAAAGTATCAAAATTTTCTTTTACATCTTCATTACTTTTATCAAGTACCATTTCAGCTTTTTGAACTATTGTTGTAACTTTTTTATTCTTTCCATAGTTTATCTCAAAACTAGTTTTTGCTGTTTCATAAACATCTGTATCTTCCATATCCATACTGCACACAATCTTCTTGTTTCCAAGACTACAACCTGAAAGTAAAACAACCATCATAACCCCTAAAATTGTTTTAAAAGCTTTTTTCAAAACATATCACCTCTATAAACCTTCTAATAATATTATACTATAAAGAATAATTATGGGCAATCAAAAAAAGCTATTTCTAGCTTAATTTCTCTTTTACAAGTCTACTTACCAAACTCATATCAGCATTAGTTATTTTAGCATTTAATTCTTTCATAACCTTGCCCATATCTTTCATACTAGTAGGTTTAACTTCAAGAAATACTTCTTCTATAACTTTATTAATCTCTTCTTCGCTCATTTCTTCTGGTAAATAAACATTTAATATTTCTACTTCTTGTTCTAACTTCTCTACTTCTTCAAATTTATTATATTTTTTAAATTCTTCCATTGAATCTTTTCTAACTTTAACTTGCTTCTTTATTACTGCGGTAACTTCTTCATCACTAAGTTCATGTTTTTTACTAATTTTTTCTAACTGTAAAGCACTCTTAAGCATTCTAAGGACTGATAATTTAAACTTATCGCCACTTTTCATTGCTTCTTTTAATTCTTTTGCTATTTTCTCGTTCATAATTACCTTCCTTAATAATTATTTCTGTGTTTCTTCGCATTACGCATTTGTTCTTTCTTTTCATTTCTTCTCCGAACGCCAGGTTTTTCATAATGCTTTCTTTTCTTTAACTCAGAAGGGACACCGCTACGAGCAACTTTAGCTTTAAATTTCTTTAAAGCGCCATCAACGTTTCCATTTTGAACTACGACTTTAGTCATTTATAAATCCCTCCCTTCATTTACTAATTTATAGTATAACACCAGTATTTTTAAATATCAAGTAAATATTTAGATTTCTTATGGTTTTTCCCCGCTTTTTTCCCCATTTTCTAAATCTTGAACCCCTAAATGATATGACATCAATTCTTCTTTTATATCATTTTTAAGTGTATTAAGAAAATTTTTTTTATAGTTATTAATCATAAATCCTGTAAGCATAACTACAATAAACACTAAAAAAAATGCATAAACTAAATATATTGAAGCAAATCCTTTACTTTTCATATTCTTTTCTCCTATTTAAATTATAACAAAAAAAGGGTTAATTTAAAACCCTTTCTATTAGTTTAGCAATAGTTTTTTGTTTTAGCGCGTCTAATAGAAGACCCAATACCTTTTCCAAAATCGATGATAGTAGTAAATACTTTTACTATCGCGGTAAGTAGCGCTGCACTAAAAGCACCACCATAAACCACTAGTAATTCTTTATCTTCTAATTTCATTAGTTGCATTTATTTGGGTGAATATAACCATATATTACTGAAGCAACAAACACACCTACTGCTCCAATCCCAAATAATCCTATCTTTAAAGCATTTATAAAACTACCACCATCAGCTGACATTAACTCATTAACTTCTAGTATTTTCATTATCTTCTTCCTTTCACTAACTTACAAAAATTTGCTATACTAATTACACTAATTAAAACATGAGTTAAAATTCCAATGAAAGAACCTCCCTCATAATTTAATAATTCTTCTTTTCTTAAAATCTCCATATTAAAACCTTCCTTTCTACCACATTAAATCCTTAACTTTTAATAGGAGGCTTTGTTTATTATAATAAAAAGTCAGAAAAACAATCTCATTCGAATTAAGTGTTTTATCAATCTTTAATACCAAGGATTGATAACTTATCATATTTTCTTGGTCCACTTTCATTTCGCTATCAATAATTTCATATTTAACCTTTCTATTATTAATTTTTAGAGCATCAATTTCTATATTACTGGGAATTACTGTATTAATAACACATTCTTTATCACAAGTAACATATCCTTTTCCCTGATAGTTATCATAAACTTCCTTTTTCATCATATATCCTAGTATTATAAGCATAATTAAAAAACTTAATAAAATTATAATCCAAAATTTTCTTGGTTTTTGATTCAAAAGAACTAATTTATTATCAGTTAAATTCATTCTGGTAAATCCTCCACCATAATCACATTTTTAAAGCAATCTTTCATATCTTTATGGGAAACATAAATTAATATTTTATCTTTATAATATTTCATAATTTTTTTAAGTATTGCTCTTTCCATTGTAATACTTACTTCACTTAATGCTTCATCAAGCATAATAACACTAGCTTTTTTAAGTAGAGCTCGAGCCAAAATAATTCTTTGTCTTTCCCCTCCACTTAAATTATTAATACTGGCATTAATAATTGTTTCATACCGGTTAGGTCTTTTACTAACTATATCTTCAATTTCACAAATTTTAGTTACTTCAAGAAACTCTTCTTCCCGAATATTTCTAAAACAAATAATATTATCTCTAATTGTTCCTGTAAATAATCTTTCTTCCTGTCCTACATATAATATATCCCTTCTTATAGCTTCCAAACTGAAATCTTTTTCACTCTGATTGTTTAAAAGTATATTACCATCATATCCTTCAATAATTCGATAAATAAGTTTACAAACTGTACTTTTACCAGCTCCGCTTGGTCCATCAATTAAAACCTTGCTTTTACTATCAAGTTTAAAACTTACATCTTTTAACACTTTTTTATAAGTATTATAACTAAAACTTACCTTTTTAAATTCCAATTCTTCAATCTTTAAAGTTTTTAATCCCACATCCCGAGCTTCCTCTTTTATGGCTAAAAACTCACTCAATTTACTAAAAGAAGCCTTTAAATAATTATATTTTGGTATCAGTTCTAAAATTTCTTTTACAGGGTCAAATAAATAAAGAATAATACTATTAAACGTAACTAAATTTAGAACATCTAACTTTCCCTGATTTATTAAATAAAATCCCAAAGTCATGATAACAAAAAGACCCATTTCATAAATAAAATCTTTCATCAAATCAATTCCATTAAGTAAACTTTGTAAATTAAAATTGCATCTTAATAACTTTATAAGTTTACTCTCTAACTTCTGAAAGAATGTATCTTCCATATTCAAATTTTTAATGCTGGTATTTTGTTCTATCATCTCAATTAGATTAGCATTAAACTCTGTTCCCACTTCGATATTATTCTTCACTTTCCGATATATAATCTTACTAAAAAGCAAGCCTATTCCTATATAAATACTTACTATTAAACAAAGCACTAAAAATAGTTTCGCATTTATAAAGTATAACACCAACGCTGCTCCAATAAGCAACACCGTATTAAGAAGAACACTTGTGAATATTTCTGAAAGTAAATTTTTTACTTGTCCGAGTTCCTCTACCCTTGATACAATTTCTCCTGTCTCACGGTTTTGCATAAATTTTAAAGGGAGACCAAAAATATGCTTTAAAGTATCATCGTATACCGCAATATCTAAATTCTTATTAAAATAATTTAAATAATAACTTCGCATGAATTTACAAATAATTTTTAGTAAAGTGAGAAAGAAAAATATCAAAACCATAAACTTTACTAATCCTAAATCTTCTCCTTTATTTAACATGGTAATAACTATTTGAAAATAAAAAGTCCCAATAATCGAAAAAATAATTAAAATTAATGTTATAAAACAAATAATAATAAACTGTTTTCTATTACTTTTTAACAACTTGAGAAATAAATTATAAATAGATAGTTCTCTATCATATTTTATAATATTATTTACTGGCATAAACAAACCTAAAATATTATCCCAAATTTGTAAAAACTCTTTTATTTTCATTTTAACTTTACCACGGGCTGGGTCCATTATATAAATATCATTATTACTAATTTTATATATAACTACAAAATGATTTAAACCATTTTTTAAGACTACATGAGCTATCGCGGGTAAATAGATATTTTTATCATGAATATTATCCACTCTGACACCAGTTGCTTCAAACCCATATTTTACTGCGGCTTTTATGAGTTGATAAAGATTCGTGCCATTACTAGTAGTAATCGTATCATCTCTAATTTTATCTATTGGAACATAACCGCCATAATATTTTATAATCGACGCCAAAGAACAAGCTCCACAATCTGTAATATCATGTTGTCTTACAACTTCTACTTTTGCTATATTTTATCCCTCCCTTCACTTCTATTTATTACCGGTTTTTTTCCAATTTCCTTTATTTTTTTGCATTTTGGGTACTTTTTTTTACATTCCCGCCAAAATTCGACAAATTTCCCTATCTATCTTGAGTATAATAGCAACCCAAAAGGAAGGGAAAAACTTTATGAAAAATCCCAATATTTTAATAAATTTACGAATCAAACATAATAAAAGTCAGCAATTTATAGCTAACCTTTTAGATGTAACTCTTAAAACTTATAAATATTATGAACTAAATATTTATCAAATGAAACTTAGTAAATTATCTATTTTAGCCACTTTTTACAATGTATCTTTAGATTATTTAACTGGTTTAAGTAAATTTAAAAATCCTAATCTTCCTTCCATTAATTATACAAAATTACAATATAATTTAATTTACTATCGCATTTTTTATAATATTCCTAAAAAAGATTTAACAATTATTACTTATCACTCTCGTCCCACTATTGATAAATATGAAAAAACACCTACTTCTGTAAGTGTTCTCTATCTTTATCTTTATGCTAAACATTTTAACTTATCTCTTGATTACATGTGTGGTAGAACCACAAAAAAAGAAATACTTTAATCTTTCAGTACTTCTTTTAATAAAACTTCATCATCTTTAAATAAATCATATTTTTTAACAATAAACTTAAATATAACTTTAAGTAAAGCAATACAAGGGGTTGCAATTACCATTCCAATTATTCCAAAATAATGCGCAAAAACAAGTAACCCCACAATAATTGTCACTGGATGTAACTGAGTTGTTTTACTCATAATTACCGGTTGTAAAATATAATTTTCCACTAATTGTACAACTACACATATTATTAATACAGCAATACCTGTAATTGAACCTTGAGAAAAACCAACAATTAAAGCCATTGCTCCTCCAATATATGGTCCAATATAAGGAATTAAATCCGTAAGTCCACAAACTAAACCAAATAGAAGTGGAGCATTAAGACCTACTATCATAAACCCAATAGTATCACAAACAAATACCATTAAAGCAACAAGTAAAGTCCCACTTATAGTTTTTCTTACTTCTTTTCCAATATCACTTAATAATACTTCAATTTCATATTTATTTTTAGATGGTACTAATTTTAAAAAGTGGGTTGCTATCGCATCAAAATCAAAAAGCATATATAAACCTACTACTAAACTAATTAAAATAGTTCCTAACCCCGATGCGACACTTCCAAGTATACTTACTATTGAATTAGGAAGTGAATTAGTCATATTAACCACATAGTTTCCTACCCCACTAAATAAATTATCTTTAAAACTTGTTAAATCTACTCCACTAATAGCCACTTGATTAATAAAATCATCCGCAAAACCTCTGAATTTATCAATAATTGATGGCAATATTCCTATTAAATCATTAATCTGATTATATAAAGTTGGAATAAGTATTCTTAAGAAAACATACATAAATATTAAAAATATTGCATAAACAAGTAAACTTCCCACAATTCTAGGAATACCTTTATTATTCATTTTTTTAACTATCGGATTAAGTAACCACGCAATAATAAACCCAATAAATAAAGGTGATAAAACCGATATAAAAGTAAACAAAAAATGCCAAATATTTAAATTCTTTAAAATAATTGTTCCAAAAAGTACTATAGCAACTATCATAACTATATAAAGTAATTTAAGTATTTTCTTTGTAAAAAGTACTACTTCATTTATTTCTTCATTATTAATTTCCTTAAGATTTTTTTTCATATTAAACCCTCATTAATTCAGTTTCTTTTTCCCTAAATATTTCATCAATCTTTTTATTATATTTTGTAATTAATTCTTGTACTTGCTCTAACTCTCTTTTTTCTTGGTCTTCTGGTAATTCTTGTTTTTTTATCTCATTATTAACTTCTTGTCTTATATTTCTTAAAGCAACTCTTGCTTCTTCACATACCATCTTGGCTTGCTTTACATAATCTTTTCTCTTATCTTCAGTAAGCTCTGGTACTGTAAGTGTTATAACTTCCCCATTATTTACCGGAGTAATGCCAATATTTGCTTCATTAATTGCTCTTTCTATTTCTTTTAAGGCACTCCTATCAAATGGCTTAATCATTAAACTTCTTGCCTCTGGAACTGTAATATTTGCTAAACTCTGAATAGGTGTATCTACTCCATAATAACTAGCATTAATTCCATTAAGCATCGCTGGTGTTGCTCTCCCCGCTCTAATATTAAGTAATCTTGCTTCTAAACTTTCGATAGTTTTTATAAATTTTGCTTCATTATCCATATTATTCCTCCTTAATCAATTACTATACTATCATTATAATCTTGTTCAATCGTTTTTACAAGATAAGTAACATTTAAAAAACCACCTTTATCAATAAATAATGTATAATTTTCATCTTTATCTAAAGCTTTTAATGTTTCATCAATAAGAATAACCTCAACTTCTTCTTCCCCTTTTTCTATTTTTGTTTGTTTATTCTCTAATCTTTCTCTAATTTTAACTTTTATATCTTCCATTGTTACTTCATAATTATCTAGTATATCTTTATTACTTAAAATTGTTCCGTTATTAATATCAATTACATAAGATTCCGCTTTAACAAACTCTTCCCCATCAAAACAATCAAAATCATATTTTAAACTTACTAAAGATGCATAATCTCTTGCAAAATATCTATCAAATCTTAAATAACTAGCTTTATATATATTATCATCTTTATATATAACTTTTTCTTGCTCTTCCTCACTTAAGTTTTGATCACTTAAAACTAAATATGTTTTTTCTAACTCTCCTACTTCATTATTTATAGTATTCTCTATTGTTCTAGCATCACTACTATCAATATTTATCGCAACTTCTTTATAACTAATATCTCTATTACTACTCTTTATATTTTCATTTAAAAAATATATGTAATCTTTATCTTCCCTAATCTTTTTACTTTCATCTTTAGCTACTTCTTCATGAATCTTACTTTCAGGATCATCTTTTTTATTTTTACTCTCATCATTAGTAAGCATAACTGTTAAGAAAAAACCACCTACGACTAAAAAAACGATAAAAAAGAAAAATAACATTGCATAAACTTTCCCATTTCTAACATCATTCATAAACTTCTAACCTCCAGTTTGATATAACTTCATCATCGCTTTAATATTATTTATCTTAAGCCCCATTTTTAATTGGGTCCAATAATCTTCCGGTTTTATATTACCAATATTTATTGCTGTCTCATTATCATATGCTAAAACCTTACCATTTTTTACTATTAATAAAGCGGGAGCATATATATTCTGCTTTCCTGTATCTAAAACCGGTAAATAAGAAGCCAGTCTAATCACAATACTTTGATATGTTGCATTAGCATTATCTCTATCTTCTTTAAAATCATAGTAATATACTTTTTCAATTTTAAGTTCTTGAGCCGCATCATTAATCATTTTGGCATAATATCCACTCCACTCATTCGCTGGATATCCCATAAATATTATCCCTGATCCATTCTTAAGTATTGTATATACTTCATTTGCATTTACATAACTAAAAACATTATCTTTACTTACTAATGAATAATCATGATCAAACTTTGTATTATCATCATTTGTTTTATCACTAAAATCTTTATTACCTACATAAATAAAAGCAATTATTATTAAAATAAATAATATACTCTGTAAAGTTCTTTTAATACCCTTATTCATATTTAAAACCTCTAAAGATATTATAACATTAATTATTCTTTATATTAAGTAAAACTAACTATTTTTGTTAAATAAGTGTCAAATACTTTTCTTTCTAATTTTTTTATAAGCATCACTTGTTGTATCTCCCTGAAGCATATAATTAATATATTCTTTTCTTAAATTAATAATATCTCTTTCCATAATATCAAAATAATCTCCTGGCAAATATATAACCATATTTTTTTCTTCAAATTCTATAGTTCCTCTTCTTCTAATATAAACATCTTGCATACAATCTAAACAAACATAATGCTTATAACTTCCAAGTAAATATGAAGAATCAACCCATTTCCCTTCTTCCCTAAAAGCATAACCTACAAAAAGATAAATATCATGATTACAATTATCTTGCATTACTCCATTAAGTGTTCTTAAAAATTCTTGAGGTAAAGCCTGCTTTTTAGCATCAATTATTTCTTTTAAAGCAATATATTTTTTAACTACTTCATTTTGTTTTAATAATTCTAACTCTTCTTTTTCTTTACTTAATTTTTCTCTTTCTTCTTTAGTTTCTGCTAAAAATAATTTTCTTTGTTCTTCTGTCATTTTAAAACCTCCAACCCTTAAATTGTATCGCTAAAAATAAATTAACGCAATAAAAAAGAACTAAATTTAGTTCCCTTTAACTTGATTCATAACTTCTTCAGCAAAGTTTTCACTTCTTTTTTCCATACCTTCGCCAACTTCAAAACGAATCATTGAAATAATTTCTCCATTATTTTTCTTTACATAATCTTGTACTGATAAATCATTATCTTTAACAAATACTTGTTCCGCAAGACATATTTCTTTTAAGTATTTTTTAATTCGTCCTTCGACCATTTTATCGGCAATTTCGGCTGGTTTGCCTTCAGACATAGCTAGTTCTTTTTGTACTGCTCTTTCCTTATCTAATACTTCTTCGGGTACATCACTTGCAAATACATATTGTGGTCTCATTGCTGCTGCTTGCATTGATACATCTTTAGCTACTTCAGGATTTGCTCCTTTTATCACACTTAATACGGCAATTTTACCACCCATATGTAAATAAGCTCCAAAAACTTCATCATCATTTTTATTTACTATGGCTATTCTTCTTAAACTTAATTTTTCCCCAATCTTGGCTGTTTTAGCTACTATTAAATCATGAATTGTACCCTCTTCACATTTAAGATTATTAGCTTCTTCTAAATCTTTAGCATCACTTTTTAAAATAGTGTTACCAATCGTATCAATCATACTTGTAAATTCTTCATTTTTACTAACAAAGTCTGTTTCACTATTTACTTCTAAAATAACGGCTTTATTGCCATCTATATAAATATTAGCAAGTCCTTCAGCGGCTATTCTTGATTCTTTTTTAGCACTTTTGGCAATTCCTTTTTCTCTTAACCATTGAATTGCTTCATCCATATTACCATTAGTTTCGGCTAAAGCTTTTTTGCAATCCATCATACCCGCTCCGGTCATTTCTCTTAAGTCTTTAACCATACTCGCTGTAACTTCCATCTTCGTTCCTCCTCTTCACTATTTTAAATTTTCAATTAATTCATCTTTCTTCATTGATGAATAACCTTTTATTCCTTTTTCTTTAGCAATTCCCTTAAGTTCTGCTAAAGTCATTTTACTATAATCTTCTTTGCTTTCTTCTTTATTCTCTACTTTTTCTTCTTTAACTTCTTCTTTATTTTTAGTTTCCTTATCTTTTTTTACTTCTTCCCCTATATCAACCTTTTTCATATCTTTAGGTTCTTCTTTGATAAGTTCATCCATTGTTTTTGGTTCACTTTTGGCTTTTTTATCTTCTTCAGATAAATAATCAACCATTTCTAAACCACGGGCTTCACATATTGCATTATTAATTACTCCAAGAATAACTTTAACACTCCGAACAGCATCATCATTACCTGGAATTACATAATCAACATCATCAGGGTCACAATTTGTATCAACAATTCCAATAACCGGAATTCTAAGTTCTCTTGCTTCTCTAATTGCATTAATTTCCTTTTTAGGGTCAACTATAATTAAAGCATTTGGAAGTTTAGCCATATCTCTAATACCACTTAATATTTTATTAAGTTTTTCGTATTCTTTTTTAAGACCAATAACTTCTTTCTTTGGTAACAACTCAAATTTACCACTTTTTTCCATTTCTTCAATTTCTTCTAGACGTTTAACTCTTCTTCTAATTGTTCTAAAGTTTGTTAAAGTTCCCCCTAACCATCTTTCAGTAACATAGTAAGAATTACTTCTTAAAGCTTCTTCTTTTGAAGCATCTTGCGCTTGTTTTTTCGTTCCTACAAATAAGAAAGTTCCACCATTTTGGGCAATTGCTTTAACAGCTTCATAAGCTTCCTCTAATTTTTTTGTTGTTTTTTCAAGGTCAATAATATAAATATCTTCTCTTGCCCCGAAAATATACTCTTTCATCTTTGGATTCCATCTTTTAGTTTGATGTCCAAAGTGAACTCCTGCTTCTAATAAATAACTCATAGAAACAACGGCCATAAATCATCCCATCCTTTCGTTTTTACCTCTTAATGGTTCATCACTTTACTCCACTATTAATTTAGCACTCGAAGTAAAACTCCCCATTAATGTGTATTTGCAATTTATTTGCCGAGATTATTTTACTATATATTATATAAAAAAACAAGTATTAAATTACCTGTTTTAGCAAAGTAGTCTTTAAACTACTCATTTTAATCATTAAGATTTTCATAATAAGGTTTATCATCAGGTAAAAACATATCATTGTCATCCCCATACATATTTTCATTAAAATATAAAATATCACTTGTAGTCGCCGGAAAATAATTCAATGTTTCAATTGGACTTATATTTTCAGTATCAAAATCAATATCAAAAACTGTAATTGTTAATTTTCCCTCTTCTCTTTCTTCTACTTTATAATAATAACTTTCCATCACTTCAAAAGAAGGTAATGTCTCGCCATTAAATTCAAAAGTATAACCACTTTTATAATAATTACAAGAATAATTATCTTTAAATTCATAAGTTTCATAATAATTATCATGCTTCGTCTTCCATACTTTATTTACAATATTAGTTATATTTCCCCCTGTATATTTTGCAATAATCTCTTGTTCTTTTTTTAATTCTGAACGCTTAACTAATAGCTTTCCTGAAAATAGTATCACCATTCCTATACATACTACCCCTAATAATATTAAACCTTTCTGAGTAGTTTGAAAGAGCAATTTTTTTCCCTTCTCTTTGGCTTTTTCTCTTTTTAAAGGATAACCACAATTAGGGCACACCCTTGCTTTGTCACTAAATTCTTTCCCACATTCCTTGCATTTAATTAAAGCCATAAATCATACTCCTTAATCGGACTATATATTCTCCAAGTAATAAATTACATCGCTATTTTAGTCATTTAATTTATCAATAAATAAATTGTATCATAAGAAAAAATCTAAGTCAATAAACGGCCTTAAAATATAAAACAATTTATTATTAGTGCTAAATTTAAAAAAGCTAATGGAAAACCATTAACATTTCTTGAAACTTATCTTGCTTGTCTTTTAATTAGTTTGGCATGTAATACTACTTTTTCTTGATCATTATAACAAGTCGATAAAGTAAGTATTTTATCTCCAGCTTGGACAGTTGTTTTAAAATCATATATACTTCTACCCTTTAAAGTATCTAAAAACTTTTGTTGAGCTTCATCTGTTCCAAAATTAGTTGTTAAATAATAAGTTTCCGTTTTAATTTTATATACCGAAAATACTTGCCATAATGTATTTTCAGCTTCCGTAGATAAGTTAACTACATAATTATCAGTATTTTCATACCAATTATTTTTAACAATATTTTTAAGCGAACCAAACATTGTTGTATCCATTCTTCCATGAGCATATATAATAGTATTAGCATCTAAATCTTTAATATTATTGCGATAATCCATAAATACCCATCCAGCCCCATTAATTGTTTTATTAAAAGATCTATTTAAATAATAACTATTATCTTCAGCTTGGACTACAGGATAATTAATAGTGGTTCCATTAACTTTTAAATATGCAACCGTATCACTATTTAAAGCCTTTAGCTCGTTAAAATCCACACTATATAAAGGAAGTTTAATATATTTCCAGTAATCATCTTCTACTGAAGCATCTGGCGGATTTACAAGTTCATCTTTATCATCAGCCGGTATTTCTTCTACTTTAATTTCTCCTAAATCCTCAATTTGTTCTCTTGTTTCTTTATTATCTTTACTCCAAAGGAATATATGTAAAGAAGAATATATAAGGGCTCCTAAACTAATTAAAGCAACAACTATCCATACCCAAGATTTAAATCTAAGTTTTTTCTTTTTTGGTTTATTACTTTTATTTTTTTTATCACTCATCTTGTTGATTCCTCCCTAAAAGGTACTAATATTATATCATATTTTCTATCTTAAAGATATTCTTTTTACTATATTTTTATCTTAAACTTAAACTAAAAAAGCGATCAACTCGCTTTTTAATAAATTATTTTATTCTCTTACAAATTTCTTTCTAAGAGCAAGAACGATACCACCTAAACTTACAGCACCAATACCAACATAAGTTAGAATATTATCACCAGTCTCTGGACTTACTAAAACTAATTGTAATTCCATACCATCAGTAATTTCTGTATCAAGGCTAAGTTCTTTACCATCTTTATCTAAGAATTTCTCTACATCATATACATCTTTTATATTTTTCTTATAATCTGCTAAAGTTGTTCCTTTAGTAACAACATCTTCATAACCAGAATTATCAATTGTAACTATAAAAGTTACTAAATCTTTAGCATCAATTAAGAATTGTAAAGCATTTTCAATATCACTTGTTGCTTTATTTAAAGTAGCAACTGCATCATCTATTTCTGCTTGACTTTTATATTCTCCTTCTTCAATTTTAGAATATTTTTCAAATATTTCTAATAATTCTTGAAGAGCTCTAATTTCAGCAATATTAAGATTTTCATCGTCATCATATTCTGCAGTTTTTTCTGTCACTTCGGCCAATGCTTTTTCTAAAGCACTACTTGCTTTCTCTAATTCACTATAATTTAATACTTCGGCTTTTGAGTTTTCAGCAAGTAATGATCTATCTATTTCACTAGCAAAAGCACCACCTTTAATAGAATTTTTAAACGCATTAGCAGTATTATTTTCAATAGCTAATGAGCCATTTTTTCCTTCAAAATAACCACCAGTTATCTCAAAACTATTTACAGCGGTTTCAGTGGCATCAGCCTTAGTTTCAAATACAGCAACACCATTTTCACTATAAACTTCTGTTCCTTCACCTATAGTGATTTCAATCTTTTTATCATATGTATCATTAGCAGTTATACTTATACCTGCTCCAGTTGCTGTCGGATAACCAGATCTTTCTGTAGGGTTTTCTACATAAGCACCCATACCAGTAATTATCGCATTTTTAATATTAAATTTACCAGACTTAATACCTATACCTTCTCTACCAGAGATTTCACCACCAGTTATATTCCATTTTGCATAACCAGCTGCATAAATTCCTTGACCACCATTAGCTTTAGCTTTTATTAAAGCTCCTTCAAATATGTTAATTTCTGGCGCATTTTCTCCATCTTGTTTAACATTTCCATTTACTGTTAAAGCATCACTATTAAATGGATGATCAATAGTTCCTTTAACATTTAAGGTAACTCCATTAGCTTTTGTTGGATCAGCCTTTCCCCAAATTGCAACTGTACCTTTTACAGTAGCTCCAGCATTAATATTAACTATTGTCTCTTTACTAGTATCGTCTGAACCATAAATAGTAAAAGTTGAAACATTATCACCGGTCTTTGTTTCTAAAATAGCACCTTCATCAAGTGTTACTTTACTACCAGCTTGAGCCACTATAATAATACTTCTATCACTTCTTGCTAAAGTACCATTACTTACAGTTAAGCTAGCATTATCAGAAACAGTGATTTTACTTTTTAATTCTACTGTTTTACCGCCTAAATCTAAAGTGATATTTTTCGTAACAGTAATATCTTCTGTACCAGCAGTAATAGTTCCTTCGCCTACTGTACAAGTCTTGTCACCATCACTAGCAGTAAGACAACTTTTAAAAGTTTCCCAAGATGTAATCTCATCGGCACTTACCATTCCAGTAAATCCAAAAGTTGCAATAGCCATAACCATAAACCCCATTATTCTTTTGAGATTCTTCATAATCTCCCTCCTTCTAACAAAGATTATAACATAATACCCCCCCCCCACGTCAATATATGCTATTAACCTTTTTACAATTTTACGTCTAAATTCCAAAAAAAAGAAGCGATGAAATTTAATTCATCACTTCCATAAAAAATTTAATTAATTAGTTTCTTGCATATCTTTTCTTTAAAGCTATACCTAAGCCTAAAGTTCCAACAGCAGCTACACCAGCATAAGTTAAGATATTATCACCAGTTTCTGGACTAATAACAATTGCTTCAAAATACATACCTTCAGTAATTTCTGTATCAAGACTAAGTTCTTTTCCGTCTTTATCTACAAACTTTTCAATATCATAGTCATCTTTTAGAAGTTTCTTATAATCTCCTAAAGTCATACCTTTCTCAAGTTCTATTGAAATTTCTTCATCATCTATTACTAATGTAAATGTAACAAGATCTTTTGCTTCATTAACTAATTTTATGGCATTGCTTAGTTCTTCAGTAGATTTAATTGTTGCTTCTGTTGCTTCATCAATAGCAGCTTGAGTAGTTAATAAATCACCAGCACCAAGCCCATAATTACTTAATATTTTCTCTAGATTTTTTAATGCTTTAGTTTGCGCCGCATTTAATTTTTTATCTTGTAAACTTTCTGCTAATTTGTGTCCCTCTTCTAAAGTTTTAGAAAATTCCTCACTAGCCTCATTTAGTTTATCAAAATTTAAAACTTCAGCTTTAGAATTTGCCGCAAGTAATGATTCGTCTATTTGTGATGTAAAAGCTCCTCCGGTAATTGAGTTTTTAAAAGCTTCTTTATCTTTAGAAATAATATTTAAAGAACCTTTTGCACCTTCAAAATAACCATCACTTATTTCAAATTCTTTAACTGCTGTATCTTCTATTCCCGTAGGTCCTTCATAAATAGCATAAGCATTCGTACTATATACTTCTGTATCACCACTTATAGAGATTTCTACATCTCCAGCATAAGCTTCATTAGTTGTAATACTTATAGCTGATCCAGTTGCTGTAACCTTTCCAGACTCTTCAACTGGATTTGGCACATATTCTCCGTTTCCATATATATATCCTCCAGTAATATTAAATTTACCAGATTTAATACCTATACCTTCATTTCCTGAGATCATTCCACCTTCAATATTCCAAGTACCATATCCAGCGGCATATATACCTTGAACATTAGAAGAAATAATAGCGGTATCATAAATATTTACTACTGGTCCATTAGTAGATATCCCAACATTACCATTAATTGTAACACCATCACTGTTATTACCATTAATTGTACCACGTATATTTAAAACTACCCCATCAGCTTTACCATTGTTGTCAGCAATACCAACTGTACCATTTACAGTTGCATTAGCATTAATGTTAACTGTAGTCTTATCATTACCACTATCAGCGCCAACAATTCCGATAACTGTTACATTATCATCAATACCTGTTAAACTAACATTTTCAAGTGTTAATGTTGTTCCCTTTCTAACTGTAACAATTGTACTTCTATCATCTCTATGAAGATTACCATTTTTAATTGTTAAATTTCCAGTATCATCAAGTATAATTCTGTTAAGTAACTCAAAATCAATTTTATTTAAATCAAGTGTAATATTACCTTTAACAGTTAACTCTTCATTTACTGCTACAACTGTCGAATCCAAAGTACAACTTTTTGTACCACTATCTTGCATACAAGTTTTAAAAGTATCCCAAGCAGTAGTATCAGCTTTTGCTACACTCACAAATCCTAAAGATGCAAGAGTAACACCAAATAACCCCATCATTCTTTTGAGATTCTTCATAATCTCCCTCCTTCTAACAAAGATTATAGCATAATACCCCCCCCCCAGGTCAATATATGCTATTAATCTTTTTACAATTTTACGTCTAAACATCAAAAAAAAGAAGTAATGAAAATTTATTCATCACTTCCAGAAAAAACTTAATTAATTAGTTTCTTGCATATCTTTTCTTTAAAGCAAATCCAAGACCTAAAACACTTATTGCTCCAACACCCACAAATGTTAAGATATTATCTCCCGTTTCTGGACTACTAAGAACAACATTAACTTCAGTATCTTCAGTATACTTCTTATCTAAATCTGTAATTTCTTTACCATCTTTATCTAAGAATTTTTCAATATCATAATCACCTTTAACAAGCTTTTTAAGATTGTTTAAAGTAGCTTTTTCTTTTTCTAACTCAAAATCTTCTTTAATGGTTTTTTTACCATCTTTAATAACTAAAGTGAAAGTAACTCTATTTCCAGCTGCTACTAAATCATCAAATGCAAAGTTAGTTTGTTCAACTAAGTCATTTATCAAAGCTGTATAATCATCAATAGCTTTTTGAGTTGTAGGTCTTTCATCAAAAGATATATTACTAAAAGCTTCAGCTAATCCTTTAATTTTTTCAACTACTTTTTTCTCAGCTTTATTAAGAACAGACTCATCACCATAATCTTTAATCTTATCAAGTTCATCTGCTTTACCTTCTAAAGCTAAGAAACTTTCATAAGCTTTTTCTAACTCGCTATAATCCAAAATTTCAGCTTTAGAATTTGTTGCAAGTAAAGCTTCATCTACATTACCATTATAAGTACCACCAGTTACTTTATTCTTGATATTCGCATCATCTTTAGATTGGATATTAAGTGCATCTTTATCTACAGCACTTTCAAAGTAACCATCACTAATATTTAAACCTTTAACAGCAGTACCAGTACTACCATCAGTTTTATATTCCATAACGGCATTTCCTTGTTTACTTACTAATTTACCACCTGAAATAGATACTGTGACTCTACCATTTCCATAACTATTAGTTACACTTAAAGCAGCACCAGTATTTTCAGCAGCACTATCCTCTTTTCTTGGAGTTCCATTATATTCTCCATTACCAGTTATATCTCCACCAGTAATATTAATATTACCAGCTTTAGCAGATATACCTTCAGAACCAGTAATAGTTCCACCAGTTATATTCCATTTTGCATAACCTGCGGCATATATAGCTGGACCATCAGAAGTAATTGTAGCTCCTTCACCAACATTAAATTCTGGAGCTTTATCATCATCATCAGTCTTTAAATTACCATGAGCATATAAGCCAAATCTAGTAGCTTTTATTGTCCCATTAACGGTTACATTTACACCTTTTGCTCCTTCGTCATTAAATACAGCAATACCAACTTCACCAATTAAAGTTGCATTTTCTCCAATTGTTACACTTGTTGTACTTGTTCCTGTTGCGGCCTTATCACCCCAAACTGAAATGACTTGAACATCATCAGTTTCTGTTGTTTTTAAAGTTCCCTTAACTACATCAACAGTTGAACCTACTCTTACATTTACTATGGCAATACCACTACTTTCAATAGAACCATTACCAACACTACTAGTATCAGTAATCGTAAACTTTGCTGTACTATTATTCCCATCAGTATCTTGACCAACTGAAATACGATTTTTCAAAGTTAACTTATGACCATTTAAATCCAAAGTAATATTATTTTTAACAACAATATCTGTACTACTAGGACTTGGTTCGCCATCTGTTTCACTAAAATCGCCATTAAGTTTACAAACCTTATTTCCAGTTTCATCTTCTAAACAAGTTTTTAAATCAGCAAAACTACTAATTAAGGAATCTTCTGCTCTAACAGTCATCGTAAATGCAAATGCCATGACTGTTATAACCAATAACCCACTTATTCTTTTGAGATTCTTCATAATCTCCCTCCTTCTACAAAAGATTATAACATGATACCCCCCCCCCAGGTCAATATATAGCCATCAAATTTACACATATCTTATTTAATTTTACTATTTAAAACTTTTTAGTCCTTTTTAAAATTATAAAAATGCCTCCACTAATTAATATTAAAATTACTACAAGATATCCATATGATTTACTACTAACTTCTTCATATATTCCTTTATTTTCTTCTAAACATTCTTTAGTATTTTCTTTATTTTCTATTTTAGCTACTAAATCACAATAATTACTTTCTTTTTCATAAGCATCTATAGCTTTCATTATTTTATCTTTTACTTCATCATCATATCCAACAAAATAATTAGAACCAATTATAACAAGAGGTAATTTATTTTTCTTAATATCTAATGTTTTTCTAACATCATTAAATAAATCTGGATAATCTTCAATATTAATATATTCTACATTTATAAATTTATCTTTTTTATATTCTTCAAGCCAATTTTTTTCAGTTTTACATTCTTCACATTCTTCTTCATAAAAAACATTAATTTTAATATTATATTCTGAATTCGTTATAACAGCATAGGAAGTTATCGGAAAACATAAAATCATAATTAATAATAACATAAATAAAACTTTTTTCATTATTTCCTCCCCAATATTGTTTAAAGGTGTGATTATCAATTATCACACCTTTAAAACTTGTTTTTAATTTTTACTGTGTGTCCGCAATAACATTAATGCCTTTTTCTAATTCTTCTGTTTCTGTATCATCTTTAATATATTTTATATCAACTAATGATGGATCTTTCGTTTTTACAGTTATATTACTAAAATCATCACTATCATTAGAATAATTAACTCCAATTTTCATCGATTGTGATACTATTGTAGCCGAATTATTTGCGACACTTTCTAATCTTAAATTATATTTATTACTACTTAATGTATTTGCAGCATTTCTTATTTCAGCATTTGTATCAAAAGCCTTCATGATTACATCACTATTTTTGCCACTACTTTGGGCATCATCTTTAGCAAAAGTATTAAGATATAAATCTGTTCCAGACGCTACATTTCCATTAAGATAAACATAATTCTCTATTTTAGAAGCTTCAAATCTATTCCATCTTATATCACCAATTACTTTAGTACTATGACTAATTAAAATACCATACGTTGCATTTCCAGCCCCTATATTACTTACTTTAGAATCCCAAAGAGTAAATTTAGCTTTTTCCCCTGAAGTAATATTGACATTTATAATCGCATTACCATTTTCTGAATAATCACTACTATTTCCTTGAATATTTAATCTTTGGAAGAATATTTCATCAGCCGTAATATTAATTCCTTTAACTTTTAAAATAGATGTTTCTTTTTTATCTCCTATAATAGTCATTGATTTATTAATTGTTAATATTTTATCACTTAGATCAATAGTAGAATTTTCATTTATGTATATTTCATCGACTTCAGGTTTTGCTAATGCTTTTTCAAATTGATCAGCATTAGAAACATGCTCAGCCCCTTCTTTTACACTAACACAAAATGCAGTATAATAAGTTGCATCGCCCGTCACATTTACTTGTTCTTTAACCGAAGCCGACATTTCACAACTTGTTCCCTCTCCAGAAGCTGTCTTCGTATCGTTATAATTTAAAGAGTAGCCCTTCAAATTATAAATATGACCCTTGTATTCTAATTTTTTCAAAGATGCAAATACTTCTCCTTCATCAGTTGGTGGTGTTACATTTGATCCATATATTGCATACCTTATGAATGAAGCTTTTGAACCAGCCTCAACATTTTGGAAAGTTATTTTATAAATTTTAGAATTTTCTTCTTTATTATAATAATTATAGTAGTCATAATCTTCATCAAATGCTTTAGTATCTCCACGAGTTCCTTTTGTAGCCGGTGTTATTTTTTCTTTTGTTATTTTTTGAGCCTTTTTATTATCATTAATCGTTAAATTTACAACAGAATTATCATTTTTCGGAGTTTTAATTGCCGGCAAATTATAATTCTCATTATTCATAGTAAGTTTATCACCACTTACTGTACTTGTATCTTTTACTAAAATTCCAGCTTCAGTATTATCACTAACATCTAGACTACTAAATGTTAATCCTCCCGCATTAGATACAACAATAGCTTCTTTAGCTCCCGTTAATTTAAGATTTTCCATACTAACACTTGGAGTTTTAATTGTAAAAATATTTGTTAAATTTTTATCACTTTTTGCCGTAATAGTATATGCATCACCATTACTAGATATATTAACCGGATTATTTACCTCCAATGTATTTTCAACATCGAAGCTTTTCATTATTTGAATTTTTTTAATACTTTTATTTGCTAAAGCCGCGGTTAATTCTGCTTCATTTTGAACAGGAGCAATATCTGTTTCAAACTTGAATGTATATTCTTTTGTTACCTCATCATTAAGTTTTACTGAATCATCAAGACTACCAATTATTAATTTAAACTCTTTATTTTCAACAGCCATTTTATTTAAAGTCATATTACTTTCAGCTTCTTCGCCACCTAAAACTTTTTTAAATAATGCTTGTGCTCCAACTTGAATTTTTTCTTTTAAAGCTGAACCAATAGGATCTAAACTAGCTGTTTGCACTTCATAACTACTTGCATCCTTAGTAAATACTACCTTTTTGTCCCCGAAAAATAATGTGATATCTTTTATTTCTCCTCTTTGAAGAATATAAGCAATAGTACCAGGGATAGAAGTTCTATTCATATCACTTAATTTAGTAGTTGTATCTTTTACTTTAAATGTAATCGTATTGCCATCTTGATTAACTTCGAAAATATCTGAAAAATCTGTTGAAAAATGACTATCTTTATTTTTCAAATCCTCAACTACATCAACTAAGAATTTATCTATATTTAATGTATAGTGAGCTTTCAAAGTAATATCTTCATCTTTATTTGTACTAGCAGATCCAAAAGCAAATTGAACACTTGAGCCTTTCTCCTTATCATACCAATAATCAAGACTATGATATTTATAACTATCTAAACTTGGAGCTATTGAAGACTCTATAGTTTCTCCTTGATATACAATTTTAGCTTCAGATTGCACTGTTCCAGTAGACTCATCAAAATATTCAAATATTACTTTATTTTCTGATAAGAAAGTAAATGTAGTATTTATAGTTATCTCTTCTGAAGGTAAAAATTCTTTATCGGCATTGCCATCATAATCTATTTTATAATGAATACCTTGATTACCATCTTTCATTTTAAATAACACAATAATATATCCATTTTCATAATCAGTTGGTGATGGATGTTTTTCAACATAATTGCCTTCGCTATCTTTTAAACTGATAGTCCATTTATTATGATATTCTGCTGGTAAATCATCAATAGGAACTGTAATTTTTACAGGAACATAATATCCTTCATCTTCACTAAATCCAGCTGCTGGATCTAAAGTTTGTTCCTTTACCGTACCAGTTAAACCATTATGATAGCTTCCAGTTTCTTCTTGCATTCCAGTTGAATATTTAACATCAACCTTACTAAAATCAAAATGCCAACTATTTTCTAATGTTTGCTTATCTATTTCATTTAATTCATTTTCTTTAACTGGTTCATAATCACTACCAGAATTTGAATCTCCCTGAAATTTTAGTTTACTCCAATTAATTGTAATTGAATATTCTCCATATTCTTCATCAGTTCCATCTAAATCAACTTTAATTTCAAATGTTTTATTATTATCTTTAGGATTAATATATTTAAGTACATACATTATCTTAGATCCATCAAAATCTTTACTTGTAATAGCTTTTCCATTAGAAGAATTATCAGTTGTTTCTTCCTCATCACCATGAAGAAATTTAACAATTATATTATCTTTATTTTCACTAACAGGTAATTTTTCATCTAATTTAATTATAAATCCTAAATAATATGGACCATATCCCGTATTAAATGGATCACTATTCCAGTCATTATTGTCAAAAATTGGTAATAATCCCGTAACTTCTAATTTTTGAGGATTATCATTTATCTTACTAAATGTAGTTTTATATCCATCTTTTGCTTCCCAACCATAAGGTGTATTAAATGGATCGCTACTATCATCTATATTATCAATTGTAAAAGTTGATGCTTTACGACACTTTAATTCGCTGAAATCTATTCTTATTTTAGTTGGAACCCCATCAATTTCAATAATAATATCCCGATATTTTGTTACCTCTTTTTCTTCAACTTCCATCAATAATGTTAGCTTATTATCTGTAAAATCACTTTTTGTAGCTACATTATATTCATCTCCATCACCAGGTCCTTTAGGAAGTTTAACATTTACTTCATTTATACCATCATTTAAAGTTAGTGTAAATGCAAAATAATAATTTGATGGACTACTTCCAAAGCCTTTTACACCTTTTTGTTCTGTTATATAGCCACTAATCTTATAGCCATCTTCATTTTTTTCAATTTTATATGTATCCTCCGGTGTATAATTAAGTTCTTTTAACTCTTGTAATCCTTTTTCAGGAATAGTTTTATCTATTTCCGCTTGTGAAGTATAAGCAAATTTTATATCGTACTGTTCTTCAATTTTATCATTTTGGGAACGAGCATTCTTATCATCCACTTTTATAGTTAAAGTAAGCTTATCCTTGATATTAACTAAATCTCCCAAAGTTACATTTTTAAACTTTGTTAAAGCATCAGTCCCATCACGTACTTCAATTCCTGTTAATTTACATAGTAATAATGCAAATTGTTGCCATGCTGGCGATAATGGTCCCGCACCCCCACTTACGTCATCATCATCAAATTCAACACTTTCCGTACCATTAGAAATAGTTAATGACGTAACGTTTTGAGCATTTACTATATTAACAATATCACCAATTAACCCCGTATTAGATATTTCACTATTTTTCTTATTTAAGTCATAAACATTAAATGTTATTACTCCATCTTTAAAGTCAACATCATAATAATAGCCATTTGTCTTAGTATTTTTATTAATTGTCTCTTTAGCTGTATTTATAAGATTATCTGTATTAACTTCATCATACCAAGTTGCTTTTAATTTTATATTTTTAGTAACAGTGTCACTATCAAAATCCCAAGTTCCATTGCCATCTTCAGTTTTAATCCATTCTTTGAATCTCTTTTCCTCTCTTGTAGGAGCATTTTCACCCGTAATTAGATTTCTATCTATTTTTCCATTTTCTTCAACATAAATATGATCTTTTCCATCTTTAAATGAACCTTCATCTAATTCAAATTCTACTTTATAAAGTTCTTTTACATATTTATAATCAACATATCGTATGTTAATCTTTTGACTTGCATCTAACTTTATACTATCTGTTCCTAAAAATGGTGTAGTTACTTCCCAACCAGCTCGCTCATGATTTGCGTATTTTACTTTTAATCTATAAATAGTCATTTTACTATAATCTGTATCACCAGCTGAAGGAATTCCATTTTTACTCTTATTCGCTGCTAATATTATATCTTGAATATTTATTTTATGCTCGCTTGTAAAAACATATTCGCCAATTATTAATGCTTCATCAGCATTAGGAACAAGTGAATCAATTACATCTCCTAATTCTTCTAAATTTACTTCTCTTGCATTTACTTGAAAAATTGATACGAAGAAACTCATAAACAAGATAATCAATAATTTACAATATTTATTTTTCATAATTCTACTCCTTTTTAACTATATTCGACTGTAACATTAGCCTCTGTCCCGTCACTTAAATAAATTGTTGCATTACGTACATTTAAATTTACATTAGTAATATACTTATTATTTCCTTTAAAAGTACGCTCTGTACCATTATAAAGAATTGTTTTATAATCACTATCATTGATTGGAGAACCATTCTTATAAATAATTCCCTCATATTGAATAGTTGAATGCAATTCATTATCAATTTTTCGCAATTTAAGAACATATGTGGCTGGTTTTTCTTTAATCGTTATTGTATGGGTATCAGTTTTTCCATTTTTGCTCGTAACTTTTACAGTAACCGTTCCTACTTTGTTTGCTGTTACTTTACCATTTTGCGTTATACTAGCATTGCCACTTCCATTAGTAATACTCCAAGTAACCGTCTTATCTGTTGCATTACTAGGATTAATTGTCACTTTTAAACTTACAGTATCTCCCACATACATTTCACTGCTTCCTGTTATTTTAACGCTTTTTACTTCCACTACAGTTGGTTTAGGATTAGATTTTTTCTTAACACTTATTTCTTTACTAGCAGTTTTACCACCGTCTTCTGTTTTTACCGTAATTTTAACAGTACCAGTATTTTTCCCAGTTACTCGACCATTTTGATCAACTGTAGCTATATTACTATCACTACTAGACCATGATACATTTTTATTTGTCGCATTACCTGGCTTTATTACAGCCTCTAATTTAATTGTATCTCCAACATATACTTCTTTATCCCCATTTATAGATACTCCTGTAACATTTATGACTGGTGCTTTTTTCACAGTTATAGTTTTCGAAGACTTTTTACCATTACTAGTAGTAGCACTTATTACTACTGTTCCTTCACTTCTTCCTGTTACTCTTCCATAACTATCTACAGTTGCGACATACTGATTACTACTTGTCCATGTTACATTTTTATCGGTAGCTTCATCAGGTTTTACTATAGCTTGCAATATTATCGTATCCCCAATCGTTACCTCTTCATAACCGTTAATCGTAACACTTTCAGCATCAATCTTTTCTTTTGTAACTTTAACTTTGCAAGTAGCTGTATATTTCCCATCTTTAGTTTTTATAGTTATTATAGCTTCACCTTCACTTAAAGCTTTAATCTTCCCATTTTCAAGCATAGTAACTATTTTATCATTACTTGATGTCCAAACAAATTGATCAAGACTAACTCCTGAAGGTAAACTAATTACATCTATTTTTTCTTCTTTATCAATTAAAATATTTAAACTTGTAACATTTAGCTCTAATTTTTCTAATGCACTCCATCCGGCATATAAAGTAATATCATTAGTTATTTCACTATTAAAATTAAATTCTTTCTTTAACTCTTTATCAGTGTACCAACCTAAAAAATTATAACCTTCTTTTACCGGATCTTTTGGCTTTGAAACTTGCTCATGAGCTCGCACTTTTACACTAGCAACAGCTGTACCTCCATTACTCTCAAAAGTAACCACATATTCTTTTACTGTACAACCTTTAATTAAAAATATTAAAATTATACAAAGTAATAATATTCCCAAAATAATTCCAATTAAAATTTTATTATCGGATACCTTTTCCATCATTTTATATACTTCCTTTCTAACTTGCTATTCAAAAAAAACATTTTAAACCTAGCTTCGTTTAAAATGTACAACAACTCCATTCTAACTCAACTCCTTTATTATAAAATTAACTCATAACAAACAATATTAGATAACTATTTTTTATTTATTATTCTACTAAAAAAATTATACCATATAACCCCCCCCCCAAGTCAATAAAAAATGTCACTTTTAAGCACAAAAAAAGAGAAGCTTTGAAACCTCTCTTTAGATCTTACTCTTAGTTAGTAAATCTTTTCTTTAAAGCAAATCCAAGACCTAAAACACTTATTGCTCCAACACCCACAAATGTTAAGATATTATCTCCAGTTTCTGGGCTACCAAGAACAACAGTAACTTCAGTATCTTCAGTATACTTCTTATCTAAATCGGTAATTTCTTTACCATCTTTATCTAAGAATTTTACAATATCATAATCTTCTTTCGCAGCTTTTTTAAGATCATTTAATGATGCTTTTTTATCAAATTCATAATCTCTAGTTTCTTTAACTTTATCCCCATCTTTAACTACTACTGTAAGTGTTACTACATTTTTAGCAGCTTGTAATTCTTGTAAAGCTAAAGTCATTTCATCAGCAAGGCCTTGCATAGCATTAGCATACTCTTCAATTTCAGCTTGAGTTTTAGGTTGCTTATCAAAATCAAATTTATCATATTTTAAAGCAATTGCATTAATTTTGTTAGTTACTTTTTCCTCAGCTTTATTATACTTATAATCTTCAGTATATACACTATCTAAATCTTCAATTTCTTTAGAAACTTTTTGTAAATTTGCTAAAGCTTTTTCTATAGCTGTATAATCTAATTCTTCAGCTTTAGAACCTTCTTTAATTAAACCTTCACTTACAATATCCGCAAAAGAGCCACCGGTAATTTTATTTTTGAATACTGACTCAGTTGCATTATTAATTATAGCTGAACCTTCAGCACCTTCAAAGTATCCTCCAGTAACTGCAAATTCTTCTACAGCTGTACTAGTAGTACTAAATTCAAATAAAGCAACACCATTAGCACTATAGAATTCACCGCCAGTAATATTCATTTTAACTTTACCATTTTTACTAGCATATGTATCAGTAATACTTATTGCTGCTCCAGTAGGTTCACTTCCGCTTCCGTTAGGTTCAGGATCATCATCATATTCCCCAGTACCAGTGAAAATACCACCTTTAATATTATAAGCACCAGATTTAACACCTAAAGCTTCACGTCCTGTAATAGTTCCACCTTCAATAGTCCAGTCAGCATAACCAGCACCATAAAGAGCAACACCATTTTCACTTGTAATTTCAGCAGTATCTCTAATTATAACTTTAGGCACAGTTGCATCAGTAGTACCATCTTTTTTAATTCTACCATCTACAGAAACCGCATCAGAATTAGTAGTATTAACTGTACCAGCAATATCTACAGTTACGCCATTTGCGTATGTAGCATCATTACTAGCTGCAACATTTATGTTACCATTTATAATTGCACCCTCTTTAATTACAACAGATGTTTTAGTATTAGTATCATTTGATCCCCAAATACCTATTGAAGATACATTATCAGGAGCTGTTGAAGTAAGTGTAACACCACTTTCTACAACTAAACTAGTTCCCTTTCTAACTGTAACAATTGTACTTTCTGTAGCAGTCTCAATTTTACCACCATTTCCTTTAATAGTTAGAGCACCTTTTGATGTACTTTCATTAACATCTAATATTAAACGATTATTACCCTCCAATGTTAAAGTATAACCACCTAAATTTAATTCCTTAGTAGTTTTAATAGTAACATCACTATTTGAAGTAACATCACCAGTTAATGTACAAACAGTACTTTCGCCTTGCTCTAAGCAATTTTTTAAAGTCGTCCAAGCATCATCGGCTTTAGCCATACCTGTAAATCCAAAAGCTGCGATAGATATACCAATTATTCCTGATATTCTTTTGAGATTTATCATAAATCTTTCCTCCTTCTACTAAACATTGTAACATAATACCCCCCCCCCACGTCAATATCAAAGCCAAAGGTTTACAACAAAAAAGACAATCTTTAAATCAGATTGCCTTAATTTATTATTTTATTAGTTTCTTTTTAAAGCTTTTCTTGTTGTAAAACCAACTACTCCTAAACTAATTATTGCCATACCTACATAAGTTAAGATATTATCTAATGTTTCCGGTGCTTCTTTTACAACTACTAAATGCATATCAGCTTCAACTAAAGTATCTAAATCTAAATTTTTACCATCTTTATTTTTAAATCCAGTTGCATCTTTGTAATTTTCTAATAAATCTGCTAAAGTAGTACCAGCATCAACTGTTAAAGTAGTTTCTTTACCATCTTCTTCAACTACAATATCATATTGTATTTTTTCAAAAATTACTTTAACTGTTACTTCACTATCAGGCATTGTAAATTTATTTACTTTAACAGGAACATCCTTACCATTTGCATCAGTTACTATAACTTCAATAGCTTTATAACCTTCATTACCTTTATAAGTAATTGTTACTTCTTCACCTTTTTTAGCTACAGCTTTATCAGTTGAAACTGTACCATTTTCAGTCTTTTCTATATTTACAGCATATTTAACAACTTTATCAGGTGCATAAACTACATTAGTACCACTTATAGTAGCACCACTTTCTAATGTAACATTTCCTTTAAATTCAAGTTTAGCACTACCATTAGTTTTAATTGTCATACCTACTGGAATATCAACATCATCATTAACTGTAGTATCATTATTAATAACAATATTATCTACACCTGTTTTACTAGCTTCCTCTAATGCTTGTTCCATAGTTAAATAATAATAAGATCTTTCACCATTTGAAGCAGTTATTGGAAATTCAATATCATAAGTAACTCTTACATAAGTATAAGAAACATTACTATCAACACTACCTGAATCAGATAATCTCCATACCCAAATAGTATCACTTTCTGGTACTGTAAAAATATAGTCTTCACCATATACTAAATCATCAACATCACTTTTTCCAGTTAAATCTTTTATTTTATCACCAATACTTGTGCCACCATTACTTAAATCAGTTATTGTAGTCCAAACACCATCTTTATTATATTGAATTTGAACACCTAACGTCCAAGCCGGAATATTATCATCATGTTCAGTTCCTTTGCTTTGAGCATCAGCATTAGCTTTAGCTTGGGCTTTTGCACATTCGATATCACAAGAATCAGATGTATAAGCATAATGTTTATCTAAAGTTTTATTTTCCTTTGTTAAACCAGTAGGTGCTACACTAACATAGAATATACCTAAACTAGCTTTGCCAACCTCACCTGATCCGTATCCTGGTGTTTGAGCTAAAATTGAATCAATAGTATCTTGATTAACTTTAACAGTTACTTTTGCTGCATAATCATCACCAACAGAAATATCTTCAACCTTAAGTAAATTTGCATCTAAACCACCATTACTTAAAGTTAAACCTGTTGCATTAACTGTTACTACTGCTACAAACATAGCAACAAATGTCATTACAAATAATTTTAATTTTTTCATAATATCATTCTTCCTTTCTAAAATTAATTGTTTGCTTTAAACAAAATTTTCTCCTTTCTTAAATCCATTGTAACATAATACCCCCCCCCCACGTCAATATTGAATCTAAAATTATACATCAAAAAAGACAACCTTTTAATTAGATTGCCTTAAATTAATTTTATTAGTTTCTTTTTAATACTTTTCTTGTTGTAAAACCAACAAAACCTAAACTTAATACAGCTACACTTATATATGTTAATATATTATCAAGTGTATTAGGTGATTCCTTTACTACAACTAAATACATACCATCTTGAACAGGTGTATCTAAATCTAAATCTTTACCATCTTTATCTTTAAATCCTGTGGCTCCTTTATAATTATCTAATAAATCTTTTAAAGTTGTTCCAGCATCAGTCGTTAAAGTACTCTCTTTACCATCTTCTTCAACTACAATATCATATTGAACTTTTTTAAATGATACTTTAACAGTTACAGCACCTTCTGGCATTGTAAATATAAATCCAGTTTTAATAGCTTCAAATGGTAATTCTTCTCCAGCCTCATTTAAAATTTTAATTTCTGCAATTTCATAACCTTTATCTGGAGTAACAGTAGCCATTACACTTTCTCCTTTAGCCGCATTTTTAGGTAATTTAATACTACCACTTTTAGGTTTATCAAATGTAATATCACTAACTTTACCAACTACCCCATTTTCAGATTGTTCTACATCAGTATCTAAATATTTTAAAGCAACATCTTGATCAAAACTTCCAAAGGTTACAATAATATCTTTATTTAAATTTTCTTCATCACCATAAGTTAAAAGTGGTTCTTTTTTACTTTCAAATTCTCCTCCATCAATTGTAACTTTGGCCTCATCTTCATAACCTGCTTCTGTATTATCAACTATTACCGCAACACCACTAGGTAATTGCACTCTGCCACTTGTATCGCCTTCATCTTTAGCATCACCAATAGTTATATTATCACCAGTTCCGGTTGCTTTTATTTTACCACCAGTAATTGCAACATCTCCTTGACGAGCAACAATACCAGATTTTCCTTCAATTATCGCATCTCCTGAAATATTTAGTTTTCCTTTTTGAGGATGATAAATACCAACAATACCACCTTTTAGGCTTCCACCAGTAACATTAATTGTTGTATCCGCACTTGGATCAGATCCGTTACCAGCAACTGCTGCCGCATCACCAGTAATTTCTCCACCACTAATAGTAGTCTTAACACCATCATAAGCAACTACACCATATCTACCATCAATAGTACCATTTTTAACATCAACTGTTTTCCCTTGAGAGTAAACACCTGCTTCTGCTCCAGTTATATTTCCACCATTAATAACTATTGTAGAATTATCAACGCCATCAACACCATATTGAGTCCCAGTAACTTCAGCCTTATTTATGGTAATATCACCATTGCTAGTCGCATAAATTCCAGCCCAACCTGTAAATTTACCACCATCAACAGTTGTTATCGTTCTTCCATGTACTGCAAGTCCAATTCCGTCATTATCATTTGATTTAATTGTTCCCCCAGTAATTGTCGCATTAACATTTCCAGTTGTGTTACCATTTACAACCACAGCTGCTCCAACTGTACCTTCTATAGTTCCACCAGAAACTATTAATTTTCCAGTTCCATTTGTATTAAGGTTAATACCTTGTGTACCTTTTACTATACCACTTTTTATTTCTATCGTATTAGCTTTATCATTTTGAGCACTAGTATTAAGATCAGATCCAATAGCTCCTCCAGTAATTAATCCACCTGGCCCTATAGCTGTAGTATATTTATTTTCAATTGTAGGTCCATCAACAGTTAAATAGTTACCAGTTGCATATAATTGTATTGTAGGATATTCTCTATTATTAGAAATTGAGCCTGTTCCTTTAATTGTTAAGTTAGCATCCCCCCATAACGCTATTTGACAATCATCTTGTAACTTAATATTATAACTTCCTAAATCAAGAATTATAGGCTCTGAAGTTGAACCGATAAATAAATCAGGAAAATTATCAATAGATTGTTTTAAAGTTACAGTATTACCACTAGCCTCGGCATAACTATCTCCACCAAGAGCTTCAACAATCTCAGCCGCAGTTTTAGCAGGATTTCCATAAACTCCAACATTTGCAGCATTAACTGTTACTACTGCTACAAACATAGCAACAAATGTCATTACAAATAATTTTAATTTTTTCATAATATCATTCTTCCTTTCTAAAATTAATTGCTTTAAACAAAACCTTTCTCCTTTCTTAAAGCCATTATAACATATAACCCCCCCCCTTCGTCAATATCAAAAATACAAATAGACGTCAAGAAAATAAATCTTTCAAAAATCATGAAAAAAATTCCCATCAAAACTCGATGAGAACTTTTTATTTTTAAAATAATATTTTACTTTTATTTATTAATCTTCTGACTCATATAAAGCTTCAAATGCTGGAACTGTAATTGTTACACCATCTCTAACATAAATTTCAGGATCAATAGGTTTCCAACCAACAAACTTAAACCCATCTCTTGCATCAGGCGCTGTCATTTCAATACTTGATGTATCAGCCCGTCTACCTACATTAACAGCACTTTTTCCTCCATCAAATCCTACACAATAAGTTGTATTACATGTAAAGCGTGCAAACCAAATAAGTCCTCTTCCATCAACACCATATTTCTTTAATGTTTCATTATCTATTCCATTTAATGTTAAATATGAATTAGATGTAACTCCAATCGTATCTTTTAAAGTAATAGTTGGTATTGAAGCAATCGTCCGATTCGTAGAAACAATTTTCGCTCTTTCAGAAGCTGATAATTTAAATACTTGTTTAGGCTTACTTGTTTCTTCTTGTGTTTTCTTTTCTTCTGTTGCATTTTGTTTATTAGCTTCCGCTTGTTTTAAACTATCTTCCGATTCTCTTTGTCTTCTAGCTTCGGCATCCGCTTCAGCCTGAGCCGCTTCTGCTTCCACTTTGGCAGCTCTTTCAGCTTTAGCTGCATCTCCGGCTTCTTTTTGGGTTTTAAGTAACTCTTCGTATGCTTTATTGTTAGCTTCTTCAGCTCTAGCAGCCGCATCTAATGCCCATTGTGGTAAACTACTTACAGATTGTTCTGCTTCTTCTTTTTCCTTTTCTTTTTTTGCCTGCTCTTCTTGAACTCTCAATTGTTCAGCTTCAGCTTTTGCTTTTTCATCTTGGGCTTTTTTAGCAGCTTCTTCGGCCGCTTTCTTAGCTTCATCAGCGATTCTTTTCTCCTCAGCCGCTTTAGCCGCCGCTCTATTAGCAGCCTCTACTTCTGCTTGAGCTTCTTCCTTAGCTTTTGTTGCTTGTCTAACTTCTTCTTCGGCTTTTTCAATTTTAGCCATCGCTGCTTGTTTTTCAGTTTCATTCTTAGCTGATTTTAATTCGGCTTCAGCCGCTTTTTTAGCTTCAGTCGCTCTAATTACCTCTTTTTGAGCAGTTTCTTCTTTGGCTTTGGCTTCCTTAACTGTTGCCTCTGCCTTTTCAAACTTCTCTTGAGCCGCTAAAACTGATTTTTCCGCTTTCACAACTTCTTCTTTAGTTTTTTCTACCTTTTCTTCAGCTTGTTCTACTTCTTTTTGTGCTTCTTCAACTGTCTTTTCAGCATAACTTAAAGTATTTCCTTTATCTACCACACTAGTATAAGCTTTATTTACATTATCATTATTTACAGCAACTATATATGCTCCTGTTGCCACTAATCCCGATGTTAAAACTAAACCAGTAACAGCTTTAAAAGATAATAATTTCTTCATATTATAATGTCTCCTTTCTTCCAATAAATATTAAGAAATATTTATACGTATATTATATGCATAAAACTCCCAATTAGTCAAGCCCAAAATAAAAAGTGTTAATCCTTTTTGAAAATGTCAGTACAAGATTTTTTGAAAATGTCAGTACTATCATATGATAGAATATATCTTCGGAACAACTGTTGAAGTATGGCAAGGTGTATTTAATCCTAATTTAGTAGAATATTCAAAAGACATATTGAAGGTCATAGAAGTGATCCTGTTAAAAGAGAGCAAAAAAGAATTGATGATTAAAAGATATTAGAACAGCTTATAAGAGAAAGAGATGAAAGATTAAAAGCAAGGGCGAAACATAGTTGAGTTCATCTTGACCCTTGCTTTTTAGATTTCATTAATCATAATATTTTCACAAATAAAGCTCGTCTTTATTTGTTACTAATTCACTTGCATCGCAAAATACAAAAACTGACATTTTCAAAAAATCTTAACAGCCCAAAATAAAAAGACAACCTTTAATTAGATTGCCTTAATTTACCATTTAATTAGTTTCTTTTTAATGTTTTTCTTATTGTAAAACCTAAAGTTCCTAAACTAATTAATCCTAAACTTACATAACTCATAACTGGATCTAAAGTTTCAACAGCTTCAATACTAACAACTTTAACATACATACCATCAGTAAGTTTTACATCAGATTTTAATTCTTTACCATCTTTATCAGTTATTTTAAGGAATTCTACACCTGACATACTTAACATTTCTTCAATGTCTTTAACAGTTGAACCTTCCCAGAAGCCCATATCCTCAGCTTCACCATCAACTTCTATAGTAACGGTATAAACATCTTTATAAACTACTGTAATTTTAGTATCAGCATTAAGTGGTGTCTTATCATTAAGATCAATAGTTTTCTTACCCATTAAGAATTGTTTAATAATATTAGAATCTCTATATTCATCTAAAGCTATATCTTTTAAAGCTTTACCTTTAAGAACTTCAAATGATTCAATTTCTTCTCCATCAACATCTACCAAAGTAATTTTAATAGTTTCAACAGTACTTGAAGTATTACTATTATTTTTAACTAATGTAAGGTTATCATCGCCAACTTTAACATTTACTGCTTTAGCTGATTTATTAAGTAAAATAGCTCCTTCTTCAGCACTAATAGTTAATTTTGTTGCATCAGCATCTTCTTCAATAACTAATTCTTGACCTTTAGCAACATTAATATTATTAGCGGATACATCTCCTTTAACAGTTATTGTATTATTGTTAATGACAACACCTTGAGTAAAGTCTACGTTTGCTCCAGCTGATTCATCAACTGTTTCATATTCAAATACAACACCAGCACCAGTTACAGTTAGTTTATTATTTTCTCCTGGAACTGAACCAATCTTAGTAGCAGTCACATTGGCAGAACTACTAATAATTGCATTTCCATCTAAAGAAATATCTTTTCCACTTGATGTTGCATTACCTGTTGCATTAACCTTAGTAGTACCTCCAATATTTGAATCTCCCACTAAAGTAATACCAGTACTAGTATTACCAGTTACAGTTATAGTTGAATCACCCTCTGAAGTAATTTTACCTTTAACTCCTGATACCCCATTAGTAACAGTTAAATTACCATTATTTAATGTAATATCTTTATCTCCAGTAATACCAAATCCCATACTATTTGTTACTTTTACAGAACCATTATCTTTAATATCTAGCTTATTAAGCCCTTGCATACCACATTCCATTTTGGTGATATTTAATGCTGAACCTTCGCCACTTACAGTTACAGTTCCTTGATAGTATGCTGATCCATTATAACCAGTAATACCTCCTGTGTTAGATGTACTACTTGTAGTATAGTTTCCTGTAATATTTACTTTACCACCATTAGTAATATTTAAAGCTGAATTAGCTCCTTTTAAAACTATGGCATAATTTCTTGGCATATTAGAACCAGTTACAAATTGGGTTGTAGTTGTATTAGTAAATACTAATTCCCCACCATTTACTGTAACCTTTCCATTCTCTCCAATAATTAAAGTCCGATCACCAAAATCGACTTTACTAGCAATTGTAATTTCACCATCAATTTCAATCGCTTCGCATTTTGCATCTGAAGCACTACCATTATACCCTAAGGCCGTAGTTAAATCAGTTGTATCAGTAACTTTACAAATCTTGGCATTAGAATCTCTAGTTACTTCCGCATTAGCTGTCATGTTAAATGCTAAAGACATAACAGCAATCATCAAAAACCCACTTATTCTTTTAAGATTTTTCATCTATCATTCTCCTTTCATCATTAATTCTAACATGATACCCCCCCCCCACGTCAACAATTTAACATTAAATTGACAAAAAAAGACAAAAAAGAAACATAAAAGAAAGAACTTACCCTCGCACTTTATCTAGCATTTATTATTTATTCATGATAAAATAAACCTGATGTTTATGAAAAAAATTCTAATTAAACTAATAAAACTTTATCAATCTATACCCGGAGATTTCCACAATCACTGTCGCTTTTATCCCACTTGTAGTAATTATGCGATTGAATCTTTAGAAACCCACGGCTTATTTAAAGGCTTATATTTAACTATTAAAAGACTTTTAAGATGTAACCCTTTTAACAAAAAAGGTGGTATTGACCTAGTTCCACCTAAAAAATAATCCTTTATATTTTTTTCTTAAAACTTAAACTTTTCCATAGAAAAAAGTCCATCTCTGGACTATATAATCTTAAATGGCGGAGTAGAGAGGATTTGAACCTCCGCGCCAGCATTCGCCGACCTAGATCCTTAGCAGGGACCCCTCTTCAGCCTCTTGAGTACTACTCCAAATTGCCATTACTACTAGAGTATACACTAAATACTATTTTAAGTCAAGTAACTCTTTTAAACTTTTCTTCTCTTTTAGTATTAGTTAATTATAGAATATTATTCCTATTTTTTCCAATACTAATTATAGGTGAATAACATGGAAAATAAAATAATCAAACGACTAAAAAAAGAATTTACAAGTGTTCCCGACTTAACCATCAAAAAAATTAAAATTTCGTTATTTACAACGGTATATGTCGCCTACATTGAAACTGTTTCATCTTCCGATAAAGTAAATGACTATATCTTAAAAAACTTAAGTCACTTAAGTATATCTAAAAATCCTAAAATATATAACTTAGATAGTATTATTCCCGGTCCCAACAGTATTACAATTAAAAACTTAGATGAAATGGAATATTACATTACTAATGGTTTTACTCTTGTAATATTAAATGACTCTCTTATTGCTGTCGAAACTAAAGCCGATATAAATCGAGGTATTCCCACTCCTGATACCGAACCCGCCACCAATGGTCCCAAAGATGCTTTCACGGAAAATTATCAAATAAACATGGGTTTAATTAAAAGACGTCTTAAAAGTAGTACTCTAAAAACTACCGAATTTACTGTCGGTCGTATTACTAAAACCAAAGTTGGTTTATTATACTTATCAGATATTGCTGATGAAACTCTTATTAATGATATCTCAAATCGTATTTCTAAAATCGATATTGATGGTATTATTGATAGTTCCACTCTCGGTCAACTTATTTGTGCTGAAAATAAAGCTCATTTCCCTATTTATGTTATTACCGAAAGACCTGATAACGTTTCTAAAGCTTTACTTGAAGGTAAAATTGCAATTGTTGTTGATACTTCTCCTTTTGTCATATTATTGCCGGCTTTTTTTGCGGATTTCATTAATCCTGGTGTCGATAGTTATCATAAAAGTACCAATATTAATTTTTTAAAAATTCTTCGTCTCGCTTGTTTTTTCTTATCGATGACTATCCCGGCTATCTATATTGCTTTAGTAAATTACAATCAAGAAACAATCCCGACTCCTCTCTTAGTCAGTTTTAGCATTCAAAGAGATGGCGTTCCCTTCCCCGCAATAATTGAAGCCTTTATTATGTTATTTATTTGTGAAATGATGCGTGAATCAGACCTTAGATTTCCCAACTCTTATGGTAGTGCTATTTCTATTCTTGGCGCTTTAGTTTTAGGTGATGCCGCGGTTACTGCCGGAATTGTTTCCCCTATCATGATTATTATTATTGCGCTAACTTTTATCGCAAGTCTTATCTTTACAGAAATTGAGGTTTATAATGCTCTTCGTTTTAGTCGTTTTGCCTTTTTATTATTTGCCTCTTTCTATGGTATTTTAGGTATTGTTTTTGGTATGTTTTACTTTTTAATAAAAATATGTGATATCAAATCATTTAATAAACCTTACTTCTATCCTATCTCTCCTTATGATAAAACTTACTTCTTCAAAACTATCCTTAAAAAACCAACCGCGAAAGATACTAAAAGAAGTTCGATGTTAACCCATAAAAACTTTACTAAAAAAGGTGAATCGCTATGAAAAAAATATTTCTTTTATTTATTCTAACTTTTCTTCTATCAGGCTGTTATGACTATAATGAACTTAATGATTTAGCCATCATATCCGGAATTGGCATTGACTATACAAATGATAAATATGAAGTAACCTTTGAAATTATGAGTACTAAAAAAGAAGGTGACTCATCTAGTGCTTCCACATCTAGTTATACGGTCTCATCTAAAGGTAAAACTGTCTTTGAAGCCTTTTCTAACAATGGTAATATCATGGATAAAGTTCCCTATTATGACCATGTTGAAGTTGTTGTAATCGATGAAGAAGTAGCCAAAAATCATTTAGAAGAAGTCGCTGAATTTTTAATTCGGAACTCTAAATTCCGTAATGAAGTTTATCTAACCATCAGTAGTAATACTAAAGCCAAAGATTTATTATCGGCTTCTTTTAAAGAAAAACCTGATGCTAGTTCCTTTATTGTCGGTCTCCTTGAACATAGTTCTAACTCATCAAGCGCGGGCTATTATGATATCTTTACCGAAACTCTAAATAACATTTTAACTAAAGGTAAAGATGCTCGTCTCCCTGTTTTTACTTTAAAAGATAAAAAAATATCTTTAATCGGTATTGGTCTTTTTAAAGATTTTAAATTACAAACTATATTAGATAATAAATCTTCAGTTATTCTAAATATTTTAAGTAACTTTAATGTTGAAACAGCTCTATTTGAAAAATCATGTGCCAGTAATAATAAAACTGTGATAAGTATTTATGAATCTAATATATCTATCGAACCTAATAATAAAAATACGATTATCTCTGGTAATATAAGTGCTCGGATAAATGAAGATACTTGTAATTATGACTTAAAAAAAACTAATACTTACGAACTATTAGAAGACCAATTTACTAAAGTTATTACCGAAGATTTTAATAATACGATTAATAATTTAAAACTATATCAAACTGATATCTTAAGTATAGGTAAAAGTTATTATAATAAATATCGTAAACCCTATTATAATCTTTGGATTAATCAAGATTTTATCTATGATATTGATTTAAAAATAAATAAGAAAGGTTTAATATTTGAGGTGAATTAATGAAACAAATATCTAGTATTAATTATTTTTTAACTCGTAGTTTATTTTTAGGTTTTGGTATATCTCTTATTCTAAACTATGGTAAAGATTCTTACTTAGGCGCTTTACTTGGCATATTTATTGGTTTAATTATTAATTATTTTTATAAATATATTATTAATAATAAACCTTCTACTAATTTAGATACTCTCTATCAAAAAAATAAAAAACTAGGCCTTATCGCCAAAACATCTCTTTTTATTGTAAGTTACCTCATTCTTCTTTATACTCTAATTTTATATATTACTTTTGTAATTAGTTTCCTCTTAGTTAGTTCTCCCGAATATTATTGTTTAATTCCTTTTATTATTCTCTCTCTCATGCTTGCTTTTAAAGGTTTAACTAATATTTCCCGAGTATCTTTTGTTTTATTATTTTTTAGTCTTATTTTTACCCTTCTTGGTTTTTTAGGTCTCTTAGGTTTATTTAACACCCAAAGCTTTCTCCCCATTCTTACTAATACTCCTCTAAATTTTTTAAAAGCCACTTTAACTTTCGCGGGTATTAGTACGTTTCCGAGTATTTTAACTCTTCATTTTCCCCCAAATCCCAAGCATTATCAAAAATCTTATCTTCTATCCTCTCTAACTATTCTTTTTACGATAATCTTTATCATCGGTGTTTATGGTGAACCCTTAATGAATATTTTTCGCTTTCCTGAATATACCATCTTAAAACAAATTAAAATGTTTAACTTCATCGAAAAAGTTGAAAACATCTTCTCTGTTGTCTGGATATTTGATTTATTTATAACTACTACAATGGCAATATATTCAATAAATAAAGCATTACCCCCTAAAAATAATAAATTAATAACTATTATTATTCTTATTGTAACATCAATTATTATTGATACGATATTTTCTTATAACTATGTAAATGAACTCCGTCTTTATTATCTTCTTCCCATCTTATCCTTAACTTTTTCCATAGTAATACTAATTATATATCTAATTCTCATTAAGAAAACTCACACTAAATCATCATCTACTATATAATATACATCTTTATATATAAACTTATCTTTCTTATTTATTGCATACAAAAATACTTCTATTCCTCTATTTTTAAAACTATCAATTATTCTATTTGAAGCAACATCATATAATAACCCAATAAAATCATAAGTATAAGTACTACTACTATTTAAAACATAATTTAATACTCCTACTTTAAAATTATTACTTTTAAACTTTCTAATTACACTATTAAAGAAACTCATAACATATATTTTTTTATTTTTATATTTATTTAATAACTTCGTTAATTTATCAATATCTATATTTATATCTTTAATTTCAATTAAAATAATTTTATCAGTTGCGAGTTTAAGTATATCCTCTAACTTTATTAAACCCTCTTTTTTTAAAGTTTTATAATCACTCTTCCAAATAAACTTCCCTTTAACTAATGGATTATGATGAATAACAAACTCACCATCTTTACTGGTATAAACATCTAACTCAAAACCAACATATTTATCACTATTAATAGCTTTTAAAAAGGCTGGTATTGTATTTTCTTTTGTATAACTAGTTACTACTCCCCTATGTGCAATAAACATTTTAACACTCCCTATAAAATTATATTAAATAATATCTAATTTAATACAAAACAAAAAAGATAGAGAGTAACCTCTATCATGGAGTTTCTTCCTGCCCATATATAAATTCGAAAGCAATATGAGCAAGTTATTATTATTCAGCACCCTCTACAACAAATGGATCAGAAACAGTTCCTATCCCACTTAACTTAACAGTACTAGCTAAATTTATTACAGGGCGTACACCTTGAGATCCCGAAGTTCCATTCAGATTATAACTATTATCTGCAAAAAACAACATTGCACTACCCTGACTATAAGAAAATGGAGACATGGTCCAAAACTGTTGACCAGTATAAATATAATAACTAGTATTTTTATTATATCCTTGATTTCCACCCGCATATATTATTTCATCAGAAGTTATTAAGCCTATTGGATATGTAAGTTTATGATTACCTATAAGTTCACCAGAAGTGTTTTTTGCATCCTTTAAAGTAAATAAATCCTGTTCTTTTTGTTTGCACATAAGTGTAGGGCTTTGAATAGTTCTATAACTACCATTAAGAAAAGTTCTTCCCATTGGCCCATATGCCGTTGCATTTTTTCCATAACCTAACCTTGAATCTGACCATACACTATTACTCACCCAAACCTCTGAAGTAGTATTTAAGCTTCTATCATTGCAAAAGCCACTATCTTTATCTATCATAGCTGAATATTTTTCAAGATTTTCTTTATACCAATTATCAACAGCAATTTTTACAGTACTATCATATTCATTAGTATGAGTTTCCTTATATGAATTTTTATTTTGATTACCATACATATATCCAACAAAAGTATTATCTCCAAGAGAAGAATTAAATGCTACTTTTTCACTCAATATACTATCTTCAGCCATTTGCTCTGATGACTTTCCATTATAAATAATTCTAATTGAACCATTGCCATTTATTCGAATAATTCGCCAATAAAACCCAGCAAATTTTACCCAATTATCTTTAATAGCACCCCGGAAATAATAACTTCTACCATAATCATCTTCAGTCTCATATAATTTTCCACTTCCATCAGCGGTTTCTATGCTATCAAAACTTGTTTTACTTTTTTCAATAATTTTATTAGCCACTACTTTTTTACATGCTATAGCCGAAGCATCACAATACTTATTTATTTCATTGAACCAAACATAACATTTATCCTGTTTGGCCAAATTAGCCATAATATGGTTACCATTTTCTGTTTTTAAAATAACTTCTTGATCTCTACTATCACCATTAACACAATAACTTTTTTCTGTGTTAATTAAATAAGAATTAGCATCTGGCATTCTTTCTATTGATGATTCATTTCCTTCATCATCTATGGTGTACATAGCCATAATTTTAAAATCATAAGCTTTTGCATTAATTGTTCCTCTTACTATAGGAATACTTTCTGTTAGTTGATATTTAGCTTTTGTTAAAAATAAATTTATAATAACAAATACTAAAGCACATAATACAAAACCAACTATCATACCTCTTTTTAAATTATTGCCTCCATAATTTACTTTCTCAAACTTCAATATTCTACTTCCTTTCTATAATTAATTATCAATTATATTAGAAATTTCTAACTTACAAATAAATTATAATATGTGCTAGTGTAAATGTCAAGAAAAATATCATTATTTCACGCACTTTTACTAATAAAACATAAAGTCATGAGAAAATACTAATAGGTGATAAAGATGTACAAAGATAGAATAAAATTTTTAAGAGAAAGATATGGTTACACTCAAAAAAATATTGCTGATATCTTAAAAATAGACCGCGGTTTATATGCTCAATATGAAATTGAATACTCTATCATTCCCATTAAACATCTTATAAAAATAGCCAACTATTTCAAAGTATCTATCGACTATATATTTTCTTTTACAGATAAAATGGAAAAAGTAATTCCTAAAGAAATAGATAAAAAACTATCAGGAAAAAGAATAAAAGAATTACGAAAAAGTTTAAAACTAACTCAAACTGAATTTGTAAATCATCTTAATATAAACCAATCAACCATCGCCGAATACGAACGTGGTACTAATCTAATCGCCACCTACTCTTTATATTCCATTTGTAAAAAATACAATATATCAGCCGACTATCTTCTAGGTAGAATTGATAAAAATACTATAAACTAATTATATATTAATGATGTAAAAATAACATCATCATACAAAAATGAGGAAATATTTTTTGTATGCCCTAATTTCCCGACTTTATATCTTAATTATTGTTCCAATTCCATATTTTTAGCACTTCTTATATCGAATCTATTCAAAACTAAAAGATAGAGAGTAACCTCTATCATGGAGTTTCTTCCTGCCCATATATAAATTCGAAAGCAATATGAGCAAGCGATACTTTATTTTTAATATTACAATGTTTGGACTACGTATGGATTAGTACCTGTTCCTGGATCTCCTTTTTCATCAAGTGTAAATTTTGTACCAGCTTTCAGATTTATTACTGGGCGCACACCAGTAATTTCGTTGGGCACGTAGTTGCTGGTGAGGTCGCCATCATTATTCACAAGGAACACATAAGCAAAGGCGCCGTAAAAGCTATACGGAGACATTGTCCAATAATACCTATTAGTATATAGCCAATAACCATGGTTTGATGTTCCTCCAAAACCTCCTGCAAATACTACTTCATCACTTGTTATTAAGCCGACGGGCACTGGTAACTTATTATTCCCTTTTACCATTTCTCCATTGCTTCCTTTTGTTCCACTTGTATTAGCACTCGGACCTGTATACAAGTCTCTTTCTTGTGCTGTTTTATCTGTTGAGCTTCCATTATATCCACACTTCAATGTCGGTGTTTGAGTTTTCTTCCAACCGTTAGTATAAATTCTTCCCCATGGGGCATAGCCTGTATATTGGTTTCCGTATCCATCGCCTGGAGCGCTTTGATCTGCTGTTTTATCTACCTGCCTATCTCCACAAAAGCCGGTATCTACATCTATGTAACCATTTGCTAATGTTCCTAAGTTTGTATTATTTGTATACCAATTTACTATTTCATCTAATACTGTACTATTACTTGCATTTGTATGGGTTTCTTCGTATTTGCTTTTGCCTATTCCTCCTGTCATATAACCTACGTATGTATTATCATTATAACTTTGATTAAAATACACAGCTCGGGGATATGAACTACCACCAATATTTTGTCGTGGCGTTATCATTGTTGTTTCTCCAGTTGCGCTTGGAGCCTTTTTAGTATCTTTACTTGTCCCAGCATAGATTAATCGTATTGTTCCATTTCCATTAATTCGGATGATTCGCCACCAGATATATTGGTTGTTTGTGGTGTCTTTTCCAAACACTAACCAGTTATTATCGATTGTTCCCCTATAATAATAACTTATTCCAAAATCATCTTCCGCTTCATATACTCCATTTTCTCTTAATGTACAACCCCCATCACATGATGTTCCTGTAAATTTGGCACTTCCGTTTGAAGTTAAACCTAAATCATTAAGTACATCTTCACTAGTTATTATTTTTTCTTCATCAAAAAACAAATAACATTTAGTCCCCTTTTTACTATATGGTTTGACACTTATTGTTTTATTTTCTTTATCAAAATTTATTGTTAAACTAGTACTCTTTACATCTTCAAAACTATTACTTTCATTGGTGTATTTTTCTGTACAATAACTTTCATTTTCATTAAATACATAATTATCTTGTATAGTATCCACATCTTCATAAGTTTGACTACCATTTGCTTTAAATTTTATTCCTGCTAACTCAAAATCCACTAATGTATAATTTATTGTTCCATTTGCTAATTTTCTACTTTCCACTAATTTATACTTTGCTCTCGTAAAAAATAAATTAATTACTATTACTAATACAAATGCTATTACAAAGCCTATTAATATTCCCTTTTTCCCATTTACATAATTTATTTTCTCAAACTTCAAGTTTATCTCCCTTTCTATTCTATCAAATATATTAGTTTTTTCTAACTTACAAATAAATTATAGTCTAGTAAATGTCAAAAGTCAAGAGAAAACTCAGCATTTCCGGCACTATATTCAAATGCTTTTTAATTAATGAGAAAATTATATCGAGGAGAAAAGCGATATGTTTGATAACAATAATATTAAAAGTATAAGAGAACAAGCAAACTTAACCCAGGATGAAATGGCCAAAAAATTAGGAGTTAAAAGAAGTACCTATTCCATGTGGGAAAGTAATAATGAATGTATTCCCATAAAAAGATTAATTAAACTTGTTAATTTGTTTAATCTTTCTATTGATTATGTTTTTAACTTTACAAGCCAAAAGCAATACCCTAATTGCAAAGAAATTAATATCAAAGAAAGTGGTAAAAGATTAAAAGAATTTAGAAAGAATCTTAATTTAACTCAAATAGAACTGGGAGAAATTTTAAAAATAGCACCTACGATGGTTTTAGAATACGAAAAAGGTAGATACATAATATCTACTGGTACATTATATTTATTATGTAAAAAATACCATATATCCGCCGACTATCTTTTAGGTAGAATTGATAAAAATACTTTAAAATAAAAAGATGTTGTTCTAATTTTATATTCCAGATATAAAATATCAACATCATTTATTTTAAGTAAAACTTAAGGAATAGTCTTGTATCCTAATTCTATTATACTAAACCTTAATCAAGTATATAAGTTCTAAAAGGATATTGGGCGCACACCAAAGATATTGTTGTTCACGTTGTTGTTGAGCTGGCCATCATTATACACAACGAACACGCCAAACCAACTAAAAGAAATATTACTTAATCTAAACTATCCCTCATTTATTATATCATAAATTTTTTAAAAACAAATGGATTCATTTACCATTTGTTTTTTAATTTAAAAAGATATTGTCCTAGCATTAAACACGAAGATTTAAAGCATCAATATCATTTATTTTAAGTAAAACTTAAGGATTAATCTTGTATCCTAATTCTTTTCTACTAAACCTTAATCAAGTATATAAGTTTTAAAAGGATATTGGGCGCACACCAGGTCTATCCCAGTTCACATTGTTGTTGGTGAGGTAGCCATCATCACGCACAAAAAATCACAAAATAGACTAACCCTAAATTAAATATCTAATCTTAAAACTATATCACTTTCAGGATAACTAACACAAGGATGAATATAATCATTTTCATTCATAGCCTTAACCATACTACTTCCAATCATTTTTACATTACCTTCAAGTAAAATACTTCTACAATATCCACATATTCCTACTCTACACATTGAAGGTGCCTTAATATTTGCTTTTTCCATTGCAACTAATAATGTTTCATCACTCTTACAAGTAGTTTCTACTAAATCATCTTTTAATATTACTTTAAGACTATATTTTTTTATTTCTGAAGGTGTATAATCTACTTGAAAATTTTCATAATGCACACATTTCTTTGGAATATCAAATTCCATTAAAATTTCATTCATTGTTTTATATAAAGTTTTAGGTCCACACATCAAAACTGTATTAAATTCTTTAATATATGGTTCTAACATTTCTTTATTTATATGTCCATATAAATATTCATCAGCCTCTTCTCTTGTTAAAGTAATAACAAACTTAACCTTTCTACTTTTCTTATTAATACTTTCTATTTCATTTCTAAAAATTATATCATCTTTAGTTTTCGCTGAATAAAATACTGTTAAATTAGCATCTATCTCTTTATCTATTATTGAATATGCGATGGCCATAAAAGGTGTAATTCCACTACCCCCAGCAATACCAATAATATTTTTTTCATCTCTTATTTCATTATAACCAAACTCTCCCATCGGTCTAGATATCGTAAGACCATCTCCTACTTTCATATTATCTAACATAATATTACTTACAAGACCATTTTCTACTCTTTTAATTGTAATTCGATATTCCCCTTTTTTTGCTAAACTTGGTCTTGAAGATAACGAATAAGCTCTTGTTGCATACTCTTCATCAATAAACATTTTAAGACTAATGTATTGTCCTGCTTTAAAAGGTTCTAAACTATCTGTTCCTTTACTTTTATCTGGTATTAAAATAAAAGATTTAGTATCTTTAGTCTCACTAATAATATCTTTAATAATTACATATTGTAAATCTTTACTATCTTTAACTAAAGTATCAATATTAGTATCTTTAATATCTCTCCCACTATAATCTTTAATAATATCATTCCGTACTTTCTTTAATTTTTCAATCTTATCCATGTTTTACCTCTCTATTTAATTTATCCTGAGTTACATAAATTCCACTATAAAAAGCATTATCAACTCCTGATGCAAATAAACTACTACCTCCCACAAAACTTATTTTATCCATTACTTCATCTGGATAAGCAAGTATTCTATTAATACTATTATCATAACCTTTACGCATATATCCAAACCACGAACCATTAATATTATTTGTATATCTTTCTATAGTAAAAGGAGTTGCTATTTCTATTTCTTCAATATATTCAGTTATATCAATACCCAAATTTTCTTCAAAACTATTAATCATTTCTTTTGCCATATCTTCTTTAAACTTTTGATAATCATATTTATTTATATTCTTAAATATATCTTTAAAAAACATTTTTTCTAAAACTAAAATTGTGGTATTTTTAGGACTAGCATCTATATTTACTACATTAGGTACTATTCCCATAATTGTATTATGATTTTTATTCATCATATATTTAACATTAATATCACTACTTAAATTATCAACTAATAAATATTTATGATGTTTTAATCCTAATTCTTGATAACTTTTATTTAACCCCAAATAAACAATTACTCCATTAGCCCCTATAGTTCGGGCATTTTCAAGTTTCTTAATGTCTTTAGCCGCATCTTTAATTAATTCTTTAAAAACATATCTTTTAGATACATCAAATACTACTTCTTTTGCTTTATATATAAGTCCATCTTCCGTTTTTAATATCATTAAATTATTTTCTTTAGTTACCTCTATAACATTTGAATTATATAAAATTTTACCACCCATACTTTGATATTTATTAATCATATTTAAAACAAATTCTAAACTTTTACAAGTTAAAACTACTTCTTTTTTAAAAATTAATTTATACATATATTCTGCATAATCAATAAAACTAAGTTTATTTAAAGGACTTCCCAAATTAAGCCAAACAAAACTAAGTTTATTTATAACTTCTCTTTTTAAACCCAAAAGATTTAACCCATCTATTGCCATTAAATCTACAAACTTATAAAAATTAGGATATTCATTTTCTTCTACTTTTCCTTTATCTAATAAAACTTTTAAAGCTTCATGAATTTCTTTTACTATTTTTAAAAGTTTTTTTAATTTTTCCATTGAACCAGGATATTCTTCCTCTAATTGTACAATTATATCTTCAGCTTCCCCCTTAATTATAAAATCTTTTTTACTACTTACTTCTTTAATTTCTATATCTAATGGTATTCTAACTGTTGGAACATCTATTTCCCATTTATCTAATATTTTTTTTAAATCCCCTGTTATTTCTTCATCGCCATAATTAGCCAAAGTATGTAAAGTTGTATCAAATTCAAATCTTCCTCTTTTAAAAGTTGTAACTAACCCTCCCGGTAAACTATTTTTTTCTAATATCAGTACTTTTTTATCATTACTCGCAAGATTAAGACCAGCGGCTATTCCCCCCATACCAGAACCAACTACTATATAATCATATATCACTATAATCATCCTCTCAAATAATATCAAATATTAAACATATTTTCTATTTCATCCATGTCTACTCCATTTTGATAAATATATTCTTTATGTTTTTTAAGACTATCTAAACAATACTTTTTAACTTCTTCTTTTTGTAATTCATAACCCTTAATATATTTTAAAGCTAAAAGTACTAAATTAAACCTATCTATTTCATTTAATACTCGCATATCAAAAGCTGTTGTAATAGCTCCTTCTTCTTTATAACCCCTAACATGTAAATTATTATTATGTCTCTTATAAGTAAGTTCATGAATTAAATTAGCATACCCATGAAAAGCAAAAATAATTGGTTTATCTTGAGTAAATAAATTATCGTAATCTTCATCACTTAGCCCATGTGGATGAATTAAATTACTTTGAAGGCGCATTAAATCTACTACATTTATTACTCTTATTCTTAAATCAGGGATATATTTATGTAAAATGAGTGAAGCCCCAATAATCTCCGTATTAGGGGTATCTCCGGCACTTGCTAAAACAATATCTACTCCTGTATCATCATTGCTAACAAACTTAAGAACACCTATCCCTTTTCGGCAATGTTCGATAGCATCTCTCTTATCTAACCATTGTCTTGTTAAATGTTTACTTGCAACTACTACATTTATATAATTTTTAGTTTTGGCAATATGGTCAAAAGTTGATAAAAGTGTATTCGTATCTATTGGTAAATATATTCTTACTGTATCGGCTTTTTTGGTTACAATATGATTTAAAAATCCCGGATCTTGATGCGTATATCCATTATGGTCTTGTTGCCAGACATGGCTAGTAAGAATAATATTTAAACTCGAAATATCTTTTCGCCAAGGTAATTCTCGACATATTTTAAGCCATTTTGCATGTTGTGAAACCATACTATCAATAATTCTACTAAAAGCTTCATAAGTATGAATAAAACCATGTCTTCCTGTAAGCAAATATCCTTCAAGCATTCCCTCACAAGCATGTTCAGAAAGTATCGAATCAATTATGGCCCCATCAGTATTTAAAAATTCATCACCTTTAATCGTCTCGCCATTCCATTTTCTATTTGTTACTTCAAAAACATGAGTGAGTCTATTTGATAAAGCTTCATCTGGTCCAAATATCCGATAATTATTTTTATTTAATTTTACAATATCCCGAATAAAAGCACCTAAAACGGTCATATCACTTTCTTTTATTGTTCCTGGTTTTTTTATATCTAACATATAATCTTTAAAATCCGGCATATTAAGCTCTTTTAATAATAAGCCCCCATTAGCACTCTTATTAGCGCCCATTCTATATTCTTTATCAGGTATTAACTCTTGTAACCCTCTTTTTAAAGTTCCATTACTATCAAATAATTCTTCGGGATGATAACTTTTAAGCCAAGCTTCTAATATTTCCAAATTATTAGGATGATCTTCATCTACTAAAACGGGTACTTGATGGGCTCTAAAAGTTCCTTCCACAATCTTTTCTTCGACAATCTTTGGCCCTGTCCATCCTTTTGGGGTTTCTAAAATAATCATTGGCCATCTTGGTCTTGATGTATCTTTATTTTTTAAAGCCTTCTCTTTAATTTCTTTAATTTTTAAAACAACTGTTTCTAAAGCTTCTGCCATTTCTTCATGAATTAAAGCCATATCTCCCTTATAACTTACCATAATTGGATCATAGCCCATTCCCCTAAAATACATTTCTAATTCTTCTTTACTTATTCTCGCTAGAATAGTAGGATTAGCAATTTTATAACCATTTAAATGTAATATTGGAATCACAACTCCATCACTAATTGGATTAATAAATTTATTTAATTGCCAACTAGTCGCACATGGACCTGTTTCTGCCTCTCCATCACCCACGACACAAGTAACCCACAAATCAGGATTATCTAAAACCGCCCCATAAGCATGAGCTAAACTATATCCGAGTTCTCCTCCTTCATTAATACTCCCTGGCATTTCGGGAGCTACGTGACTAGAAGTTCCTCCCGGAAAACTAAATCTTTTAAATAAAGATTTAAGCCCATCTTCATCATAAGTTATATCGGGATAAAATTCACTATAAGTTTTTTCTAAATAAACATTAGAGTAAAAAGCTCCGCCCCCATGTCCCGGACCACTTACATATATCATATTTAAATTATATTTCTTTATTATCCTATTTAAATGAACATAACAAAAATTTTGACCAGGAGTCGTTCCCCAATGTCCTACAATTTTCTTTTTAATATGTTCCAATTTTAATGGTTCTCTAAGTAATGGATTATCTTTTAAATAAAGTTCTGCTGCTGCAAGATAATTAGTCGCTCTAAAATAAGCATCTATTTTTTCTAATTCTTTATCCTTTAATATTCTTTCCATTAATGATCACTCTATCCTATTATCCATTATATCAAATAATAAGAAAAAAAACTATATAAGAAATATAGTTTCAAGCTAATTTTAACTAAAACAAATAATCAAGTTTATTTTCTAAACTGACAAATATACCAATTAAAATCTATAGAAATTATATCATAAATTAAAATATTTTAAAACCCGAATATCTTACACTTTTTATTTAACTCGTTATTATAACAAAATTCAAAAGAAAAATAACCCTTTCGAGTTACTTTTCTTGCCCGAGGGATCCCGTACTTAACATACGATTAGAACATTCGCATATAAAATGCTTGGTTCGATACACCTCAAAGGTCTTCTAACAAAATTATACTACATTTTTACGAATTTACAACCAATTTTTCTTCATTATTAAGGAGTGATAAATTATGTATTCATGCAAAAATTACTATTAAATACATTTAAAATATTAAAGTCGTAGTAATTTTAAGAGTAATAAATAAAAAATCCCCATATTTATGGGGATAAAATATCTAAATTGGTGGAGAATGTGGGATTCGAACCCGCGACCCTCTGCGTGCAGGGCAGATGCTCTAGCCAGCTGAGCTAATTCCCCAAAGAACATAACTATCTTATCATATGAGATAGCCAAAATCAAGAGTTTTTTTAAAAATTATAAAACTTTTACTAAACCCTTCTCAATTTCCTCTAATGCTCTTCCAAGTTCTTTCTTATTCACATAGTCTTTCTCTCGCATTTGAAAATGTTTATTCTCAAGCATTTGTTTACTTCTCATTGAAGCCACATGAACTAAAATATACTTTGAATCTACCACATTAAGTAATTTATCGATTGAGGGGTATAACATACTCTTCCACTTCCTTTACAATAATATCATACTAAATATTTCTAAAACTTAGAAGTATAAAGAAAATATTTTGACAAAACCTTTACATTTAAAATAATTTCATTTGTCCTTCAATTTCCCAACTAGTTTCTTCTCTTTTATCTTTACTATCTATTACTTCTTTTTTAACTTCAACTCTTCGTTTTTCTTTATCTTCATATAATTTTAAAGCCTCTTCTACTTTTATCGCTGTAAAAGCAACATTATAAAGATTTAAAAAACTAAAAAATCTTCCCTTTTTTTCTCTTCGATAGCATTCTTTACTTAAAAACTTTCTCACTAAATCATAAAGTTCCAATTCATCAACATAACTACCCCTATTTCTTAATTGATAAAATTCTTCCGATGGAAATTTTTTAAAATTTTCGTTATAATACATTTCATAGCTACTCAAAAATAATTTTAAAAAAGCCGGATATTTTAAACATCTACTAACTATTACTCCTGCAAGATCAAAATAACTTAAATACTTTTCCTGTTTTTTATATGGCACATCTAAACAATAGCTATACATCTTCCCTTTATATTTCCTTCGATAAACTATCTCTATATCTAACTTAGAAATATCTCGATTAACTATTTTTTTAGCCATTAAAAACTGTTTTAAATCATATTCACTATTAAAAGTCATCGTATATGTACAAAGAGCTCTCAAATTATTATTAACATTAACCCTCTCATCTAATTTATCAAGTGGAATAAACTCATGCTTTGCTCCATTCTTAATTCCTAAAAAATACTTCATAAAATCCCCTCTAAAAATATTATACCCTTAAAATTAAATATAATCAATAATTAAAGCCTTTAATAATGCTTTTGCCTTATCATTTCTTCCCATATCAGTTATTTTTAATAAAACCCTTTTATTTATATAATTATTATTAATATATGCTTTTATAACTTCTTCTAAAAAACTATCAAAATCTAAAATATTTTCTTTTATTTCTTCCATCTTAATATCTTCAATTAACCTTAAAACCTCTTTATCATTCTTTTCTCTTATGCCATCTAAAATAATACTCATTATCGCCAAGTCATCATATATATTAAAAACATTTATCAAAACTATAAAAACATTATCTTTATTTACATCATTTAAAATATTTATAAAATCCTTAATTCCCCTCTTTTTAATTAATAAAACTGGATAATCTCTAACTAATGGTAAAAAATCTATATCTCGTCTTAAATTTTTAATATCATATTTATTAACAATATCCTTAAACCATTCTATACTCTTATCTATATTTACCTCACTTGCTTTTCTAAGTATATTGTAAACAGCATCAACATCACTATCACTACAGATATTATCTTTTAAATTTAAAAATAACCCCTCCAAAAAAAGAATCTTATCCATAAATGACCACCTAAGATAATTTTATCATATAATTAGCAAATTGTAAAATGCTATACAAATAAACTCCAAAAAGTCCATTATAACTCATTTTTTGAGAAAATATATCTACAGGTGATGAAAATGCAATTTCCAAGAATGAAAGAAATTAGAGAAGAAAAAGGATTAAAACAAAAAGACGTTGCTCAAGCTTTAGGCGTTACTAAAGGTTCATATAGTATGTGGGAGTGTGGAGCCGACACTATCCCTTTAAGAAGATTAAATGAATTTTGTAATTTATTTGATGTATCTATTGATTATGTTGTTGGTTTCAATAATAAAAAGAAATATACCAATTCTAAACCCGACATCAAACTCAAAATAACTGGTGAAAACTTAAAAAAGATTCGCCTTAAAAAATCTTTAACCCAAGTTAAAATAGCTGAAGAATTAAAAATCAATCAACCAACTTGGAATCGTTATGAAAACAGTAAAACTTTAATTCTAACTGTAGTTTTAGTCGAACTTGCCAAAAAATATCATTATTCTATTGATAAAATATTAGGTAAAAATAAAGATTAATGTAGTTATTCCTACATTTTTTTATGCTTAAATATAAGAAAAAAGCTCCAAAACAGAAGCTTTATAATCAAAAAATGGTCGAGAAGACAGGATTTGAACCTGCGACCCCTTGGTCCCAAGCCAAGTGCACTACCAAATTGTGCTACTTCTCGATAACTGGTGCACCCTAAGGGAGTCGAACCCCTAACCTTTAGATCCGTAGTCTAACGCTCTATCCAATTGAGCTAAGGGTGCGTCCCCAAAAGTCTGCACTTTTTCCAAAATGCATATTAATTATATTATAATTATATGCAAAAATCAAGACTTTTTAACCTTTATCCTTTAAAAAATCACCTTTTAAATATATAATTTATTTAAATTATAATCCTGTATTTCAAAACTAGTTCCTTTATCAATAACTTTTCCTTTAAAAACTCCACTTCTTGCTATTACAACTTTAAAAGTAATTCTAATATATCCATCACTAATTAATTTAATAAATGTCTCAAAATCTATTAAATTCTTAAACTGATAATCATAAAATTTATAACTAACATCTAAATTCTCAGTTTTTTCCCAAGCTTTTACTAATAATAACTTTTTCTTTTTACTCTCAAATCTTTCTTTTACCAATTTAAAACTCCAATAACTTTTATCTTCGATTAAAGAATTATTCTTATCATAAACTAGTAAACTAATTCTTTCTCTTTCATAATCAACTTCTAATCTAAATAAAAATCTATTTCCCACAAAAGTTGCTGTATTAGCTTGAACTGAAAAGTTAAATATCTTTTTTCGCATATCATCTTTTTTATAATATCCATATTTATCTTTAAGTCTTTTTAACTCATCATTACTTTTTCCTTCAACTGGAGCATTAAACAATACTAAATAATTACCTATAGCTTCCTTTTTAACTTTAATATCGATATCTTTATATGTCTTTTTAGGTAATAAACTTAAATAAGTCTTTAATGCTCCATTCTTACCCATCTTTAAATCAGATATATACCCCCTTTCTTTAATATCATTTACAGCATTTTTTAATTCTTTTAATTCATCTAATTTCACCAAAAACATCCCTTTCTTTAAAAGAATGTTTCCTACTATAGCACAACCGAAGGGCGAAATTTGTCGAATTATGGGAGCAAACTCAAAAAAAAAGAACAAATTTTCAATTTTTGTTCTAATTTTTACTTATTTTAAGTATTTATTGAATATTTCTTTCATGGCATCAGCTGATCTATAACCAATAAAACCATCAACTACTTTACCATTTTCTATGACTACAACTACTGGTGTATAACCATGAGCTTCAAACAAACCACCTAAAGTGCCATCTTCCCCATTAACTGTTGCATCAACATCTTTCATCGCATCGATTAAATTTCTCATATAAGTAACCCAAGTAGAGAAAGCATGACCCTCACCTGAATCAGACTCACTATTCTTAAGTTCTAAAGGAATATAATCTAATGTAAATCCAAGATCACTTTGGACTTGGTTAAGTACTGGTACTGTTTGAACACATACTGAACAAGTACTACGACCAATATAAACTATATGTGTTTTTTTATCGCTGAGTAAAGTATCAATCTCATCTTCAGCAATTGCATTCATTTTACTTACGTCATAACTTGATGATGAACTACTTCCCCCTTGACTTGTTCCAGTATTACTACTTCCACTATCTGAACTACCACCTTTAATGTATAATCCAATAAGAAGCATAAATACAATCACAAAACCTAAAACAACGATAAAAGTTAAGTTTCTTATTTTTTCCGCTAGCATTACTTTGTCTTCGTTTTTCATTTTTTTCCCTCCTTAAAAACAAGTAGTATTATACATCTACTTCTAAAAAAAATCAAGTCCCCGCTTCTAAGCGATTAAAGTAGCTACTACTTTTTCCTTTTTTTTATCATATTCTAGCTTGATTTTATTATCATTATAACTTTCTTTAGTCTCAGGATTAACGACTATTCCTTCATTATTTCCAAACATATAACCATTTTCTACTAAATCATTTACCGTTATATATGTTGTATCAGCTTCATCAAACAACTTTTTATTATTTATAGCGTATGCTTCTGCTTGTTCTTCAATTATATTTTTAACTTCACTTACAGATATTTCATTATCAATTTGAAATGCATAACTTGTTTTATTTATCATAATAAAAGCTACTATTCCTACTAAAATAATAACTATAATTAATTCCACTTTTGTATATCCAAACTTATTTAAATTCTTCATTCCTTTACCACCTTAACTATAAGTATATCACACTAAAAAAAAAGAAAAAAGTCTTTTTCTTTAATCTTTTACATATTTTTGCAATATTCTATATTCTTCCACCAATCGCTCTAAACTAAATGTCGCATTCGCGGGACTTGTACTCGGTAAACATATTGCCTCTATTCCAATGTTATCTCTAATATACTTATTATATAAATTATAAGCTGTCTTCCCATCAACAAAAATGGTTTTAACTTTACTATTATGTATAATCACACCTATATCATTAGGAATTACATTTTTAATTGAAGCATCACTTGAACCTTTAATCTCACAAGAGGCACAAACATCAAATAAGGAAATATGATGCTTAGTTAAAAACTTCTTTTTACTTGCAATATCTGTTATTTCTTCGTCAAATAATATCCCTAAAACTTTCCAAAATCTATTTTGGGGATGATGATAATAAAACCCGGCTTCTCTTGATTTAATACTCGGAAAAGAACCTAATATTAATACTTCGGAATTTTCATCATAAAAAGGTTCGATTGTATGTTTTTCCATCTTATATTTTTAAAAAAGTAGTCTTAACTAACTACTTTCTTTCTAATTATCATTAATACTCCCCCACTTACTAAAAATAAACCTATATACTTCCCAATATTATCTATAGTAGGTGGTACATCACTAGTAGTTTCATCTCCCGGTTTTTCTGAAAGTGTATAGACACTAAAGTGATTTGTATTAAATGTTGCCATACCATTTTCTACTTTTACCGTATACTCTACTACTTTATTATCATCATTTACATAATAAACAATTAAATCTTTATCCTTTAATTCTTCTGTTATTGGAATACTAACTTTAAAATTACCATCATCTAATTTAGTTATATAACTATCCGCGGTTTTAGAATAAAGTTTTAAATCATACATTTGCGGATTAATAAGTTTTAAAACATCATTAATCTCTTTATATTCTTTACTATTTTCATCTAAAACATTAACACTTAAATTTGTATCAAGCGGAATATTTGCACTATCACTAGAGATAGCTACTTCTGTTTGCATATCAATATTACTATAACGTGGTACTTCCATTTTTTTACTATTGCGTTCAATTACAAAATTTTTACTTATTCCATTTATTGTAATTGTATAATAGTAATCCCCCATTTTAGCTTCATCGCCCATAACAGACCAATCAAACAAAATATCTTCGCCCATATCTTGGTAATATTCACCAATATAACCTTCTCTTTTTCCAGCTACCTCTATTTTTGTATCATTATTTCCTAAATAATCATCTATTCTTTTTTTCGCGGCTGCTATATAAGCTTCAGGCGTATTCTCTGTTTTATCTGGAATATAAATAACACTAATTTGTCTAAAAGCTAAAACATCATATATATCATAAACTATTCCATTATATATAATTGAAAAAGGACCAAAAGTAACATCATACATCGGGTCAATATCTCCACCCGCTCTTACATCTAAATAATAATTAAAATTACTATTTTCAAAAGCTTTTCTTAATACTGGAGCAAAATAAGCTATCTTATTAATATCATTAATATTATTTATATCTTTAATATTCGCTAAATAATTAATAAGATTTAAATCCTTTACTTCAAAATAAGTTTTATAAGTATCTTCTTTATCAAATACTAGACCATATTTATTTATTCGGTCTATATACTTTTCTACTTTCTTCATGATTTTAGCATCACTTTTTGCCCAAACAACCTTTACTTTCTTTTCAATAGTTCGAAAATCTCCCGTTCTCTCAGCAACCGCTAAAGTACACTCGCTAGCATCATCATTACACTCCCCTAGATAACCTATCGCCTCTGAATTATTATACTTATCATAAAAATATCCCGCTGAAACAAATTCGACATTACTAATATCATCCGGTTTAACTGCCCCAATTTTAAATACCCCATCAACAACTTCTTTTTCCATAATTTCTTCTATGGTAAGGGCTTTAACATTTAAAGATAAACTAAATAAGCAAACAATTCCCAATAATAATTTCTTCATCACAACTTCACTCTCCTAATACAATTTTATCATAATAAATTATATATTTCTACTATATTTTAAAAAAGATAAGTTATTTCTTATCTTTCATTATTTCACTAAGCGCGGCCCCAAAAGTTGCTACATCCCCTAAATTCGCGGGAATTATTAATTTTGTTGCTTGCCCATCAGCTACTTTACCTAAAGCATCTAAACTTTTTAACGTAAGTACGGCATTATCAGCTTTAGCACCTTTAAGTAGTTCTATTCCTTTAGCTTCGGCTTCTTTTATTTTAAGCATCGCCTCCGCTTCTCCTTCAGCAATCTTAATTTGACTCTCTTTTTGAGCTTCAGCTCGCAGAATAGCACTTTCTTTTTCACCTTCGGCAATTAAAATACTTGATTTCTTCTCTCCTTCAGCTTGTAATATTTTTTCTCTTCGCTCTCTTTCAGCCCGCATTTGTTTTTCCATCGCTTCTTGAATATCTCTAGGAGGAATTATATTTTTAACTTCCACTCTATTTACTTTTATTCCCCAAGGGTCTGTGGCTTCATCTAATATTGACCTCATTTTCCCATTAATAATATCTCTACTAGTAAGGGTTTGATCAAGCTCTAACTCGCCAATAATATTTCTAAGGGTTGTCGCGGTCAAATTTTCAATCGCTGATACGGGAGCATCCACCCCATAAGTATATAACTTTGGGTCTGTAATTTGAAAATATACTACTGTATCTATCTGCATCGTTACATTATCTTTAGTTATTACTGGTTGGGGAGCGAAATCTTTCACTGTTTCTTTTAAACTAACTACTTTTGCTACCCTATCTATAAAAGGCATTTTAAAATGTAACCCATTTTGCCACGTTGTATAATAACTTCCTAATCTTTCAATAACATATGCCTTTGCTTGAGGCACAATTTTGATATTTGGTATAACAATAATTGCTACTATTACTAAAATTGCAATAAATACTTCCATTTTATTCATCCTTCCTTACTACTAATTTTACACCATCGATAGCCATTATTATGACTTCTTCGCCTTCTTTTATTACACTATCACTTAAAGCACTCCATCTTTTGCCATCGACTTTTACTTCGCCAACTTTATTCTTTTTTATCTCTTCGGTTACAATTCCTCGCATTCCCACCACTCTATCAAGATTGGTTTTAACTTCATCTCTTGTAAGTCTTTTAACTAAAAATGGTCTTGTAATAAGCATTAAAGCTAAACCTAAAGAAACAAAAACTGCGAATTGAATATAAAACTGACTGACAAAAAACGACAAAAATAAACTAACTAAAGCACTAGCAATAAACCATACACTAACTAAATTTATTGTCATCGCTTCTATTATTGTTAAAAGTATCACTATAACTAGCCATAACACCCACATCATATAATCACCTCTTAACCCCATTATACGTTACAAACCTTAAAAAAACAAGTATATTTTCTTATACTTGCTTAAAATTTATTTTATGACTTTTTTATAAATAAATGGTATAGCAACAAGTATTACATTACATACTACTAACCCATACATATACCGATATTCATTATATACTGGTGCCGCGATCATATTTGTAAACCATAACCCAAATAAAGGTAAATATATAGCAAATATTCTTTTATCGACTTTCGTATATAGTGATAACATAAAACTAAGTATTAAAAGAACAAAGGAAAATCCTAAACTCCAAACCATCATTACAAGTGGTAAATTTTTAGAGGTACTACTCATAATTGCTCTTCTAACAATTGAAGGAGCTAAACTCTTTTTATAAATTCCATACTGGGTAACATCATATACTTCTAAAGTCGTATCACTACTTTCTCTAACACTTACATAAGCTGAATCAGGATACCAATATCCCAAAGTTGATGTAAGATAAGCTTCTACATAAGTTGTCGGATTATTTAGAAATGTTTTAAACCAATATTTAAAGAAATCTTTTTGAGTTTCTTTTAAGATAGTACTATCTGTTAAATCTTTAACTGGATCTGCTATCCAAGTTTTATATTCTTCCTCTAAATTATCAGTATTAATTAATTTTTTAAAATATTCATCACTTTCTTTATCAACATACCCTTTATTTACATATACTCTTCCTACTTGTTGTAATAAAATCGAATAAGATTCGGCTGTTCTACTATAAGTAACCCCTATCATTTTATAAATAGGTCCCGTAATAATATAAAAAGCACTAACTAACACTAACGCACTTATAGGAATAATTTTATGTTTTTTAAAATAAACAAGTAAGAATACTAATAAAGCTAAAATATATACATATATCCCATTATTTCTAAAGAATAATATCATCATGGAACTTAGAAGAAATACTATATAATTACCTCTAGTTACTTTATCTTTATCAACGATATTTAAAATAGCTAAACTAAAAGGAATAAAAGCTACTCCAAATAAAACATCTTTCCATAAAGTAACACTCATATATCCAAAATCCGGGGCAAAACTAAAATATAAAACTAAAATATAAGTTATAATTTTAGGTACTCCTTTTTTATTTAAATAAGTTATTACACTCGTAAGTATTACCGCGATAATAATTATTTGGACAATTATATAAAAACATATTCCCATTGTTCCACTATTAAATAAAGTTTTTCCTATTTTATAAATAGTTCCAAAAAAGTAAGTAAAAGCAAGCGGATGATGATTAATTAATAATCCTTTTTCATACCAATTTATAATATCTAAAGAATCTATTGTCATTACTCCGGGGAAAAAGGTAAGTAAATAAGGTATTTTCCCGAGTACTATTAAAATAAAAGAATATAATGCTAACTTTTTACTATTAATGACTTCCTTTTTATCTAACTTATAATTCATAACAAATTTTATTAAATAACAAATTAAAACATATATAAATGGTATTAAAAATATTGTAAAACCAAATCCTAAAAAGACATTTTTAAAATTAATAAAATTTGCTGTTGCACTCCCCAAATATTTTTTTACTGTTCTTCCTAAAATAAGAATAATTGCTAAAACAACTGATGTTCCTAAAGCATACTTTTTCCCTCTCTTATCCAAAGTTTTATTATCAAACCTTTTAAATAAAATATATATTCCTACAAAAGCGATTAAATATAATATCTTATAACTATTAAAGTCATGATAAGCATCAATTTGATATAATATGGCACTATAAGAAAGTAATGCTATAACTAAAGGATTCATTATTAATTCTTTTATTTTATTTTTCATCTTCCAAAAACTCCTTCCGCATTTTCTAATTCTAATAAATTTATTTTGATTCCAATATCTTTTCCAAAACCCCCAATCCCATGCGAAGCCACTACTCTGTGGCAAGGCACAATTATTAAGATTCTATTTTTATGACAAACATTTCCAACAGCTCTCATCGCTTTAGGACTCCCACTTAAGGCTGCTAAATCTCCATAACTTACTGTTTTCCCGTAAGGTATCTTTCGCATTTTATTCCAAACTTTCTTTTGAAAAAGCGTTCCCTTTAATTTTATTGGAATATCAAAACTTTTTCTTTTCCCTAAAAAATATTCTTCCAACTCTCTTTTGGTTTTTATTATTAGTTCCGTTTCTTTTAATTTATACCCATCGATTTCTTTATCCAAAGTAATATCGGTAATAAAACCTTTATCTTCGGCGATTAAAAATTCATAACCCCCAATTACATATTTATAATAATACATATCTTTTTCCCTCAACTAAAGGTTTTATTTCCCTTTTCTTTATGATTGGCATACTTATATCTGGTATATCTTCTTTCTTAATATTTAAAAATATATCCAATAACTCTCTTAATTCACAATCATATCTTGCCATACTCTTAACAATCTCCATAGCCCTACTTTCTCCTATTTTATATAAATCATCATAACTTATTTTCTTTAAAATAAATTTTCTTGTAATATCTGCCAAAATAAGCATCATATAAGTATCATCTTTCGTATGACAATATAAATCAATTTTTCTATTAAGTTCATACACCATCTTGCATACTTCTCTACTTTTAAAACTAAGTTCTTCTTCCCCATTTTCATTTATAACAACTATCATATCATTTAAAATCTTATCAACATCTTCTAATTTTAAATCTTTAGTCCAAGCAAGACTTGTTAAAATAATACCATCAATTCTATCAGCACATAACTTTGGTCTTTCATTATCTACAATTGAATACTTTTTAAAATCTATTTCCGAAAGAGTTAAATTATCTTCTTTAAGTAATTCTCTTAACTTTAAATCATTCGCGAGTATTTCCCCCGTTTTCTCTTCCGTTGATTCTTGTACTACAAAATCTTGATTCATATAATCAATTACATGCGAAAATATCGGAGTTGCAATATCATGGAATAAAGCGGCTATTGTCGCTTTTTTATTTTTACTATAACGCCAAGTAATTAAAGCCGTTGAAAGAGAATGATGATATCTACTAATATAGATAGAAAAATTATATATATCTAAAGATGCATAATCCATTCCACAGAAATACCCAATATCTTTAAGTCTTAATAAACATGGTACATCTAAATATTTCTTTAAAAAATCTGGTATTTCCCCTATTTTATTTATATAATCTTCTATTTTCATAATACGCCTATAAAACTATGACCTTTTTACACTTATATTAACCGCATGACCATTAATATCTACTAAAGCTTTTAATTCTTCATTATAATTTATTTCTACTGCCAAAGTTTCTTTCGCAACATAATCTTTAAATACTTTTAAAGCTTCTTTAATATCTTCGTCCCCATTATAATCAATAATTATTCTATCACTGACATTATAATCTTCTGTTTTCCGCATATTTTGGACTTTAGATACTATTTCTCTTGCTATTCCCTCAAGTACTAATTCATGACTTAATTCGGTATTTAAAATAATAAAATTATTATCTTCCATCCCCACATTAAATCCTTCTTTTGAAGATATTCTAATATCTACCATCTCTCTATTTACTTCTACTTTTTCTCCGGCAATATCCATTATAATTACTTCATTATTATTAAGTTTCGTAATATCTTCTTTCTTTAAATCATTTAATTTTTCGCCAAACTCTTTTATCTTAGCTCCCATTGTTTTTCCAACTACTTTAAAGTTAGGTTTAATAGTAAAATCCATATACTCTTCTAAATTATTTACAAATACTACTTCTTTAACATTTAATTCTTCTTTTATTAAAGGTACTAAATCTTTTAAAATAGCTTCATTACTACCATCTATTAATGCTTCTTTAAGTGGTTGTCTAACCTTTATTTTAGCTTCTTCTCTAACCATTCTCCCCACACTTATAAGTAACCGTACTAAATCCATCTTATCTTCTAATTCTTTATCAATATATTTTTCTACAACTTCCGGATAATCAGCTAAATGAACTGATTCTTCATTGGTTAAATTGCGATACATTTCTTCACTTAAGAAGGGAACAATCGGTGCCATTAATTTAGCTAAGCCCACTAAAACTTCATAAGTTGTAATATAAACAGCTTTTTTCGAATCATCTAAACTATTACCCCAAAATCTATTTCTATTTCTTCTAATATACCAATTAGATAAATCTAAAGAAACAAAATTTGTTAAATGTCTTACTACTTTATTTAAATCATATTCTTCAAAATCCGCGGTTACATCTTTAACTAAACTATTATATTTTGATATTAACCATTTATCAATTTCTTCTCTTTTTTCTACTGGTATTTGACATAAATCTGTATCAATTCCATCAACATTCGCATACAAAACAAAGAAACTATAAGCATTACGTAGAGGATTAAAAAATTTTGAATATACTTCTTTTAAACCTTCGATATCAAATTTAAGTGGTGTCCAAACAGGAGATACATAAGGAAGATAAAATCTAACAGTATCGGCGCCATATTCTTTAATCGTTGTAAACGGTTCTACTATATTACCTCGACTCTTACTCATTTTTTTGCCTTCACTATCTAAAAGCAAGTCATTTACTAAAACATTTTTAAAAGGACTACAACCTTTAACAAAAGTTGAAATAACCATTAAAGTATAGAACCATCCTCTTGTTTGGTCAATTCCCTCACAAATAAAGTCCGCCGGAAATTGAGTTTCAAAAAATTCTTGATTTTCAAATGGATAATGATATTGAGCAAAAGGCATTGACCCTGAATCAAACCAACAATCTAAAACATCAGGAATTCTTATCATATCCTTACCACATTTAGGACATTTTAAATGAACTTCATCAATATATGGTTTATGTAAATCTAAATCTTCTCCCAAATCTTTTGTTGCCATTTCTCTTAATTCTTTAATTGAACCAATCATATGGCTATATCCGCATTCACATTTAAAATATGGAATTGGACTTCCCCAATAACGACTCCGTGAAACATTCCAATCTTTCGCATTTAAAAGCCAGTTAGCAAATCTTTTTTCTCCAACATAAGCCGGATACCAATTAACACTTTTATTAGCTTCCACCATTTTATCTTTAAAAGCACTAACTTTAATATAATAACTAGGCATAGAGTAATATATTAAAGGAGTATGACATCTCCAACAATGCGGATAATCATGCATAATTTTTTGCTTTCTAAATAATTTATCATTTTCTTTTAAATATAAAACTACATCTTCATTAGCATCAAAGACAAACTTACCTTTCCAAGGTCCTTCCGTATAACATCCATCTTTACCGACTGGGTTAAGTCCTAAAATACCATATTTCTCACAAACTCGGGCATCATCTTCCCCAAAAGCGGGTGCAATATGAACAACACCCGTTCCATCTTCCACTGTAACATAATCATCACATGTAACGACAAAAGATTTTCCCTGAACTTCTAAACCTGGTATTAATTGTTCATATTCCATACCCTCTAAAGTTTTACCTTTAAAAGTATCGAGTATTTCTACTTCTTCCCCTAAAACTGTTTTTACTAAAGCTTCCGCCATAATAAACTTAACCCCTTTAGATTCGGCTAAAACATAATCTAAATCTGGATTAACACACAAAGCTACATTAGCCACTAAAGTCCAAGGAGTAGTTGTCCAAGCAAGAAAATAAATATCTTCATCTTTTTTCTTAAAAGGAACATATACTGTAAGTGCTTGTTCATTTACATATTCTTGCGCTACTTCATGAGTGGCAAGCCCTGTTCCACAATGAGGACAATAAGGTACTATTCTTGTTCCTTCATAAAATAAGTTTTCTTCAAAAAATTTCTTTAAAATCCACCATTCTGTTTCAATATATTCATTTTTATATGTTAGATAGGGATTTAAAACATCAATAAATTGTCCCATTTTATTAGTTAAATCAGTAAAAGCATCTTCATTTTCTCTAACACTTTTCCGACATTCTTGATTAAATTTATCAATTCCCAAAGATTCAATTTCTTTTTTTGAAGAAATACCTAACTTTTTCTCCACATGATTTTCGATTGGTAATCCATGGGTATCCCATCCTACTTTTCTAATAACTTTATATCCCTTCATTACTCTATATTTACATATTGCATCTTTAAGATTTTTAGCGACCATATGATGAAGTCCGGGAAAACCATTCGCAAAAGCTGGTCCATCATAAAAGACAAAAGTATCACTATCTTTTCTATTTTCTATTTGCTTTTTATTAATTTCATTAACCCCACCCCAACTATCAAGTATATCTTTTTCTACTTCTGGGTAACTTCTTTTATCTAATTCTTTAAAATTTTTCATGTTTTCTCCTACTTTCTATAAAAAATAAAAAGGTCGTAACCTAAAGGGCGAAATATCCGCGGTACCACCTTTTTTTATCACTTAAAACTTGTAACGTAAGTCACTCGTAATATCCTACTTAATTTCAAATATTAAACTCCCAAGTGATTTCTTAAAACAAACTTTATTAGTTCTCACCAACCACTAACTCTCTTAAAAAGTTATTATTTTAAGCTGCTTGTTCCTCGTTTGTAACATCTACTAAATTATTCGCTGTAAATAAAGTTGTTAAAGCATTTACTATTTCTTTATCTTTAACTTCTTCTACTTCTACTTCGTCATCATTTCCGCGACTTTTAAAATATTTATATTCTTTAGTTGGCATTTCCTCTTCATCTATTTGAACACAATACAAATATTTTTCATCTTTTAAAGTAATAACATCTAGTATCAAATATTCTTTACCACTTGCTAGTGATAAAACACTGCCCTCTTCCATTTTATATTCCCCTTCCTCTTGCTTCTATTGCATCTAACTTACCTCTTAACTCCGCTTGTTGTTGCATCAAAATATCAATATTATTTTTATCTACTACTCCGGCATCTAAGCGATGTTGAATATCACCAATTTTATCTCTAATACTTTGCTTTAAAGCTTCAATATTGAATCCAGCTGGCATCGTATCAGCAAGATAACTATCTGCATAACTAGCTAAAACACTTATATATTTATCTCCCGCTGCATCATGAAGCATTTGTGGACTTGGAAGTTCACCTGTTAAAGTTTGCTCTTTTTTCTCTTCTATTGGTCCATCACCTTTAAGTTGACTAGCTAATTGGGCTGATGCCGCTTCCGCCATCTCTTGTTGTAACTGTGCTCCTAAATTTTTACTAATTTCATCAGATATTTCCTCAACTTCTTTAATTCTCTCTGGTGTTTGTTGAGGATCAACAGGTTCTTGCCCTGGAAGAGTTCCTAACGTAACTGGGATTGGATTATCCGGAGGAAGAATACTTGGCTCTACTACATCACTTGCCATCTCTTCGCTTGGAACATCTTCAATTACATCTGAATTATTATTGCTAAACTTTTCGACAATACTATCTTTCAATCCAGCTAAAAATTCTATTGGTCTACTACTCTTTAAGGCCTCAATTGAATCTAATATTCTATCTCTAACTGTAATTCTTGTTCCATCTCTTAATTCAGTATCCGCATATTCCATTGAATCAATTGCCTTAACTCCGATAAAACATCCGGCTCCGAGTGCTGCAACTTTTGCGGTTGCCGCTCCAACTGCTGGCCAAAAGTTTGTAGCTGCAATTTGATAAGTAAGTGGTATTCCCGCTGCATTATATAATGTTCCATTTACAAAAGACAAATTGGATACTGCACTAAGGCCTGTATTAATAACATTCATAACTCCGGCGGTTGCTGGAAATTTTGCTGCTGTACAAGACGCTGCTACAGCTACTGATTGCATCACAGTTGGTGCCATCAACATTGCCGCTGCTGCTAAACCAATTATCGCTATTTCTCTTTTATGATTCCTAAAAAAATCTTTAGCTTTATCTTTAGTTAACTTTCTAATCTTCCCTTTTTCTTTGGTATCATCACTTTCTAAAATAGGCTCTTCATCACTTACAACCGGTACTAAACCAACCTCAGGTTTTACATCTTTTTCTTCAGTTTTTACTTCTTTCTTTGGTTCCTCCGCTATAGGAGTTGGTTCACTAAAAGATGGTTTTGGATCTTCTAAAGTTGGCATTTCTGATCTTTCTACTTGTTCTACTATTCCTTCTTTTGCTTGGGGCACTTTAGCACTAAAATATTTTGTTTTTTGTACTAAATCTTTAAACTTAGGTATATTACTTGCTGAAACATTAGCAATTCCATAAACATTAATTAAATTAGCTTCTCTTGTCTTAAGCATATTTATAATTTCTATTATGGTATTAGCTTCTTCTAAATCTTCCCCTAAAACTTCATAACGACCATCACTAGTTCTTGCAATTTCACTATTTAAAGTAGCCGATTTTTTCTTTTCTCCTAGCTTTCCTAAATATTCTTCTAACTCTATCGCAAGTTCTCTATTCTCTCTAAGCATCAATCTATCTGGATTTTTATCTTTATATCTTTTTGATTTATCAAGAAGTAATTCTAATCTTTCTTTATCAACAAACTCTACATGAGCCATGCCACCCCAAACTGGCACTAATCTATTTAAACTATTATTACCTTTATTAAGTATTCTTAATATTTCAAGCATATTTTGATATTCTTCTTTATTACTCTCTAAAACATATTTATCATTTGCTTCTAAATAATAAGGCTCTTGAGCATTTGCTATATCTTCAACTTCTAATGTTGTAAGATATTCACTAATTTCTTTAATTAATTTATCATTTATTTTTTCTTCTTTAACTTCTTCTTTTGGTAATGGTTTTACAAATCCAAATAATGTAATTCCTTCTAATAAGCCTTTTACACTATCAACTTGAATCGGATTAACCGCAACTATATTATCAACTAAAACCATATCATCATTATCTTTAACATTATTAAGAATTTTACTTAAAACTAATAAATCTTGATACTCTCTATAATCATTTAAAAGAACTTTTTTTCCTTCAACTACTTCATATTCTGTTCCAACTCTTGAATTCATGGCTGCTCTTTCCATAAATTCCATTTCTTCTTTTATTTTTTCTAAAACAAAACCATTCATTCTATTTTTCGCCGCTATAATTTGTTCTCTAATATTTACCATTCCTGAAGAAGCATATCTAAAATCTTCTTGAAGTTCCGCGATTCTTTTTTGTGTATCTAAAGAACTAGGCGCTAAAGATAAACTATTAATTTCTTTAAATAATTGATTAGAAGTACTAATAACGGTTTTAAGACTAGCCCCTAATGCTTCAATCTGTTGTGCTTCTTTTTTAGTTTCTTCAACTATTTCAAATCCTTTATCAATATAGTGCTCTCCTGCTTCTTGTTGAAGCTCATCTGTTAAACTAGCATATACTTCTTCAATAATACTAGCAATATCTATTACTCCATCTAAAGTTTTATTATTAACTAATTGATAATAATTTAACGCTGCACTAATAAAACTAGCTACTTTATCATTAGCAACCACTGCTCTTGTATTTAAAACATTACTTTTTTTAGCAAACTCTATATCTTGTGCCTCTAATATCATATCTAAAAGTTGTCTTTTTACTTGTTCTTCATTCATTAAAATTACCCACTTTCAACACCAATAAACTTAATTGCCTATATTATAACATACAATTTTTAATAATACAATTAAAAAATTTCGGTTAAAAAAATATTGTCAAGTAATCTATTTCCACTGTAAAATCATCAATTTCCATCTACTAAAAAATATTAAAATATGGTATATTAATAAATAAGAAAGAGGTTATAAAAATGAATCCTAATATATTTCGTGAATATGACATTAGAGGTACTTATCCCGAAACTATAAATGAAACAGTGGCTTACACTATCGGTCGGGCTTATGGTAGTTACATAAAAGAAAAACTTAATCAAACAACTTGTATTGTTTCCTATGATAATCGTCTCTCAAGTCCCGCGCTTGAAGCTTATCTAATAAAAGGAATTACTGACAGTGGTACTAATGTCTACAATTATGGTCTAACTACTACTCCAATGCATTATTATGCTAGATATATTCATAATTTATTTGGTATCATGATTACAGCTAGTCATAATCCTAAAGACGATAATGGTTTTAAATTCTCCTTTGATGCTTATTCTAATGCTCGCGGTGAAATGATTGAAGATTTTAAAAACTATTGCCTCGCGGGCAAATTTACCAGTGGTAATGGGACAGTATCAACGGGCAATATTGAAGAAAAATATATCGAATTTATTAGATATAGCTTAGATTTTGGTCGTCGCAAAAGAAAAGTTGTTATCGACTGTGGAAATGGTACTACAAGTATTATCGCCCGTAAAATATTTTCTAAAGTAAATGTTGAATGTGAATATTTATTTGAAGAAAATGATGGCCATTTTCCTAACCATCATCCTGATCCTAACGTTGAAGCTAATTTAGAAGCCTTAAAAAAAGAAGTTATCAAAACTAAAGCTGACTGTGGTCTTGCCTTTGATGGTGATGGTGACCGCGTAGGTATTGTTGATGAACAAGGTCATGTTATTCCAACCGACCATTTTATGATTTTAATTATTAGAAATATTATAAATAATGTTAAAAATAAAACTTTTCTTTACGATGTTAAATGTACTAAAGCTTTAGAAGATGAAATAAAACGTTTAGGTGGTACCCCTGTTTGCTATCGTACTGGTGCTAGTTTTACTCAAGCTAAAATGAAAGAAGATAATATTCCCTTTGGTGGTGAATATTCTGGTCATGTTTATTTTAGAGATAAAATTGCTGATGTTGGAAGTGGCATTTATGCGGGCTTAAGACTTCTAGAAATTCTTAGTAAAACTAATGAACCCTTAAGTAAACTTTTAAGTGATATTCCCAAATATTATAGTACCCCCGAAATTAAATTTCCTTCTAAAGATGAAACTAAATTTGATGTTGTAGATAAAATTAAATATTTCTGTGAATCTCAAAAATGGGTTTTAAATACAATCGATGGTGTACGAGTAAGTTTTGCTACTGGTTGGGCTTTAGTTAGAGCTAGTAACACAGGGCCAAATATTACTATGCGTTGTGAAGCAACTACTGAAGATGGCTTAAAAAATCTTCAAACTATCTTTACTAATTTAATTAATACTTATAATAAATAAAAGGAGTTCCTATTTAGGTTCTCCTTTTTCAAGTAATCTTCTAATTGGTGCCTCAGGTGCTTTTCCACTTAAAAGTATTTTCATAAATTCTTCCATTGAAATATTATTTTCTCCAATAAAAACAAAACCACTTCGCACTAACTTTAATATTTCATTAATTTCCTGAGCACTTACTTTATCTCGCAAATATAAATCACTTCCTAAAGAAAGACAAGCTTCTTCAAAAGTAACAAATTGTTTTAATATTGCTACTTTATGATAATCTCTTGATTCTCGGTGAAGTCCATCATACATTGTAATTACTCTTCCATCTTCTGATAAAGGTAAATAAATACGAATATCATCTTCATCATTTTCTTCAAACACAAAAGCATCAATTGCAATATCATCTATATTCGGTACTTTATAGGCGGCAATAATAACATCCCCTGGACTATACATATTTTTTTTATAAGCTTGTAAATATAACTTTTCTTTTTCTATTTTCCTTTTTTCTTCTTCAATACTAAGAATATCTCCCGCGGCTTTTAATTTTTTAGAAACTTGCTTAAGCATTTTTTCTTTAGCCTTTATCTCTATTTCTAAACTCTCTATTTCTTCTTTTAAACTCTCAATATATGTCCTAAAACTTAAAACATCATCTATCCCCGGAAATTGCTCTAAAGCTCTATTAATAATAACCGTTATTTCTTGTTCTCTTAATTCTAAAGTATTTAACTTTTGATATTTTTCTTCAATATAACTATCTAACTCTTCCATTTTCTCTAATTTTCTTTTTATTTCTTTTTTATATCCAAACATTATGTTCCCTCCCAAACTCCAATATTATACAAAGTTTTAAAATAAAAGTAAATATTTAAATTAAGGTTTAAATTTTAAAAAACCACTCATACTACTACTAGGAGGAAAATTATGACAGAAAAAGATTTATTATATTTAGAAGACGCTATAGGTCATGAAAAAGATTTAATTAATATCTGTACTTATTACGAAGAAATATTAGAAAATAATAGTTTAAAATCATTTCTTAAAAGTGAAATTAAAAAACATGAAAACTTAAAAAATAAACTATTAAAAACTATGGAGGATATTGCCAATGAATGATAAATTAATTATGTCATCTCTTCTTTTATTATTAAAAAGTACAGTTGAAGTTTATGTTCATGGAACTCTTGAATCTTCTAATAAAACTATTCATAATACTTTAAAAAATGGTCTTGATGAAATAATGAAAATGCAATTTCAAACATTTATGAAAATGCAAGAATGTGGTTGGTATAAAATAACTAATATTGATACTAAAACCATTTCTAAAAGTCTATCTAAATTAGAATCAAACTAAAACATTTAGAACACCTAAATGTTTTTTACATACCCTAAAAATTCTTTAGGAATATCAGCCTGAAACTTCATTTCTTTATCTTTAAATTTTATCTCTAACTCTAAAGCATGAAGTCCCAATCTCTTTATGGGATTACTATTACTTCCATATTTTTTATCTCCTATAATGGGATGTCCTAAATTTTTAAATGCGACTCTAATTTGATTTTTCTTTCCTGTTTTAATTTCTATTTTGACTACAGTTGTATTTTTATTATAATTTACTACTTCATACTTTGTTTCAGCATAAGTTCCTTTTTCTTTAGTAGTTTTATAAACTAAATGCGTTTTACTTTCTTTTAAGTATTCTCTAATTACTCCCCTTTTATTTTCTAAATGACCCTCTACTATAGCTAGATAATATCTTTTCGTAATTTTATCCCAATTATTTTGTAAATAATATTTCATCTCTTCATTTTTAGCCAAAACTATAACTCCTGATGTATCTTTATCTAATCTGTGTACAATAAATATTTTATTGCTTTTATGTTGCTTTTTCACATATTCTCTTACCATTCCATATAAAGTTTTACTAGTCTTTCCATCACTTATCGTAAGTATATGACTTGGTTTATTAATAACTATTATCTCTTTATCTTCATATATAATATCTAACTTTTTCATTTTTTATACCTCAATAAATATTCTTTATTTTCTATACTTACTCTATAACTATCTCTTATTTTACTTATTGCTTTATTAATAGTAAATTTATCTAATTTATTTTTCTCTAAATATTTTAAAGTCTTCTTGGGATATCTTATAAAACATTCACATAAAAGCCATGCTCGAGCCATATTTGTATAATAAAAATCACTCTCTGTTTTATTTATTGTGAGATATATATAATCTAAGTATTCTTCTTCTTTATAATAAAAAAGTAATAAAACTAACCCTAAGCGCATTTTATATTCCTGCCCAGTTTTAATTAAACTATCTATAATATTCTTAAAATATTCTTTATTTTTATTAATAATTTTTAAACTATTTCCCCAAGTATCACATATCGCCCAATCATCAATTAAATCTACAAAAGGTAAAAAATAATTATTTATCTCCTCTAAAGAATTAATACTAGCTATAACTAACCCTTTTATTAATACTATTTCAAAATATTTATTATCCGCAATCTTTAAAAAACTTTTATAATCCCCCTTAAAAATTTCTTTACTTATCTTTCTTAATTCCGGTATTTTTATTCCTATTATTTCATACTTACTAAATGTTAATTTCTTTTGAAAATCTCGATATTTAATATCTCTTATTTTAAATAAATATTCCCTAAATTCTCTATATTTATCTTTATCCCATTTTATTTTTAAATCCATAATAAAACCTCATAATTACTATAACATATATTTATAATAATTATAAGGTTTAATAATTATTTTAAGCTTAAAACTTGTTTTTTGGTTAGACCTGTAACATCCATAATATCTTGAATTTTCATCTTTTTATTAAGCAAGTTTTTAGCTATATCAAAGTTTCTTTCTTCTATCGTCTCAACTCTAGTTTCTTTTCTTACTTCTTCGCTTACTTTTTTTCTTACTTCTTCAGCTGTTTCTTGTTGTTTCTCTTCAATGTATCTTTCTAACCCATTTTTGGAACTCTCTAAGTTCCATTCTTTTACATATTCAATTACTTCGTCCACAATACTCTTTCCTCCTTTTTGGTATTTTTCCATTTCTTCTAATGATTTACAGTTAAGTAGTCTTAATATAGTTATAAATTCATGTTCATTTAAATTATATGACATTTTATTCGTTAAGTCAAATCTTAATAGATATATTAATATATTATTGTCTATTGATATATTTAAGATATCATTTTTTATTCTATAACTATTTATTATTTCTTTATTCACCCTTTTATAATTTGTAGGTATTAGATTTAAACTTATTACTTTATGCATTTCTTCATAATTTATTTTATTTTTCTCTATTTGATTAGAGAATAATCTTGAAGTATAAGCAAAACTTTTGTTATATTCATTTTCACTAAATTTATTGCTATACATTTCTATTGATATAATATCTCCATTTGATAAAGTAGCAACTATATCTCCAAAATAAGACTTAATTTTTTTATTATTTGGAATAATATAACTTTCTGGAGTAATATCAACTATTTCACAAGTAACAGTAGAATCTATATAATCCAAGAATAAATTAAGAAAACTTTTTAAAATATTTTCATGAGAAAAAACATATTTAAAAGTTAAATCATTAGATAGTGGACTAAAAGTATTTTCTAATACATTAACTGACATAAAATTCCTCCCTTCACTTTTATTTATTACCACTAAAACTTCAATTTCCTTTATTTTTTTGCATTTTGGGTACTTTTTTTTACATTTCTCAAAAAAAAAGTGGCTCTCCAACATCTGGTGGGGAGCTAATTTTTATTTTTCTTAGATATTATCTAATTAAAACAGGTATTTTTATG
>CANQHE010000002.1 GCA_947623735.1 uncultured Bacilli bacterium
ATAATTACAAATATTTTTAGAAAACCTAAAAAAGAAGTGATGAAAATTAATCCATCACTCCTTAATGTTTAAGAACCAAAAAAAGTTACTTTAAGTAACCATTATTTTTCTTCTGTTAAACCATATTTACGGTTGAATCTTTCAATATTACCAGTTTTCTTTACTTTGCCTTGAGCACCAGTATAGAATGGATGGCATTCTGAACAAATTTCAACTTGGATATTTTCTTTAGTTGAATGAGTCTTAAAACTTGCACCACAAGCACAAGTAATAGTACATTCTTTCATTTCTGGATGTATATTTTTTTTCATAGTTTATCCCTCCCGCCATATCAAATTTTTTGACATAGTAATTAATTCGTCTTAGATATTATATCATATTATAGAAAGTTTGCAAGTAGAAAGTTTATTTTATTACCTTTTTTAGTTCATTATAGATGGCTTCATGGCCTAAATAATTTAAATAAGTATCATTATTGGGGATAAAATACTCACTTTTAATAATAGAACTGATATCTAAAAAGATAAAATTATTAGTTAAGGTAATATCTCTTATGATAGCATTTAAGCGATTAATAGTTAGAGCATCATGATTTTTAGTCGGATATAAACTTAATACGATAACTTGATTATGATTTAATGTTTTTATTAAATTTAATAATTCTTGATAGTCTTGCATGAATTCTTTTCTTACTTTACTGGTTATAGAAACATTTTTTAATTCGTCCATACCGATGGCAAGAGTTAAGATATCGGCGTCATGAATGGCTTGCTTTATTTCGATTTTTTCATTATTAATGGTTATGCTTTTATTTTCTTTTATCGCGTAGATTAATTCTTTAATAGTAATATTAGGAGTAGCAAATTCTTTAATATATTTTTTTAATTGATGTTTGGTTTCATAATCTTTTTTTAAATAATCATTGAAACTAATTCCTGCTATTTCATATGATGTCATACCATTTGATAAGCCATCACCTAAAGATGTAATCGTTATATCATCATTTTTAGTGTAGGTATAAATAATAAATGTTAAAATTGTGCTTATGAAAGCCATGGTTAGAAGTTTCTTTTTCATGTTTTACCTCATAAAAAAATATAGTACACTATACTATATTTCAATAATAGATATTTTAGCACCGACTTTAGTTAGTTTACTCGCGATATTTTCATAGCCCCTTAAGATATGTTCAACATCAGTTATTTTAGTAGTACCACTCGCGAAGAGACCCGCGATTACTAGGGCCGCGCCACCCCGAAGGTCAGTTGCGACTACTTCTGTTCCGGTTAAAGGAGTTGGGCCTTCAATTATCGCCGTAGTTCCAGAAACACTGATATTCGCCCCCATTTTATTTAATGATGGAACATGACCCATACGATTTTCCCAGATAGTTTCTTCAAATAAAGATGTACCATGACATTGGGTTAATAAAACACTCATTGGTTGACCAATATCAGTTGGAAATCCAGGATAAACTAAGGTTTTAATATTAATGGGTTTGAGATTTTTAGTTTTATTTACAATAATATTATCTTTATTAATAGTAAAATTTACACCCATTTCTTTTAATTTACTCGTTAAGGCTTCTAAATGATTTGGTATTATGTTTTTTATACATAAGTTATCGCCACATAAAGCCCCGAGAATAAGATAAGTTCCGGCTTCAATGCGGTCAGGTAAAACTGAAATTTCTGCTTCATGTAATTCTTTTACACCAACAATGGTTATTTCACTAGTTCCAGCGCCAGTGATTTTAGCCCCCATATTATTTAAGTATTCCGCGATATTTTCAATTTCCGCTTCCATCGCCGCATTATGAATAACAGTTGTCCCGGTTGCAAGAGTACTCGCGAGCATTAAGTTAATTGTTGCCCCGACACTTTGAAAACGAAGATAGATATCGGTACCAATTAATTCGTCTGCTTGTAAAATGAATTTATCTTTTTCGGTGGTAATCTTAGCCCCAAGGGCTTTAAAACCATCAATGTGAATATCGATAGGACGAGAGCCAATATTGCATCCCCCAGGAATATGGATTTCAACATATTTTTCACGACCAAGTAAGGCGCCCATAAAATAATAGGAAGCCCGGAGGCGATTAGAAAGACTCGCCCCAATTAATTTATTAGTTAGATTAGTACTATCTATTTTTAAAGTATCTCCTTCTAGTTCAATTTTGCAATTTAATAATTCTAAGATATCTATTAAAGCATCACGGTCGGAAATATTAGGAACATTATGAATGATAGATTTGCCTTTAGCGAGAATGGATGCGGGAATAAGCGCTACAGCACTGTTTTTAGCACCGCCAATTTCTATTGTTCCTTTAAGTTCATGATTTCCTTCGATAATCATTTGTTTCATACAAACACACCCTTACTTCTAATGTTAATATAAGTAGGTTCTTATACTATTTTTTATGATTTATATTTTTTTTGGTGCTATATAATTTTTTATAAAATACCAATTATACTATATCTTAAATTACGATAGTTTGTCAATATCTTTTTGTGGGTTATCATGAATATATTTTGAATAAAAAAGATAGTTTTAACTCTTATATATAGTGGTGAGATATTTTTGAAAAAGATAATAATTATACTTTTTGGAATTAGTCTTTTAGGGATAGTTTCTTTAAAAGAAAATGATATTTTAATTCCTAATAATGCGATTAGATTTAGAGTGATTGCTAATAGTAATAGTTTAGAAGACCAAAAAAAGAAAATGATAATTAAAGAAGATATTGAAAAAGAAGTTTATGAGTTAATTAATAACGCAAATAATACTAATGAGGTGAGAAATATTATTAATAATAATTTAGATAGTATTGATAATATTGTTAAAAAGTATGAAGTTCCTTATAATATTAATTTTGGTTATAATTATTTTCCGAAGAAAAATTATAAAGGAGTAATGTATCCAGAAGGGAATTATGAGTCTTTAGTTATTACTCTGGGAGATGGGTTAGGTGATAATTTCTGGTGTGTGCTTTTTCCACCCCTTTGTTTAATTGATAACACAAGTGAAGATACCGCCGAAGTAGAATATAAATTTTTAGTAAAAGAAATTTTAGATAAGTTCTAAAATTAAAGCCTCGCAAATAATATTTTTTGGGAGGCTTTTTTATGGGAGAAATATTTAGTATTATCTTAATTGGAATTGCTCTTAGTATGGATACTTTTTCGCTTTCTTTGGGACTAGGAATGCAAGATATTTCTAATGAAAAAGCATTAAAACTTTCTTTAGTGGTAGGATTAATGCACTTTATTATGCCCTTTTTAGGGATGATACTCGGGAGTAAGTTGGTCCAAATATTCGAGGTTAAGGCGGATATTCTGTTAGGAATTATTTTAATTTTTATTGCAATAGAAATGATTATGCAATTAATTAAGGGAGAAGATGAGGCTTTTAATTTAACAATGCTCGGAATATTTTTATTTGCTTTTGGGGTTAGTATTGATAGTTTTTCAGTAGGAATTGGGATTAAAGCCTTAACAAGTAATATTTATATAGCAATGGGTGTTTTTAGTATTTGTAGTTTTCTTTTTACTTTTATAGGAGTTATGGGAGGAAGATGGGCTAATAAAATACTGGGTGTGTATGCGAATATTTTGGGAATAATTATTTTATTTGTTTTGGGTTTGGTTCATTTAATTTAAAAAAAACTTAGAAATTAATCTAAATTTTTATTTATTTTCAATACGATTAAATAATATCTTTGGTTCATTTAAAGTTAAGTTTTCTTCTAATTCGCCAAAATTACTTATACTAGCATAAGATGTTTTTTTTGTATTTAATTCATCTAAGATGCTTTTAGAAGTTGTGGGAATAAAAGGACTTAACAGGATAGCACAATGACGAATACTTTCTAATAAGTTATATAGAATGGTTGCAAGACGGTCTTTTTTTGCTTCGTCTTTAGCAAGGGTCCATGGAGTTGTTTCATCAATATATTTATTACATGAGCGAAGAACTTCCATGATTTCATCTAAGGCTTCATTTACTTTTAATTCGTTCATTTTGGTTTCAACAATATCTTTTAGGGCTAAAACACTCTCTATAAGTTTATTATCAATTTCTTCATTTAATTTTGGATTAGAGGTTAAGCCTTTAAAATATTTATGAGACATACTAATGGTGCGATTTACAAGATTACCTAGAGTATTGGCTAAATCAGAATTAGTGCGGGAAATAAGGGCTTCTTCAGAAAAATTGCCATCATTACCAAACGGAACTTCTCTTAGAGCATAATATCTTACTGCATCTACACCATAATCTTTAATATATTCCCGAGGGTCTTTATAGTTTCCAAGACTTTTAGAGATTTTACCCCCATCAATTTTTAACCAACCATGGCCAAAGACTTGTTTTGGAAGGGGTAAATCTAAAGCCATAAGCATACATGGCCAAATTATAGTATGAAATCTAACTATTTCTTTGCCAACTAAATGAAGGTCGGCGGGCCAGTATTTTTTAAATAATTCACTATTTTCATCAGGATAACCTAAGGAAGTGATATAGTTTGATAGAGCATCAACCCAAACATAAACAACATGATTAGGGTCAAAATCAACAGGTATGCCCCATTTAAAGGAAGTACGAGAGACACATAAGTCTTCAAGTCCTGGTTTAATAAAATTGTTTAACATCTCATTTTTGCGAGATAATGGTAAAATAAAGTCGGGATGTTCATCATAAAATTGGATTAATTTATCTTGATATTTAGAAAGTCTAAAGAAATAGGCTTCTTCACTTACTTCTTTTAATTCACGACCACAGTCAGGACATTTACCATCAATGGCTTGGCTTTCCGTCCAAAAAGATTCACAGGGAATACAATATAAACCTTTATATTCGCCTTTATAAATATCACCTTTATCATATAGTTTTTTAAATATTTTCTGAACGGCCTTTTCATGATTTTCGTCGGTTGTTCTGATAAAATAATCGTAAGATATATTAAGGGAAGCCCACAAATCTTTCGCATCAGCAATAATTTTATCAACATATTCTTTAGGGGTTACGTTTTGTTCTTTCGCCTTTTTCTCAATTTTTTCGCCATGTTCATCGGTGCCGGTTTGAAAAAAAACATCATAACCAGTCATTCTTTTGTATCTGGCAATAGCATCCGCGATAATAGTGGTGTAACAGTGGCCAATATGAAAGTTGGCACTAGGATAATAAATAGGAGTTGTAATATAATATTTTTTCATAAAAATTTTCCTTTCTAAACAAATAAAAACCATAAATTAAGGACGAGATAGAACCCGCGGTACCACCTTAATTCATGATTTTTTCATGCTCTTTACTTTTAACGCAAGTTTTACGATTAAACTCCGGAGTCATCTTCCATATTATTTATTATTCGTTTACAGCAACCACGAACTTTCTTTGAATAAATAATATGTACTCATTCCTTCAACATTTATGTAGTTTTATTATATGCGAAGTTTAATTAAATGTCAAGTTTCTCATTAAAGATACTGGATATCAGTTTACCTAGGGCTAGTTCATTTGTTAGTTTTTCTTTATTATACATAATAACTAAACCAATACTATCATTTAAAGATATAATGGGAATAAAAATAAAATTTCCATTTAAAGTTTCATTATCAACATTTATTTCATAGTTTTCTTTTATGATTATTTCCCGATTTTCCATGATATTTAAATATTCAGAATTTATTTTTAAATTATTTATAAATTCTGGCATACCAGATGATGATAAGACTTTTTCTCTATCAGTTATAATAATACTATAATTAAAGGTATTATATATTAAATTACATAGTTTAGTAGCAAGTTCTTGGGTACTTTCAAGACGATTATATTTTTTTAGAATAATACTTTCATTTTCCATAAATATTTCAATATTTTCACCATCACGAATACCCAGATTTCGACGTATTTCTTTCGGAATTACTATTCTTCCTAATTCATCTATTCTTCTTATAATACCAGTTGATTTTAGCAATGTATACAACTCCATTTCTAATATTAATATTGATAAGATAGAGTTTTTTATACGTGTTTTAAATAAAAAATTGAGGAGAATAATCTCCTCGTGGAATTTCATCTTGCCCATGTATAGATTAATATAAGCAACATGAGCAAGTTTATATTAATCTGTATTTACAATATATGGATTAGTTGTGGTTCCATTGCCACCTTCTTTAAAGGTAACGTCTGCCTTGAGGTTTATGACAGGACGAGCACCATTAATAGTGCCATTTACACCAACATTACTAAGTTTGCCATTATTAGTTACCAGAAACACGATAGCGCCAACACCATTAAAATTATACGGCGACATAGTCCAGTAAAATTGGTTTGTATATAACCAGTATCCAGTATTTACTTCACTTGCAAAGCCTCCAGCATAGATTACTTCGTCCATAGTTATTAAGCCGACTGGTATTGGTAAGGCATCATTTCCTTTTCCATCTTGAGCTTTTGGACCAGTGTATAAATCTCTTGCTGTATTTTCACATTTAAGCGTTGGATTTTGTTCTTCTATTTTATAACTATCGCTTCCACTTTGCCATACTTTATCGGCTCCATATACTGTTTTTATATTTCCATATCCTAAATCCCCTGTTCCAAGATAACTACTTCCATGATTATTTCTTGTGTAAGTTCTGTCACCACAAAAACCAGTTTCTACATCTATTTTATCTGACAACTCTACTAAATTTGTGCTATTTTCATACCAATATTTTATTTCATCTAATATTGTACTTTCTGTTTCTGGTTTATGGGCTTCTTCATAATTTGTACTTGCTTGTTCAGAGTTGCCTCCATACATATACCCTACATATTTGTTATCATTAAAATTTGTATTGAATATTATTGATTTTATATAACTATTATCTGCTGGAGTTCTTGGTGTTATCATAGTAATATCGCCGATTGTTTCGGGAGCTTGAATAACACTATTACTCGTGCCAGCATAGATTAACCTTATTGTATCGTTGCCATTGATTCGAATAATTCGCCACCAGATATACTCACTATTTGTTTTATCTGTTCCAAAAACTACCCAGTTATTATCCACTGTTCCTCGATAATAATAACTTGTTCCATAATCATCGTCTGTTTCATATATTCCATTTTCAGATAAATTGCACCCACTATCACATGATGTTCCCGTAAATGTACCTTTCTTACTAGTTGTTTGCGCTTTTATTGCTTCATTTAGTAGTGGCAATTCTTTTTCTTCAAAATATAAATAACATTTAGTATTCTTTTTAGTTAATGTTGAGACACTCAAAGTTTGAGTACCACTATCATATGCTACTCTTCCTGTTAATTTATCTTCACTATCTGGTTCAATACAATATGTTTCATCTGTATTTAAAACATAATTACCTTCGGGTATGGCACTTGTTTGATGATACTCGTTATCTTCACCTTTTAAATAAATAGCCATACTATTTTCAATATTTAAAGTTTCATTTGTTAGTTCTTGAGTATTATTTTGGGGTTTATTTAGATATAATATACCCCCCCCCCAATAGGGTTATTGCACTTATTATTGCTATTTTCTTATTCATAAATAATCATCCCTTTGTATTATACTTTTCTAACTTATATTTCTAATATACAATATTATTGATATTATTTCAAGTATTTTTTATAAATAATCATTTTTAATTAATTCTAATAAAGGAACAAAAGAATATAAGAAATGTTTTGCATCTTTCTTTAACATGAGGGATATTTTAATACGTTTATTTTGATATTTAAATTTGAAATCAGGATTAATATTATAACTTTCTAAGAATAATTTATCAGCCTTTATATTATTAGATAATTCCTCTGGTAATTCTAATTCAATATAATTTTTAGTTTGCGTTACTCTTTTAATATCTAAAGTATTAGCAAGTTTTTCAAACCATTCTTCATACATATAAATGATTATTTCTTCGGATACTTTACCAAAACGGTCCTCTAATTCTTGTTTTATTCGCTCCAGAGATTCTTTTGATTCGACTTCGTTTATCTTGTTATGAATTTCAATTTTTATTTCATCATCTTTGACATAATCATCACTAATATGGGTTGAAACATTTATTAAAGCGGTTGGAGATGTATCTTGTTTTACTTCTTCTCCTTTTAAGCGATGCATTTCTTCTTCAATCATTTCCATGTATAAATTAATACCTACCGAATCAACAAAACCGGCTTGTTCACTTCCTAAAATATCCCCGGCACCACGGATGGCTAAATCACGCATCGCAATACGATAGCCACTTCCAAGTTCGGTAAATTCTTTGATGGCTTCTAGTCTTTTAATCGCGGTTTCATTTAAGATTTTGCTTTTATCATATAAAAGATAAGCATAAGCAATTTTATTAGAACGACCCACACGACCCCGAATTTGATAGAGCTGAGATAAACCAAAATGGTCAGCATTATAAATAATTAAAGTATTAGCATTAGGAATATCAATACCAGTTTCTATAATTGTAGTACAAACTAAGATATCATATTTGTAATCAATAAAGTCTTGCATGATATTTTCAAGTTCCATTTTAGTCATCCGGCCATGGGCTTTAATGATACGGGCATCAGGTGCTAAAGTACTAATTTTATTAATAAGTCTATCTAAACCATCAATATTATTATATAAGATAAATATTTGACCATTTCGAGATAATTCTTTATAAATAGCATCTTTAACAATTAAATCGTCATTTTCTAAGACATAAGTTTGGATAGGATATCTATTTACAGGGGCGGTATCAATCACGGATAAATCTCTTAGACCCGACATAGCCATTTTAAGAGTTCTAGGTATAGGAGTCGCGGATAAAGTTAAAACATTAATATCATTTTTTAGTTCTTTAATCTTTTCTTTATGAGTAACACCAAAACGTTGTTCTTCATCAACAACTAATAAACCTAAATTTTTGCATTTAATATCATTACTTAAAAGACGATGGGTGCCAAATAAAATATCTATTTTGCCATTGGTTAAATCATCTAAGATTTTTTTGGTATCTTTAGGACTTGTAAAACGATTTAAAAGAGCAATATTAATTGGATAATCTTTAAAACGATTTAGGGCGGAATTATATTGTTGGCGCGATAAAATCGTCGTAGGACACAAATATAAGACTTGCATATTATTTAAAATGGTTTTAAACATGGCCCGGAAGGCAACTTCAGTTTTACCAAAACCAACATCGCCACATAAAAGACGGTCCATAGGAACAGGACTTTTTAAGTCAATATCGATTTCTTTAATGGCTTTATCTTGGTCTTTAGTGGGTGTATATTTAAAAGAAGAAGCAAATTCATCTTCAAGAGCATATGATTCATAAGCGGGGCCTTTTAGAGCCATTCTTTCAGCATATAGTTTTAGTAATTCTTCTGAGATATCTTTAATTCTTTTTTGAACACTTCTTTTAGTTTTAGCCCAAGAAGTAGAGTTTAGTTTATTAATTTTAGGTTTTAAGCCATCCTTACTAGAATATTTTAAAATTGTACTTATTTTTTCTACCGGAACATAGACTTTATCATTTCCTTCATAGAGTATTTCTAAATAATCTTTTTCAAAACCATTTTGGGTTAAGGTTTTTATGCCATTATAAATACCAATACCATGGGCGAGATGGACAACATAATCACCTAAATTAAGAGAGTTTAAATCTTTTATTTTACGGCCAATTTTATAAGTGTTTTTATATTTTATTTCGGTTCTCGTAATATTTTCAATATCATATTCTGTTATAACGACATATTTATCAAAGATAAAACCTTTAGTTAGAGGAACATCAATGACTTTAAAGGGTACTTCAAGCGTTTCTTTTAAGAGTTTAACTTGATTTTTTTTAGATAAACTAAAAATTATTTCATAACCTTTTTTATGCCATAGGGTTGTCATTTCTTTTAGACGAGTGAAATCAGAATTAAAATTAGTGATATTACTACTACTGAAGTTAAGAGCCTTTTTAGTGTCTATTTTATTATCTATGAGATTTAAATAAAGGTTATATTTAGGATTAATTTCATCTAAACTAAACATAAATCTAGTATCAGAGTCAAGATTTTGGGCAACTTTATATTCAAACATTTCTTCTTCTAATTTTTTATAACTAGCTTTTATACGATTATAATCGATATTTACGACGATAGCATCTTTTAGATAATCATATAAACTGGATTTAGTGTTGGTTTTTATTTCGCCATTGGGGATTAAATTAATAGTGGAAATTTCTTCAATAGACATTTGACTTTCTTCATCAAAATAGCGAATTGATTCAATAGTATTCCCAAAAAACTCCAGGCGTATCGGATGTTCACTTAAGGTAACAAAAATATCAATAACAAAACCTCTTACCGCATATTCGCCGGTGGAAGTAACGATAGATTCTTTTTTATAATCAAGTTCATTTAATAAATCAATTAATTTATCCCGGTTTATTTCCATATTTTTTTTAAGAGTGATATTTAATTTGGCTTGAAGTTTACTATCGGTTAGATATTTTAAGTAACCCATTAAATTAGTGATTACAATGCCTTTATCTTTTTTGATGGCTTCTAAAGTTTCAATACGATTATTTTTTAGTTCGGGAGATATAGCTAGAGCAACACTCGCGAGAAAGTCATCCATTGGAAAAAGATAAGTGTTATTAGTTAAGTTTTTAAGACCACGATAAAATTCATTAGCTTCATATAAAGTAGAAGTTAAAACTAAAATGTTTTTATTAGTTTTTTGATATAATTTATGCACGTAAATATGGGCTAACACATTAGTTAGTCCGGTTATTGTTAAATCATTATCATATTTAAAGTAATTATCTAAAAAATCCATTTTATTTGGCTCCATTATAATCATTCATAAGTTTATTTATATCATGAATTAAAAAGTCATTAATTATGCGATTAAAGGTGGGATATAAATTAGTAATTGTATTAAGTTCATCAGGAGTGAATTTGCCTAAGACATAATCTTTAGTGGCAATATCTTTATTTTTGGAAACACCGATTTTAAGACGCGCGAAAGCATTGGTATTAAGAGCATTAATGATGGATTTAATACCATTATGACCACCACTGGAACTATTTATTTTAAGGCGATAGGTACCAAGTGGTAAATCTAAATCGTCGTGGATAACAAGAATATTTTCGGATGATATTTTATAAAAGTTTGCAAACTGGACAACAGAGGTACCCGATAAATTCATATAGGTCTCTGGTTTTACAAATATAACTAATTCATTTGATATTTTAAGTTCCGTATATGATGCTTGAAATTTAGAGTGCCAAGTAGCATTTTCTAAATAATTATCAAGAACCATAAAGCCAATATTATGACGAGTATTCGTATATTCTTTCCCGGGATTACCGAGGCCAACAATTAATTTCATTTTGTCACATCCTTTTTAAAGATATTTTGATATGTTTTGGTATCACGATTAATAATTTTACTATAAACTTTGGTACCGGGACGAGCATTTTTAACAAATTTCATCAGAACCATTATAGCATCTTTTTCGAGGTTTGAGTAAATAAATGTTATATTTTTGACAGTTAATTTATATTTTTGAGCGAGGGTGATTATTTCGGCTAAGCGAGTGGGACGATGAACTAAATAAAAGGCACCGTAATCTTTTAAAAGATAGTTTACAGTTTGAAAAATTTCTTCTAAAGTAATTGATATTTCATGGCGAGCCATGGCTTTGGATGGTGAAGCATTTATAAGGGAGGTTTTTTCATATTTAAAAAATGGGGGGTTACAGGTTATAATGTCAAAATTATTTCCCGGGAAATAATTGTTAGTATCTTTCGCGTTAATGTTTAACATTGTAATTTGATTTTCGAGATGGTTATAGAGAATACTTTTGGTTGCTAAACGACAAATATCCGGATTTATTTCAACTCCGGTTATTTTTAAGTTAGAGTGGTTGGCTAAAATTAAAGGAAGGGGCGCATTACCACTACATAAATCGAGTAAATTTTGAGCTTTAGGTGGAATTTCAACAAATTCGCTTAATAAAAGGGAGTCGAGAGAAAATTTGAAACTACTCGCATCTTGGTAGATTTTTAAATTATAGTCGTATAAATCATTTAATTGGGCATTCATAATTATCACCAAGAGAAACATCTATTTTTTCATTATCAATTAAAACTTTGTAGGAACGAGTTAGTGTGTCTTTACTAACAACCGGACCAGTACCATTTGGAGTAGTTACAATATCACCAATTTCTGGCATTCCTACACTACATCTTAAATATTCATCATCTTCATATGTAAGACAACATAAAAGGCGGCCACATAAACCATTGATTTTAGAAGGATTAAGGGCTAACCCTTGATTTTTAGCCATATTCATAGAGACAGCATCAATGTGAGTTAAGAAACTAGAGCAACAAAGTTTTTTGCCACAAGGACCAACGCCACCGATTTCCCGAGCTTTATCACGAGCCCCGATTTGGCGAAGTTCAATTCTTGTGCGATAAATAGCGGCTAGTTTGCGAGCAAGTTCGCGAAAGTCAATCCGTTCATCAGCGAGAAAATTAAAGATTAATTGTTTGCGGTCAAAAGTGAAAGTGGCATTGATTACTTTCATGTCTAAGTTTAATTCTTTGGCTATTTCCCGACAATCTTTTAAAGCCCGGTCAGCATCACGGAGATTTTTTAAGTATTGGTCATAATCACTTTTAGTAGAAATCCGGATAATATCTTTTAATTCATCGATATTTTTAATGTTAGTATCTTCTAAGTAACTAACAACTTTGCCAAATTGTTCTCCTTTTTCAGTTTCAGTTATGACGGTTACATTAATAGGACACTTAAAGGTACTCTTAAAATTATATACTTTACCATTATCTTTAAAATTAACTCCATATATGTAATATTTATTCATGGCTACCTCGCATTTCTATAACAAATTTGTCTAATATTAGTTCGATACTTACATTATAACTCATATTGGTTAAAATTTGACTAATTATTTGCATTTTTTCTTGAATTTTTTCTTTATCTTCGGGAAGAGAGTAAATAGATACTATTTCTTCATTATATTTTAAGTTATTTAGTTTTAAAAAAGTTTGATAATAAATAGCTAGGATAATTTTGAAAATGTTTTCGATATCTTCGCGATTCGGAAATTCGTTAAGCAAGAAAGTCTTATGATTAATAAATTCTTGATTATAAATGGCTGCTAAATATAGTTTTATTTTGGAGATGTAAGTAGAAATTATTTCCCGGGAAATATTTAGAGTGGATTCTAGAGAAGAATCATCGTATTTTAAAGTGTAAATTTGACAACGACTTTTGATAGTGTCGATCATAATATCTTTGTTAGTAGTTAGGAAAAAGCCTAAAATACCAGGAGTTGGTTCTTCAAGGAATTTTAACATTGCATTGGCACTACTGGCGTTTAGTTTTTCTGCATTTTTGATAATATAAATGTTATACTTACTATAAATAGGTTTGGTGCTGAAAGAAACTTTTAAATCTTCGATTTCTTTTTTTTTGATATTAGCGCCGTCAGGTTCAATTATTTTTAGACTGGGTAGATTTTCCAGATTAATTAGATTGCATAAATTACAATTACAACATTTTTCTTGGTAATTTTCGGGACAATTAAGATTTTTGATTAATAGTTTTATATCATTTAAGGCGAGATTTAAATTGTTTGTCTCAAGCAAATAAGCATGAGAGAGCTTGTTCTCATGATACTTTTGTAAAATTTCATTTAGGACTTCAGTTTGAGACATATTTTAATCACCTGCTATATTAAGAAGAAAATTAAGACTAAACCTAAGATACTGGGTACTCCTAAAAAGGTTACTAAACATAAAGTTATAATATTTATAGGGATAAATATGTCCATAGCATCTAGTACAATATTTAATCCATACAGCATTATAAAGGCTAGACATAATTTTTTTACTAATTTTACGATATAGTTTGCCATATTTCATCACACTTATATATATGATATATGGTTGTTTATTATTCCGAGATTTTTTTACGGTCCTCTAAGGCTTTTTCTAAAGTAACATTATCTAAATAATCAATTTCAGCACCAATGGGAATACCATAAGCAAGACGAGAAATAGTAACATTCTTATTTTCTAAAATCTTTTTAATATAAAGAGTTGTTGCTTCGCCTTCAATGGTTGGTTTTAAGGCTAATATAAGTTCGGGATTAGTAAGCGAAGATAGACGAGTTATTAAAGAACTTAAGTTTATATCCTCAGGGCCAATATCATCAACGGGAGAAATTAAGCCATTTAAAACGTGATAAGTACCCATAAATTTACCAGATTTTTCAAAAGCCGCGATGTTTTTAAAGTCTTCGATTACACAAATAGTGTTTTGGTCACGAGTGGTATTACTACATATAGAGCATACTTCTTTATCAGTGATATTGCCACATATAGTGCATCGACTTAAATTTTTTTTGGCATTTAGAAGAGTCGCACTAAATTCAGATATTTCTTCATCACTAAATTCAATGGTGGCAAAAGCCAAACGTTCCGCACTTTTTTCGCCGATACCTGGTAATTTTTGATAGTAACTAATTAATTTTTCTAAATCAGAGGGATAAGGCATTAGAACATCCCACCTAGTGAACCAAGAGAACCCATTTTTGTTTCGTATTCTTTATCAATTTTAGCTACGGCTTCATTTAAAGCAATTTTTAGCATATCTTCTAAGGCTTCTTTATCATCTTCTTCTAAAGTACCGGTATAAGTAAATTTTATTTCTTTTACTTCTTTTTTACCATTTAGGGTTACATTTACCCATTCAGATGAGCCAGTAAACTCACTATTTTCGATTTCTTCTTTCTTTTTAGTCAAGTCTCTTTGCATTTTTTGAGCTTGAGCCATTAGGTTTTGCATATTCATATTTTTTTCCTTCTTTCTTTATTCTATTTCTATTTTATCTTTATCAAATATGTTAAAAGCAACTTCTTCAATTCCATCTATTTTGGGAGGGTCAGCGGCCTTTTTGATAATTGGTTCACTTTCATAAGTATAGGGAATTTTATTTTTTAAATTACTAATATAAGTGGCTTTTTCATCATTCCAGGCGTTTTCATTTAAGGCAACGAATTTGTAGTCTAAGTTAGTTATTTTGTTAAAAGTAGCACTGATATTATCTAAATTATTATTGATTAAGGGTACTGTGCTATCTATTTTATTTGTTAATATAGCGATGGTATCACTAGCGGCGACAATATTACAATCGATAATTAAGTTTAGTAAAGTTTTATCCGATAGTTTAGATATATATTCGGGCCATTTGCTTTTTATTTCTTGTAAATTATTTTTGGTTGCACTTACAAAGCAATTATTAATACGAACTTTTATTAAGGCGGATAACTCACTATTTTCCAGATTAGTGGAAGGCTTGGCGGTTACATTTGCCTCTTCTTTTGGAGCTGATGCCATTGGTTTTGAACTTTCATCAGATGCTGGCGTTATATTTTGTGAGGAATTTTCGATAATTTCCTTAGGCGCCGGTGATTTTTTTACAGTGTTTATGGAAACTTTAGATTCATTTATTAATTTTTGCTCCTCTTTTATTGGAGTGTTATCTAATTTATTATGGAAATATTTTAACAAAGTTATTTCAATTAATAAATAAGGATCGATATTAATATTTACATAGTTAGAGATAGAGGCAAGTTCAAAAGCCATAGTTTTTAAATTTTCATATGATAAGCCTTGATAATTAGGATTTTTTTTGTTTTGAATGGCTTCATATTCAATTTTTTCAAGCAATTTCTTGATTAAAAGTTTATAATCAATGGCTAATTTTTTAAAATTTTGCATCATTTCTTCAAAATGAGCGACATCATTTTTAACAATGCAATTATATAAGTCTGTTATTTGTTTTTTAGATGCCGAACCAAAGTGGGAAATAACATCATTAATCGTTATTTTATTAGTATTACTGGATAATTGGTCTAAAATGCTTAAAGCATCGCGCATTCCACCATCACTTATGTAGGCAATTTCTTCTAAGGCTTCATCATCAATCGCGATATTTTCTTCATGGACGACGAAATTTAAACGTTTTAAAATGTCATCTAACGAAATTTTATGAAAATCAAATCTTTGACAACGAGATAGGATGGTAATTGGAACGGCTTCGATGTTGGTTGTAGCAAGAATAAATACGACGTGTTTTGGTGGCTCTTCTAAAGTTAATAGTAAGGCATTAAAGGCACTCGTACTTAGCATATGAACCTCATCGATAATATAAACTTTATATTTAGAATAGGCCGGAGCGAGTTTAATGTTATTTATGATTTCTCTTATTTCATCAACACCATTATTAGAGGCGGCATCGATTTCAATTATATCAGCATTTTCTTTAAAACTTAGGCAACTGGGACATTTATTACAAGGCCCGTTTTCAGTTGGATTTAGACAGTTAATGGCCTTAGCAAATACTTTGGCGGTGCTAGTTTTCCCAGTACCACGAGGTCCAGAAAAAATGTAAGCATGAGAAATTTTATCTTTTTTGATAGCGTTCTTTAAAATGGATACCATGTAATCTTGGCCGATAATGCTGGAAAAATCACTAGGACGGTATTTACGATATAGCACTTTGTAATCCATTTTTAATCACCCATCATCATTATACCATAGTTATTGGTTTTTGTCCCTTTTCTTTTGAAAAAAGTCACTTAAATATTGAGCATAGGTTTGTTCTTGCGTACGTATGTTTGCTTTGGTAAATTTAGTTTTATTATATTCTTTTTTAGAAGATGGTTTTTCTAGCAAGTAATACACATTATTAATTCGGGCTTGTTTAATGGCTGATTCACACATTGGGCATGGTTTTAAAGTTACATATAAATCGCAATCTTGAAGTCGCCAATCTTTTAATTTTCTACTAGCTTTTTTAATTACTAACATTTCCGCATGGTTACACACATTTTTTTTAGAAACGCGGGTATTATAGGCCTTAGCTATAACCTTATTATTGTAGGTAATAAGTGCACTTACAGGAACTTCATCTTTCTTGGCGGCTTTTTGTGCTAGTTTCAATAATATATCAAAATATTTTTCTTCCATTTTATCCTCCATAAAAAAAGTGCACACAAATAGGGATTGATGTGGCTGCTACTTTCCAGTTCTGACCAGGTTACAATATATTTGTTGCACGATATAAATGTATCACATTTTTTTAGTTTTGGCAAGAGGAATGTTTCACGTGAAACATATTTTTTTGTTTTTTTGACATTTTTTAAAAATTTTATAAGTTTTTTCATTTGAGACAATGTTTCACGTGAAACATTGTTTATAACTTTTTAATAATTTATTTTTTAATTTAAATAAAAATAGTATTTGTTGGTTATTTTATTGGTGGTTTTAATTTTATTTATATTTTTTTGTTTGAAAATGTTTTTTGGAACAATGTTTCACGTGAAACATTGTTAGTAAATTTTGAATTATAAGAAAAATTATTCAAGTTTTAGTTTTTAGTTAAAACAATTATCATTTAATTATTAAACATTAATTATTTTATGAAATTTCAATTCATTAATTATAAATTAGTTTATTTTAAGTTGATAAGGTTTCACGTGAAACATATGTTGATAATTTATTGCTTTTAATTCCAGTGTTATTCCATTGATTACTTTTTGTGATTCAATGTTTCACGTGAAACCTTTTATAATTTTCCATATGTTTTATTAGTTATCCACATTATTTTTTTGATTTATCTATTTATAAAAAAGGACATAAAAAAACTGCTCTAAGCAGTTTCTTCAGTTATTTCTGGTTCTTCTGGTTGTTTATCAACTAAGCTTATGGTTGTAACGAACTGATTCTCTTTAAGATTTATTAATCTAACACCTTGGGTAACACGTCCTAAAGTATTAATTTGTTCTAAGGACATTCTCATAGTAGTACCAGTATTAGTCATAATTACTAACTCTTTATTTTCTAAAGCTACTTTAACACTGGCGATATTACCATTCTTTTCCGTTAGATTAAGGGCTTTTACACCTTTACTACCACGGCTTGTTTCTCTAAATTCTTTTACTAATGTTTTTTTACCATAACCTTTTTCAGTTACTAACAATATTTTATCATCTTCGGTTACTACTTCAGCACAGACACATTTGCCACCATCAAGATTGATTCCTTTAACACCAGAAGCTGTACGACCCATAGCGCGGATATTCTTTTCATTGAATTTAACCATACGACCTTTTTCACTACCTAGTAACACATAGTTTTCACCAGATGTTTTCTTGACGGCTAGTAGTTCATCGTTTGATTTAAGGCTAATACATATTTTGCCAGACGTACGTATGTTTGTAAACTCGTTAATTGATGTCTTTTTAACGAGGCCATTTTTGGTTACAAATAACAAATATTTAGTTTCTTCATTTGGTGAAATACTAAGCATTGTGTTTATTGTTTCGTCTTTATCTATCTGTAACAAGTTTATAATTGGAAGGCCTTTAGATTGACGATTGAATTCAGGAATTTCGTATCCTTTTAAGCGATATACTTTACCTTTATTAGTGAAGAAGAGCAAATAATCATGACTTGAGAGATTAATTATTTGTTCGACGAAATCTTCTTCATTTGTTGTCATGCCTTTGATACCCATGCCTCCACGTTTTTGAGCTTTAAAAGTATCTGATGTAGTACGTTTAATATAACCTTTATTAGTTAAAGCAATAAGAATATCTTCTTCAGGAATTAGCGATTCATCTTCGATATATTCAATTGCACTCATATCGATATCAGTACGACGTTTATCACCATATTTTTCTTTTATTTCTAATAGTTCATCTTTAATTATAGCAAGAACTTTTTCTTCGGATGCTAAAATACTTCTTAATTCATCGATTAGAGCTAAAAGTTCTTTTAATTCAGCTTCAATTTTATCTCTTTCTAAACCGGTTAATCTTCTTAGACGCATTTCTAAGATGGCTTCTGATTGAGCTTCGGATAGGTTAAATTTGGTCATTAAACCTTCTTTAGCTTCTTCATCAGACTGGGATGCACGAATAAGTTTAATTACCTCATCAATGTGGTCTAAAGCTATTTTTAAACCCTCTAAAATATGAACACGTTTTTCAGCTTTATCTAAATCGAATTTAGTACGACGAATTATTACTTCTTTTTGATGGTCAATATATTTAGAGATAATGTCTTTTAGACCTAAAGTTTTAGGAACACCATTATCAAGCATTAAGAAAATAATTCCATATGTTGTTTGAAAAGCGGTATGTTTATACAATTTATTTAAAATAACACTGGCATTGGCATCTTTTCTTAAAGATATAGTAATTTTAACTCCGTCTTTTAAGTCGACGTGATAATCAGTTATACCATCTAAAACTTTATTATGGACAAGTTCGGCCACTTTATTTTTTAGTTCAAGAGTATTTACACCATAAGGGACTTCGTTTACCACGATGTATTCGCGGCCATTTTTTTCTTCAATAGTAGCCCGAGAACGAATAGTGATACTACCACGACCGGTTTCGTAGGCTTTTTTAATGCCACTGTTGCCTAAAATAATGGCGCCCGTTGGAAAGTCCGGACCTTTAATGTATTCCATTAAGCCAGCGGTATCAATATCGGGGTTATCGATATAAGCAATACAACCATCGATTACTTCGCCTAAATTATGAGGAGGAATATTAGTTGCCATACCTACAGCAATACCCATCGTACCATTTACTAAAATATTAGGAAATCTTGAAGGCAAGACGGCGGGTTCTTTAGTGGTTTCATCATAGTTGGGAGTAAAATCAACTGTATCTTTATTGATATCTCTTAGTAATTCCATGGAAATCTTAGCAAGTTTCGCCTCAGTATAACGATAAGCGGCCGCGCCATAACCTTCGATGTTACCAAAGTTTCCATGACCATCTACTAACATATAACGATAGTTGAAGTCTTGGGCCATACGAACCATCGCTTCATAAATACTAGAGTCACCATGAGGGTGATATTTACCCATAACGTCACCAACTATAGTGGCACTTTTTCGGTATTGTTTATCGGGAGTTAGACCATTTTGAAGCATATCGTATAAAATACGACGATGGACTGGTTTTAGACCATCTCGTAAATCGGGTAAAGCACGAGAGACTATAACACTCATGGAATACTCTAAAAATGATTTACTTATTTCATCTACTATATTATTTTTTTCAAATTTATCCATTTAAAACCTCCTATATATCAAGATTTTCGGCATAAACAGCGTTAGTTTCAATAAATTCCCGGCGAGGTTCTACTTCTTCACCCATTAGTTTATTAAACATAGCATCAGCGGCCATCGCATCATCGACGGTTATTTGACGAAGAATACGTTTATTTATATCCATAGTTGTTTCATTTAATTCTTCAGCGTCCATTTCACCTAAACCTTTCATACGAGCTATTTCGTATTTTGTAGTCGAAGGAATGCTAGCGAGATAAGCGTCTCTTTCTTCTTCGTTTAACACGTATTTAATAGTTTTACCATGTTTAATAACAAAAAGTGGCGGTTGAGCTGCATAGACATGGCCGGCTTCAACAATTGGTTTAAAGAACCGGTAGAAAAGAGTTAATAATAAAACACGAATATGGGAACCATCAACATCGGCATCGGTCATGATAATGATTTTATCATAACGAAGTTTATCTAAATTGAAATCATCACCAATACCAGTACCAAAAGCGGTTATGATAGTTCTTATTTCTTCATTTGATAAGGCTCTATCTAAACGAGCTTTTTCAACATTTAAGATTTTACCTCTTAAAGGAAGAATAGCTTGAGTCATACTATCACGACCTTTGATAGCGGAACCACCGGCACTATCTCCCTCGACTAAGAAGATTTCACTAATGGAAGCATCTTTGCTTTTACAATCAGCAAGTTTACCAAAGAAGTTAGTAACATCAAGAGCACCACTTCTTCTTGTAGCTTCACGAGCTTTCTTCGCGGCTAGACGAGCACGAGAGGCGGTCATACATTTTTCAACGATGGATTTTGCAACATCGGGATTTTCCATTAAGTACCGCTCTAGGCCATTACCAAAAATATCACTGGCAATTTTTCGAACTTCACTATTACCAAGTTTAGTTTTAGTTTGGCCTTCAAATTGAGGGTCAGGATGTTTACAAGAAATAATCATGGCTAGACCTTCACGACAATCATCACCACTTAAGGCTTCATCTTTTTCTTTTAACATTTTACTATTGCGAGCATAATTGTTAATAATTCTAGTTAAGGCATTTTTGACACCGTCTTCATGAGTTCCACCTTCATAAGTATTAATGTTATTGGTGAAAGAATAAAGGTTAGCGTTATAAGAATCATTATATTGCATCGCAACTTCAATACTAATATTATCTTCGGTTCCTTCAACATAGATTATTTCATCATGAAGAGGTTGTTTATTTTTATTTAGCATACTAACATATTCAATAATCCCGCCATTATAACAGAAAACATCTTTTTTATCAGGAACACGCTCATCAATTAGAGTGATTCGAAGGCCTTTATTTAAAAAGGCTAGTTCTCTTAGACGAGTGGCTAAAGTGTCATAATTAAATTCGGTGGTTTCTTTAAATATCGTCGGGTCGGCTTTAAAAGTTACGGTAGTTCCAGTACGGTCTTTAGCACAAGTTTCAATGACTTTCATAGGTTCACACGGAACGCCACCATTTTCGAAACGTTCATAGTGGACTTCACCATCACGATACACCCGGACTTCAAGCCATGTTGATAAGGCATTAACAACAGAGGCACCAACACCATGGAGGCCGCCACTTACTTTGTAGCCCCCGCCTCCAAATTTACCACCGGCATGAAGAACTGTAAATATTGTTTCAATTGTGGATAAACCAGTTTTTTCATTGATACCAGTAGGCATACCACGACCATCATCTTTTACTGATACGGAGTTATCTTTATGAACAACAACTTCAATGTCGTCACAATAACCGGCGAGAGCTTCATCGACAGCATTATCGACTATTTCCCAAACTAAATGATGCAATCCTTTTTCACTTGTGGTACCAATATACATACCAGGTCTTTTTCTTACGGCTTCTAGACCTTCAAGTACTTGAATATCACTATCTGTATAATTATTTTCCATTTTCATTCCTCCTTAATTTCACCATTTGTTACATGATATAGTTTTGATTTGGCTAAAAGTTTAGGGTTTACAAAATCTATTTCAGTAGTGGTGATAAATGTTTGTAAATCATCATCTATTAACTCTAAAATATTACCTATTTTTTCTTGGTCTAATTCACTAAATAAATCATCTAATATTAAGATAGGCTTTTTATTTAGAGTATCTTCAATATTTTTTATTTCCGCGAGTTTAAAAGCAATAACACTATTTTTTTGCTCACCCGATGAAGAATGAACCTTTACTATTTCACCTGATGTTATAAATTCAAAATCATCATGCTGGGGACCAAAGAGAGTTTTACCCATAATTATTTCCCGGGAAATATTTTTGTGATACATATTTAGAATATCAGGTTTCGTTTTATCTTTAAATTCACTTAAATAATTTATAGATAAAGAACCTTTGTGAGTGATTTTGTTATAAATGCTTCCGAGATACTGGTTAATACTAGCAAGAAAATTTTTCCGGATATCAACGATTTTTAGACCAGTATCAACAAGTTGTTCCGTTAAAATATTTAAAAAATCACTAGTCATGAGATTTTTTTTACTCATAGCTTTTAAATAGGCATTTCGTTGTTTTAAAAGTTTATTATAATTAGTTAATAAAATAACATACTCTTTATTAATATTCGAAATTTCAATATTTAAAAGCCGGCGACGAGTCATAGGAGTATCTTTGATTATTTTTAAATCATCGGGGTTAAAAAGAATTATATTCACTTTAGTAATATAATCACTCATTTTACTAACTTTGGTGTTATCAACTTTGATAGTTTTACCAGTGTCGCTTATAACTATTTTATAATTATTGATAATCGTATCTTGAATTAAACCCTCTATTTTAGCAATATTCTTGCCTTTTTTAATAACAACATTATCAAGTCCAGGACGAAAGGTCTTGGTAAAGCCTAAAATATAGATAGCCTCAATTAAATTGGTTTTACCCATACCATTCTTACCATATATAATATTAGTATGGGGTCCAAAATTAAGATCCAGGGTTTCATAATTACGATAATTTAATAATTTTAAACGACTTATTTTCATTTTTGGCCTCTTCTTGGATGTTTTTTTAAAATACTGGTATTTGATGTACTCCTATACCTAGATTAATTATATCATAAAATATAAGGATTTTAAAGGTATTTTTTATTATTTCGACCTCTTAAAGCAGATTCTAAACGAGTTGCCCGAAGGACTTGATGGTCAAAAATAGAATAAGTGATATTTAAAGTTATTTTTTGATTATTTTTAAACTCAATTAAGACTTTTTTATTGGGATGTGGATAATAATTTAAGATATTATTTAAGGTTATCCAAGCACATTTAGTATTCCTAATAGAATGAGTGGGTATTAAGATTAATTTAGTAGCATCATTTAAGATAATTGGGGGTTTATAATTAGAACCAATTAAATAGGAACTTCCTTTTTGACGACCTTCAAGACTGGAGCCATGAATGTAGCAATTACGTGTTATTATCTCACTCGTTTTTTCGGAAACAACAAAGTTACTCGTCATTTCGATAATATGACTTTTTTTACCTTTCGGAATAATTGCATTCGTTTTTTCATTTATTATATAGGGCATAAAAATGCCTCCTTTCGTAAAAATAACTATGTTATATCACAAATAGGAGGCGAAATTTGTCGAATTTTGGCGAGAACATTAAATTTTTTTAAAAATTTCGTGATTTTGGGGTAAATTTAGGCTTTTTTAGTAAGTTTTGATAGGTAATATTAGTTGAATTAGAGATTCATCAGTTAAAGATTTGATGATTAATGGTTTAACATCACTATTTAAGAGAAGTAAAATTTCATCTTCTTGCATGGTTTTGATGGCCTCTAACATATATTTAGAAGAGAAGGATATTTCTAGTTTTTCTTTATTATTAGTTTCGACATTTAATTGTTCTTCTACTTTACCAATTTCAGAAGCATAAGAATTGATAATCATTTTAGTGTTATCTAAAGACATTTTAACAATGTTTTTATCTTTCCCTTGAGTAAGGAGAGCCGCCCGGTCGATAGCATCGTTAAAATCCCGTTTATCTACTTTAATTATATAGGCAAATTCACTAGGAATTAAGTTAGAAGTATTAGGATAACTACCACTTAAGAGATTGGTTTGAAAATTAATATTTTTATATTTAAATAAGGCTTTATTATTAAAAATATGCATTTCAATATCGGAATCATCAGTAATAATTCGTTCTAGTTCCATAATATTTTTACCAGGAATTACTATTTCTAAATCTTTTTCAACTGGAGAAGATAATTTGATGTTTTTCTTAGCAAGACGATAAGAGTCTGTTGCGACTGTTTCTAAGACATCTTTAGTAAATTTAAAATTAACACCAGTTAAAATTGGGCGAAGTTCTTGATTTGATATTGCAAAAACAGTTTGATTAATGATAGTTTTAAAGATATCGCCTTTAATAGTGATAGGTTCTTTACTTAATTCAAGTTTAACATCGGGATAATCATTAATATCTAAGCAATTTAAGTTATATTGATTATTATCGGTGTAGATTTTGATTTTTAGGCCGTCAATAACTTCAAAGTTAATAACATCACTAGGCATCTTACGAACGATATCTAAGATGTATTTACTTTGAATTATTATACCTCCTAGGTTAGTGATTTGTTTAATGTCTTTTTCTTCGATTAAAACTTTAATTGTTAATTCAGAATCACTTGCGGTTAAATAAAGACCTTCACTTTTTAATTCGAATTTAATACCGTTTAAGACTGGTATTACGTTTTTAGTAGATATAGCTCTTATAACATTGTTTAATCCTTCTAAAATTATATTTTTGTCTATTGAAAATTTCATATTCATTCCTTCTTTCTTAAAATATATTAGTATTTATTATACTGTTAGTAATGTTTGTAAGTTGTTTTTTAGCCGTTATTAAAGGCTAGTTTAAATTTTTAATTGTTAGTAAGAGGTCTTTTATTAACATTAATTTCATCTTTTATCTACAATTTTGATTTTATCTCCTTAATAGTTGTTTCTAATTCTTTGTTAGTCATGAGCTCTTTTTCGATTTTATCACAGGCAAATATGACCGTAGAATGGTCGCGACCTCCAAATTCTAAACCAATTCTGGGAAATGTTTCATCTGTTTCCAACCGGCATAAATACATGGCTAATTGTCTAGGATGGGCTACTTTATTGCTCCTTTTTTTGCCTTTTAAATCGTCAATTGTAATGTTATAATGGTCGGCGACGGCTTTTTGGATTTTGGTAATATTATTGTTTGAATAGATGTTTTTATTAACAAAATCTTTTAAGGCTTCACAAGTAAATTCTAAATCAATTGATTTGGGAACAATCATCGCGGTGTAAGCCATGAGTCTATTTACGGCACCTTCTAAAAATCTAACATCATTTTGACAAGCATTCGCGATATATTCAATGCTTTCTTCTTTAATTAAGTTAGCAATGCTGGTGTTTTCAAGTTTTTTTCTTATTATCCGGCATCTTAAATCAAAATCGGGAGGATAAATATCGACTGGAAGACCCCACATAAATCGTGAACGAAGGCGTTCCTCTAAAATTTTTAAATCATCGGGGGAACGGTCACTACTGATAATTATCTGTTTGTTGGATTGATGAAGATAATTGAAGGTGTTAAAAAATTCTTGCTGGGTTTTTTCAGCCCCGACGAGATACTGGATATCATCTATTATTAAAACATCAATATTACGATATTTATTTTTAAATTCGGTAGCATATTCTAAAGTGTTTTTAGCATTGTCAGGATTAGCAATGTTAGTATATTCGGTCATAAATTCATCACAGGTGCAATAAAGAACCCGCCGGTTAGAACTTTTAGTAATATAATTTCCTATCGCATGCATTAGATGAGTTTTTCCTAAACCACTTTTGCCATATATAAATAAAGGATTATGAATACGGCCTGGAGCTTCAGCGACAGCCATCGCGGCGACTTTAGCAAGACGATTAGTATCCCCGACGACAAAATTATCAAAGTTTAAGTTAGGGTTTAGATTGCTATTATAATTATTGTTGGTAATTTCTTCTTTATCAACAGTGGGAGGAGGGATATTGGTAATTTCCTCTTCTAATATGAATTCAATATCATAATTGATGTTCGTTATTTTATAGAGAGTTTGTTCAATTAAAGAATAGTAATTATCACCGAGCATTTTTTTATGGATTTCCATGGGAACTTGGAAAGTTATTTTGGTGTCGGTTAGATTAATTATTTTTAAGTCATTAAACCAGGCATGGAAAGAAGCTGGATTTATTTCTTTATATATGTTGTCTAAAAATTTTTTTAATAAGTCTTCCATCTTATAACCACACCCCGCAGTCTTAACATTTACATGATAATTGTATCGCAAAAATTTAAGAAAGAAAAGAGTAAAAATGAAATTGTTAGTAAGTAGGTAGTTATAAACATGGTTTTCAATAGTAAAAAAAGGAAGTTTAGGACTTATGCACACTATCAACAAAATATAAAATAGCTTAATTAACAATTAACAGTTAATAAAAATGGAGGAAAAGTTAATTATGTTGATAGTTTAAAGAAATTAGCTATTTTTGATAGGTATAATAAGGGATAGTTAAAAATCAGGAATTTGTTTATAAGTTATAGTTTATAAACAATTTAAGGGAAAAAGAGAGTTGACAAGATATGCGAGGAAGAGTTTTTAGAAAATTATAGTTGTTTATAAGTTGTTTACGAAAAAAATTATCCACATTATCCACAATTTAGTGTTGATAACTTGTAAAGATTTGACAAGTTTTGTTAAATATTTTTTAAATAGTTTAGAATTTTTAAAATGAATTATGGGGTTTAAAGATATTTTAAATTGAAGATATATTGAAGTTTCTCTTTTGATTAGACGATAAAAGCTTTAAAAAACTTGACTATTTGGTCATAAAATATTATAATTAAAATACTTGAAATTTTTTAAGGAGGTGGAACTCATGAAGAGAACTTATCAACCTAATAATCGTAAGAAAGCTAAAAAGCATGGTTTTTTTGCTCGTAAAGAGTCTAATGTACTTAATAGTAGACGTAAGAAAGGACGTAAAGTTTTAGCTAGATAACCACTTTTTTATAGTGGTATTTTTTTTAATTAGTTTAAAAGGTATGGGATTACAATTGAAAAAATATGAAATTATTAAAAAGAATAGCGACTTTAATGAGATAATTAATACTGGTTTAGTGTTAAAGAATCACTATTATAATATATATTATAAGGATAGAAATGAGTCTTTAAAAGAAAATATAGATGATAATTTACCTAAGTTTGGGCTTGCTGTTAGTAAAAAATGTGGTAATGCGGTGGAACGGAATAAAATTAAGAGAAGACTTAGAATGATTATTGATAATAATAAAAAAATGTTTAAAAAAAGAACTAATTATATTATAATGGTAAAGAAGGACATTGTTTTAATTACTTATCAAGAAATGAATGATAGTCTTGTTAAGTTGATGAAAGGACATATAGATGAAAAAATTTAAAATAAGTATTTTAGTAGTTTTAATAATGTTTATGCTTACGGGATGTGGAAATAGTAATTATATTATGGATAATAAGAAGCCCGTTGAGAATGAAGCAACCGGTCAGATTTTACAGAAAGATATTTTATGTAAGCCGGAAGATAAAGAGTTAGATGAACTTTATACAAAGTATAAGAAGCAATTAAAAAATAATTATGATAAATTGCCTAAATGTGTTGATTTTAAAGTAAATAGTACGAAAAGTTCTGGTTTATGGGAAGGAGTATTTGTTAAACCTTTAGCATTTATAATATTAAAGTTAGGTTATTTAATTAATAATTTTGGTTTAGCAGTTATACTTGTAGGGTTAGCGATAAGACTTATATTAATGCCAATATCAAGAAAGACCATGAAACAATCTAATAATATGAAGAAGGCACAGCCAGAACTGGCGCGAATTGAAAAGAAATATGCGAATAGAACTGATAATGAAGCAATGATGGCGAAATCACAAGAGATGATGATGGTTTATAAAAAATATAATATTAGTCCATTTGGTAGTTGTTTACTCGCGTTTATTCAACTTCCTTTGTTCTTTGCTTTCTTACAAGCGATTAATAGAACACCGGCGATATTCGAGGATAAGTTTTTAGGACTTACTTTAGGAAAAACACCAATTGTGGGATTATTTGAATATCATGAATGGTTATATATTGTCATAATTCTTTTAACTATTTTAACAACTTATTTGACTTTTAGAAATTCAATGGGTTCAAGTAGTACCGGTAATGAAGAAATGGAAAGACAAATGCAATTCATGTTTAAGTTTATGGTTGTTATGATATCTGTTGCTTCCCTTTATTTATCAACTGCGATTGCCCTTTACTGGATTGCCACAAATGCTTTCGTTGTAATTCAAAATTATGTATTTAAAAAGTTGGATGAAAAAGATGAAAAGAAAGATATGATAATTAAACCTAGTAAATATGATAAAAAGAAGGATAAAAAAGGTCAAAAGAAAAGAGGTAAGTAGTTTATGAATGTAGTTAGTGGAGTTGCTAAAACTAAGGATGAGGCTTTAAAAGAAGTACTTTTAAAATTAAATGCTCAAGAAAGTGAAATAGTTTATAGTTTTTTAGAAAATAAAGGTGGTTTATTTAAAGGAACTACTTATGAATGTAAAGGTTTTTTAAAGGTAGATATTCTTAATGATGCGGAAGAGTTTTTGAAAAACGTTATTAAAGGAATGGGAATTGAAGCATCATATGAGGTTAGTACAAAAGAAAATGTTACAACTATAAAAATATTTTCTTCAAATAATCCAATTATTATTGGAAGAAATGGCCAAAATTTAGAGGCCTTAACTACAATCGTGAGACAATTTGTCAAAACTTTGGCGCCTGTTGGGGGTCCGAGAATAATTTTAGATGTTGAAGATTATAAGGATAGACAAATTAAGAGAATAGAGAGACTGGCAAAAAATTTGGCACGAGAGGTTCTTAAAACAAAACAAGATGTGGAAATGGATAATATGAATTCTTATGAGAGAAGAGCAGTTCATAATGTTTTAACTAATTTTAAAAATATTAAGACTGAAAGTGTGGGAGAAGAACCTAATAGACATGTGGTTATTAAATATGTAGATTAAGTACTTAATTAGTACTTTTCTTTTTATTTTGAAGGTGGAAGAATATGAGTGAAGAAGAATATCGTAATATTTTAGATGAGTGGTATAGTAAAGAAGAAGTTGATAAAATAATTTTAGGAGAAAAAGAAAAGAGATTAGTATCACTTCGAATTAATAGGTTAAAAGCGAATCAAGAAGAAATTATGAATGTTTTAGATAACCACTTTATAGAATATCAAAGAGTTAGTTGGTATCCTGATGCTTTAATTATTTTAAATAAAAAAGAAGCTGATATAGAAAAATTAGATATATATAAAGATGGAAAGATATATTTACAGAGTTTATCATCGATGATTCCGCCTTTAGTTTTGGGGGCAAAGCCTTTAGAAAGTGTGTTAGATATGACATCAGCACCAGGAGGAAAGACGAGTGAAATAGCCGCCCTTCAGAATAATCAGGTACTTATTACAGCAGTAGAAAAAAATAAGATAAGAGCAGAGAGACTTAAATATAATTTAGAAAAACTGGGAGTTAAAAAAACAACAGTAGTCGTTAAGGATGCTAGGGAATTAGATAATAATTTTAAATTTGATAAGATTCTTCTTGATGCTCCATGTAGTGGAAGTGGGACTTTAAGAATAATTGATGGAAAAATAATTGATAATTTTAGTTTTGAATTAATAAAAAAAGTAGAAAATTGGCAAATAGAGTTACTTAGAAAGGCAATTTCTTTGGTAAATATAGGGGGAATTATTGTTTATTCAACGTGTTCAATTTTAAATAGGGAAAATGAGGATATTGTTAAAGAGTTTATTAATGAAGGATTAGTGGAAGTATTAGATATAGAAGAATTCAATGAGGATTTATTTAGAAATTCTACTATAAATGGGGCTTTAAAAATATTACCAGATAAGTTTTATGAGGGATTCTTTGTTGTTAAATTAAAAAGAATTAAATAGTAAAGATAACTACTAAATATTGTTTTTAAGTTGTTAAAAGGATATAATATAAGAGAACTATGATAATAGAGAAAGGAGAAATTTATGGGTTTATTCAGTTTTTTATTAGATGATGATAAGAAAAAAGATAATGATGATTTGATAGATGTTGAAGGGAAGGCTCTTGGACTTACTAAAGAAGAAATAGAAGAGTGTAAAAGAGATAAAATAACCCCTCAAGAATGGCTTAAAGAAAATGATATAGAAAATTATCATGATCAAGATTTAGATGATTAAAAAAATCTAAATAAGACCATATTTAGATTTTAAAGTTAAGATTTTAGTAACTGAAGAATTAATTTGTTCTTCGGTTATTTTATTTTCGGCGATTAATTCTTTTATTAAATCAATTACATTATCTTTGTTATTAGGCATTAAAAGAAGGTCTACTCCGGCATTAATAGCTAATTCATAAACTTCTTTATCTGAGTAGTTTTTGGTAATAGCTTGCATATTTAAGGCATCGGTTATGACGAGGTTTTGATAGCCTAATTCATTTTTTAATAAATCGGTTATTAAAGTTTTGGAAAGAGAGGCGGGAGTATTATCATTGGTGATGCTCGGAATGGCTAAATGACCGATCATGATTACGTCAGCACCTTTATTTATGGCTTCCATAAAAGGAATAAGTTCAAGTTCTTTTAATTCTTCTTTAGTTTTAGTAATTACAGGTAAATCATAATGTGAATCTGTTGCTGTGTCACCATGGCCGGGGAAGTGTTTATATATGGGAATGATATTGTTATCTTTGAGACCATTTTGAAGGGCAATACCCATTTTGGCAACTAAATAAGGGTTACTTCCAAAACTACGATTACCTATAACAGTATTGTTTATATTAGAATAAACATCAATTACAGGAGCAAAGTCCATATTGATATTGAAATCTTTTAGGATTTCAGCTATTTTAACACCGGTATTATAAGCAATATTCTCATCATTTGTAGCACCTATTTCACTCATAGGGGGGATTTTTTCATAAGGATAGTTTAAAGTATTTTCAATTCTATCAACTCTTCCTCCTTCTTCATCAATACCCATAAACATCGGGATATTAGATAAAGAATTAATAGATTCAATAAAATTTAGGGAGGAATTATATTCTTGTAAGTTTTCTTTAAAAAGAATGAAACCACCAGGTTTTAGAGTGTTGAGGTAATTTGTTAATTTTTCATCAACATTAGGGTAACGATATTCGATAATTAACATTTGGCCTATTTTTTCTTCAAGTGTTAAACTATTTAGAAGATTATTTATTTTTTGCTCTTCTTTCTTTTTTTCAAGTTCGTCAGTATTAATAGCTGGAATATCAAATTCGGGTAGTTCTTTTTTGGGGACACTGGCAATTTTGCTTTCTGATAGAAGGAAAACTCCTATAGCTATACTAAATATAATAATAATCGTAATTAATAATAAATATTTTTTACTCATAATAATACCTCTATATTTGTTATTCCCTGAATTTATATTTTTATTATACTATTATTCTAAAAAATTCGCTAGAGATTTTGGAAACTTAAAAATAATTTGCAAATAGGATGATAATTTTTGAAAATAAAAAAACTTGCTATTTGGTAACAAGTTTTACATTAATTTCAGTTTCATGATTATTTCTGATAATAGTTAAGGTCATTGTGTCGCCGGCTTTATGTTTATATAAATAATATCTTAAGTAAGCTGATGAAGAAATATCTTTGCCATCAACTTTAGTGATAATATCTTCTTCCTTAAGTCCGGCAAGAGCAGCGGAACTGTGATCTTCAACAAGAGTTATAACGACACCACTCGTAATATTGGCACTTTTAATTAAGTTATAGTAATCTCTTGTGTAATAAGCTTCGGCAACATCAAGCATTCCAATGCCTAAATATGGTCTTTTTACTTCTTCGCCATTAATTAATTGTTCAGCAATATCTAAAGCATTTTCGATTGGAATTGCAAAGCCCATACCTTCGATGGCTTCGCTTGCTAGTTTAATAGATGTTATTCCAACTACTTCCCCATTAGAGTTAGCAAGAGGTCCACCAGAGTTACCACTGTTGATAGCCGCATCAGTTTGGAGAGTATTTACAACCATAGGGGTAGATGTATTACCACTAGTTAATTCGACTTCGACTTCGCGGTCTTTGCCAGAAACAATACCACGGGTAACACTCCAAGAATAAGCATTATCAATAGGGGCACCAATCGCAAAAACTGTATCTCCTAAGCGTATACTTTCACTAGTACCTAATTCGGCAACGGTAAGAATATTTTTCTTAGGTACTGATAAGACAGCGATATCAGAATAGACATCACTACCGACGATTTCAGTTTTAACATTGGTATCATCAGTAAATGTCGCGGTTACAGTATCGGCATTATTGATAACATGGTTATTAGTTAGAATATAAGCCGTATCACCATCAGTTCGAAAGACAAAACCAGTCCCGGAAGCATAAGGTTTATTATTTATGTAGGTATTTACGACGACAACCGCATCATAAACTTTTTCAACCGCATCCGCAATACCGGTGTCAGTGATAGTTACATCTTTTTCTAACTTAGTTTTAGTTGTTTCGGTAATAATTGGGAAGAAATAAATTAGGGCATACATACCTCCCATACCAATAAATATGGCAATTAATATAACTATGATGTTTTTGATATTATTTTTGTTTTTTGTTTCGTTCATTTTAATCCATCCTTACTATTTCTTTGTAATTTTCAGGGAACCCCATTCTATCTAAAACTTTATTAATATTTATGGTATGTAAGCGACCTGATAGATAATCAATTTCATAAGATATTTCATTTAACATCATGTGGAAATCATCTTTGCGAAGTAATCTTTTTAAAATAATTATGAGGGAAAATAAATCGTTAATACCATAGATATATTCCCCGTTGGTTTTAGGAATATTTAATAATTGATGATATTTAGTGATAGGTATTTCTTTTTGGGTTTTGTGTTCGTAACAGATATCTTCATGAGCACAGAGATTGCGATAATTAGCAATTATAGGAAGATATACAAGTAAACTATCAATATCGACGTTAAAGATATTGGCAATACTTTCTTGGTCTTCTTTTTTTAAAATGGTGTATAACTCACCGACGATACCAAAAGATAAGACTTTAACAACTATCCAAGGAGGTAAATAGCCATAGTTAGTTTGGTAATGTCTGGTGGCTGCGTGTTCTTTACCATTAATGATAATTTGCCTTTTAACTTTTTTTAAAAGGTCATTTACTTGGCGACTTTTTTTAGGGTCCCGCGTAAAGTTGCTTGGATTTAAATATTTCTTTTCTTTAAAACCGTATTTTTTTGATAGTTCATAGGATAAAATACTTTTTATGTTGTTTTCTAATATTAAGATGTTTTTGAAGAGAATGTTTCTTAATTGGCGGTCAAAATAGAATAAAGCATATATTTCACGAAAGTTGGCGCCATCTAAGTAAGTTCTTTCAGTTAGAGATTTCATAAAAAGATAACGATATCCATTAATGAAGAAATAGTTCTCCCGAAGAAGAATGTCTTTCACATATTCTTCATCATCAATAATGAGGTTTTTATTTCTTAATATGGTAATCTGTTCTTCTAGGGTTTTAAATATTTTTTCCATTTGCTTCACCTATTATTACATTATACCACAAAGAACGATTATATTGTATAAAAATAAGTTGATTTATATGTTAATTTTATGTGAAAATTTAGTGAAATTCGCTTTTTTGGAAGAATTGTGGTATAATTAGATTCGAGGTGGGATATATGCCAGCTTGTTATACGCATCATGTTTTTACAAAAGATGTTTATAAAGTTATTGATGATAAGATTAAAGAAAAGATGGTAAATGCTCAAGATTTATTTAATTTGTTTGGTAAAAGTTTTGATGTTTTATTCTTTTCTAGAGCTAAGTTAGGACATTTTGCTCATAATAATAATGTTAATTTGTATTTTCAAAATATTATTAAATATATAAGAGATAATAATTTACAGGATAATGGAGATGTTTTAGCATATTTATATGGTTCAATATGTCATTATGTGCTTGATTCGACGTGTCATCCTTATATTTATTATAAAACGGGAAAATATAATAAAAAAGATAAAAAAACATGGAAGTATAAAGGACTTCATAATTATTATGAATATATGATAGATGCCATCATTTATCAAGATAGAAATTTAAAAAATATTAAAAAAGCTAAACTTAGTAAAGAGTGTTTTCCAAGTGTTACTTTTAGTTTAGAACTTAAAAGTGCGATAGAATATGCTTATGCGAATACTTTTTGTGCAATAAAGGCTAGTAGTGCGGTTTATACAGGATATTATAATTATCGTTTTATTATGAAGCATGGATTTGAGTCGCATTTTGGAATTAAAAGGGGGCTTTATAAAATTATTGATAAAACTAATTTAGTAAAGGCTTTAAATTTTAGTCCTCTTTGTTATAATAAAAAAGAACTTGATAAAAGTGTGCTTAATTTAGAACATAATAAATGGTATTATCCGGTTGATAGAAAGATTAATTATCATTATTCTTTTTATGATCTTTATGATTTAAGTATTGAAAAAGCAAGAAAATTAATTAATATGATAGATGAAGCTTTAGATAAAGATGATACTAGTATAAATAAAGTTTTAAAAGAAATAGGAGACAATAGTTATTGTACAGGTAAAAAAGCCGGGAAAAAATATAAAAATCAAATATATGAATTTTAATAGTAATTTATGATAGCATCAGCGATAGCCTGGGCTATTTTTTGCTGGTAAGAACTTGATTCTAGTTTGTTTTTTTCAGTATAGTTAGATAAAAAGCCGCATTCAATTAAAACTCCGGGAATAGTTAGTTTATCATACATATAGGTTTTAGAAGGTATTTTTTTAATTTGGCGATTACCATTTAAGACTTTATTTAATGTTTCTTGGAAAACCATGGCGATTTCTTTATTTTCATCATTATTATAAAATACTTGAGGGCCAGAATAGGAAGAATCATTTAAATAGTTTAAATGAATAGAAACATACATATCTCCTTTACTTTCATTAATTAGTTTAATCCGGTTATCAAAGTCACTTTTTTTGCGATAGGTGGCATTGGGACTACTTAAATCATAATCATTATCTCTTGTTAATATTACTTCCGCGCCCATTTTTACAAGTTCAAGTTCTAAGTATTTACTAATTTTTAAATTAATATCTTTTTCATAAGTGGTGCCACTTGATGTTCCTGGGTCAGCTCCACCATGACCAGCATCGACAATTATTAATTTACCACTTAAGGGCAACATGGCACTTACTTTTGCACTAATAAAGATAGTACTTAAAAAGATAAGCGTAATAATAATTATTTTTATTTTTGGTTTCATGGTAATATATATGAATAATTAATTAAAATAATTACGTATAAAGAAGTTTATTTCTTTAAAGATTTTTTACCATAATGTTTTAGAATTATTTCAGTTTCAATTTCTAAAGGGTCGATAAAATTATCCGGTAATTTAAGTGCCTTTTTTAGAATAGATAATTCTGTACAGCCGAGAATGAAATAGTTACAATTACTGTTATTTATGATATTATTCCAGATATCTAAGTCAATATCTTGACCTTTTTTGACATTTTCAAAAATTATATGCATTATTCCTTCTTGGTCTTTGTCATTTAATATTTGATAAGATATGTCATATTTTTTACAGGCATCTTGATAGAGATGGGATTCTATAGTTCCAGTAGTAGCAAGAATTAAAACATTATCCATATTATTATTTTTTAAATATTTAACTGTTTCTTCAATTAAATTTAAAATAGGAATATTTACTTCTTGTTGTAAATCTTTCCAGAAATAGCAAGCTGTATTACAGGGAATAGCAATTAAATCAGCACCCATTTTTTCAAGAGTTTTAACATCATTTTTAAGGTCAGGATAGGGATTATCTTTACTTTTACCGAGAATATAGGCGGTTCTATCAGCGATAGTAGCATGACTTAGTAAAACCATATTTATGTGGTCTTGGTCTTTGGTGGCTTCAGTATTTGTAGTTATTAATTCATAAAAGTATGAACTAGCAAGAGGACCTAAGCCTCCGACGATTCCTAAAAAATTTTTCATAATATTACCTACTTTCTATTTTTATTAAAATTTTTAATGAAATAATAAGTTATACAAGCAAGAGAACTAGTGAAGAAAATTAATGATAGCATTAAATATAAAATATTGTTTTTGGAATCTATTACATCAAGATAGATACTTCCAAAATAATTATTGAAATCAGCTTCAGTTATAGTATTTCCCATTTGACTATCGTTATAGACTTTAATGGCTAAATTTTTTACAGTTTCATTCGTGGGTTTAGTTACACCATAAATGGTTTTAGTGTTGGTAGTACTGGCATCGGCTAATTTATGATAAACATTATCAGACATATAAGCGATATAAAAATATGAATTATCATAAACAATATAATAACCTTTATTTTCTTCCCCAGTTACTTTGGCAAAAGAATAGGGTGGGTTAACAATTTTTAAATTAGCATATATATCAGTAGTATTATCATTTTTAATCGCATCATTTAAGTATATACTATTAAAGGGAGCGTTAAGATAAATATATAAAACTAAAATAATTATACCAATGATAAAAAGGGGAATACTTATAAATAATAAATTATAATTTTTCTTTTTCATTTAAAACACCTAATAGTATTATAGCATATTTAGTAGTTTTTTTTAAGATTTTATTTAATTTAGAAATTTATATGATAAATTTACAATTTGTAAATTGTTTCTATTAGAAATATATGCTATAATTATAAAGGATATAATTATATTATATATGGCTATACTCCTAAATTTAAATATGTGAAAGGATTTAGGATATATGTTATATGTAAAAGAATCGAGAGGTGATATCTTCAAAATAATTGGCGCTAATGTGAGGTATTATCGAGGATTATATAATATAAATCATCCTGATAAAAGAATTAGTCAGGCAAAAATGGCCGAAATGTGTAATGTTTCGACAGGTCTTATTGGTTCTTTAGAAACAGGTAAAGTACTTGGAATAAGTATACCCGTATTATATAATATTTCTCAGATATTAAATGTTAGTATTGATAAGTTTTTTGAAGATAGAACTAAACGATAAAAAAACAGGTATTAGTCAGATGTACCTGTTTTTCTTATAATTATTTCATTTGGTCTTGTATATAAATATTTTTCTTTAGCATAACGTTCCATGTATTCGGGGTTTTTTAGTTTTTGAACTTCCGCTTTTAAGGCTTCTTCATTATTTAATAGTTCTTCATAATTGCTTTCTAAAAGGGCTATTTCTTTGTTATTAGCCATAATTTTTAACCAGTCAGGAAAGATATTAATGCACATAAAAGTTACAATAAATATGAAGATTATAACAAAAAGTGTCATACGTCTTCGTGCTTGTTTCGTAATTTTTTTTGGCATCATATCACCCCTATTTTGTTTTAAGTATAACATTACTTTTTTAATTTGGCAAGAAACTTCTTAAAAATTGGCAAATTTAACATTTTACTTGACATTTTTAGACTAGTTATAAAACCGAGAATTATCATTATGAGAAAATAAATATGAAATTTACCATTATTTAATTTATATAAACATATTAAATAAATAAGAGTTATATTATACATAAAAAGAATAGTTATAAGAGAACGATATATTTTGCTTTTATTTTTAATAATACTTATATTTAAGTGATTTAAAAAATAGAAAAATAAGCCAAAAAAGTAGGAAAATATTAAGACTATTATTTGTATTTTAGCAGTCATTATTTAAAGAGTTTAGATAAAAGACTTTCTTCTTTGGGTTTTTCTTTGTTATCTAGGTAGGTGAAGCTATTTATTTTTCCTTTAATTTTTACATTGCCATCATGAGTATCAAGTTTCATTATTTCTAAGTTACTACCTTTTATTAAAACTAATCCCATTATGCTTTCCAGTAAAAATTCTTCACTATCAAAGCTAGTTATTTTTTTGATGCCTGTTAGAGCTATTTCTCTTCGGTCTATTAGTTTTAATTCATGAGAACCATAAGTTATTATTTCTTGTCTATTATCCATTAAATATTTCTCCTTTTATAAAATAATATGCTTTTAATGGTAAATTATGCCAAGAAAAAAACTTGCACTGGCAAGTCTTATTCAGCTTTTTCGTATTGTTCTAGAATAGCGTCTTCAAACATTTTACGTACATCTGGATTAATTGGATGAGCTATATCTCTATATCCACCAGTAGCAGTTTTTCTACTAGGCATAGCGATAAATAATCCATTATCTCCTTCAATAATACGAATGTCATGAATAGCGAATGAATCATCAATTAATACTGATGCTATTCCTTTCATTCTTGAACCTTCTTTTTCAATTTTACGTACGCTTACTGATGTAATTTGCATAAATATTCTTATTTCCCTTCTAAAGTTCTTAAAACTTAATTATATTGTATAGCAAAATAGTAAAAATAGCAAGAGTTTACTTAAATTTCCTAAAATAAATTTGAAAATTCCCACATATTAAGAAAGGGGAAATAAGTTATTAACATTATTAAATGTTTATCATAAAGTTATTTATTTTTCTTCAAACGATAAGCCATGATATAACCAAATATGGCACTTACTAAAAATATTAGAAAATCATAACTTAGATTTTGTTTTAAAATTATTTCTATAATTGATATAATTGCAATTAAGAAAAAGATAGTATTAATAATTAATAAAGATTTAAAACATTTTTTAAGATATAATATGTAATTTAAGATAATTAATAAAACATAATATATAAAGAATTCTATAGTACTAATTAAAAAATATTTATAAGCATTATGGGATGCTATAATAATATCATTATTATTTATAACTTCGGCAGTAAGTGATGAGATAGAAACATATCCCGCATACATAAAATATACTATAGGAACTATAAATATAATACTTAAATAAATAATTTTTAAAATATTATTTTTAAGATTATTTTTTTGATATATTTTTTTTACTTCATTATTATTATCTTCTTTTAAATTTAATATATCATTAATACTAGTATCTAACACTTTACTAAGTAATATTAATATTTCTATATTAGGTATACTTCTATTAGTTTCATAACTACTAATAGTTTTAGGTGAAACATTTATTAATTTAGCTAATTCTTCTTGTGTTAAATTCTTTTCTTTACGCAAGTTAGAAATATTAAGACCAATATTCATTTGTAATCCTCCTCCTATATTAGGATAACATACTTTTTTAAATATTGCACTCTAATTATTGTAGACTTTTTTTAAAATATCTTTCCTATAGATTATAAGGCATTAAAAAAGAGGCTTAATTCAAAAACACTTAATTCTTCAATTACCTCTTATAAATTTTTTGTTGAAAATATTACTCAACTAACTCTATATATTTTGCATTCAACGCTGGTAATGTTATTAATTCCCCAAATATTGACTCATATTCATATAATCCAACAAGTTTTCCATAAACAGTCACAATATCATCTTCTAATATACGCCCTTTTATAGAGTTAGAAGGAATTAAAACAAAAATTGTATCATCATACCAACCATCTTCATATGTTACATTAATTCTTAATGAATAATTCCCATTTTCTTCTAAAACTTGTATTACTTCACCAGTAAATTTTGCATATTTGCCCTCATAATCATCAGAATACCTAAATATTTTTTCATAATATAAGTATTACATTTTGAAATATATTCATTTTTTAATCTTGTAAGAGCTGTTTCATATTTTTCAGTTATCGTGTTTTTTGAACTATCTAAAGCCTTTACTTCATTAACATAATTCTTCATATTAATATTTGATATATCATCTACTTCAACATATGAATTTACTTCTTCGTTTTCATTTGTTTTACAAGCATAATATATTTTTTTTAATTTTATATCTTCTTTTAAATTGTTCTTTAACAATTCTGAGAACTGTTCACTGCCATTAACGCATGAAACCCAGTCATCAACATTATATAAAGCAATTGTTGTAGTATAATCGTCATCAATTAAAAGTTTCTTATCATCATAGGTCCAATTTCCTGAAATAGTATCTTTAACATAATTTTTAATTTCTTCTTTATTTGCTTCAATATCTTTTTTGGATTCACACCCAGTTAAGACTAATACCATTATTCCTAATATTAACATTGTTTTTTTCATAAATACAACTCCTTCACACTTAATAAAAAATATTACTACTTATAATTAATTATAACATAATCAAATTTCTTTTACAATGAATGAATAGTTTACCTAAAATAAATTTGAAAATTGTAATTAAAAAAAAGAAGTGCACAATTAAGGTGCAATAAAATTTAGAAACAGTTATAATACTTTATAAGCAATTTATTTGTCATATAAAAGGAGGTATATATACTATGACAAATTATTGTCATTTATCTTATGAAGATAGAAAAAATATTGAAGATGGATTAAACGATAATAAATCTATTAATCAGATAGCTAAGGAAATTAATAGATCTCATTCTTCTGTTTTAAGAGAAATTGATCGTAATAAAGTTTTTACTAAACCAAGTAATTGGAATTGTGGTAATAGATATGAAAATCCTAATTATAACCCTTATTGTGATAAGTTAGATTCTTCCCCTTATGTTTGTAATGGTTGTAATTCAAGAAGTGGTTGTAGAAAAGAAAGATATACTTATTATGCCAGAAAAGCTGATGATATTTATAAAGAAGTTAAAAGTGAAGCTAGAAAAGGTATTAATTTAACTCCAGAAGAAGTATTTCAAATTAATAAAGTTCTTACTCCTCTTATAAAAAAAGGCCAAACTATAAATCACTTATATATTAATCACCCTGATTTATTAGATTTTTCTAAACCATCTTTTTATAATTATGTAAATAATGGTGTATTTGAATTTGGACCTTTAGATTTCCCTAGAATTGTTAAATATAAAAAAAGGAAAAAGAAGCATAATAGAAGAACTCGAAAAGAAAGAGAGATTTTAATTAATAGAAAATATTCTGACTTCTTAGATTATACATCTAAAAATCCCTATTTAAACATTGTTGAAATGGATACAGTTGAAGGTTTACAAAATGAAGCTGATTGCTTTCTTACTCTTTTTTGGAGAAAATCTCATTTTATGCTTATATTTAAATTAAAATCTCAAACTACTGAAGAAGTAACTAGAATATTTGAAATTCTTCAAACTTTTATACCTGTAGAAGATTATAAAAGACTATTTCAAGTTATTCTTACTAATAATGGTCATGAATTTTTTGATGTTAATAATATTGAATGTATTCATGAAACTGGAGAATATGCTACCCATCTTTTCTTTTGTGATCCTTCTGCTTCTTGGCAAAAAGGTGGCATAGAGAAAAACCATGAATTTATTCGTTATATTTTACCTAAAGAATCCTCATTTAAAAACTTAACTGTAGAAGAAGTAAAACAGATAGAAGATAATATTAATAATATTCCTAGAGATATTTTTGGTGGTAAAACTCCTTATCTTTTAACTAATGAATTATACCCTGAATTGGTAGAATTATTAAATTCAAAATATATAGCACCTGATGATGTAACTTTAAATCCTTTAGATATATTTGGTGATAAAAATGAAAAATAAATATATAGATTATAATCCAGTAAAAGGATTTATTACTTTTAATGACTTAATTGGAGACCTTAAAGAAATTCTACAAAATTATAAAGATTTAGAAGATATAGTTATTAATATATTAAAAAATTTACAAGTTGATAATGAAACAATTACTTCATTATTTGTATGTAATATTGCTAATAACTTAGAAGATATAATTAATGTTTTACAAAGATTGTAAAAAAGAAGTAGTATTAAATACTCCTTCTTTACTGGCAAACAAGCCATTTTCTCTTCAAAAAAACAATAATGTACGGGAACCTAGTCGTGAAAAAGATTATTTTCGTACACTTTTTCACGTGCTATAAATTCCAACGTAAACGATATTCTAACATATTTTTTCTAAATTTACCACTTTTTTTACTCGTTTATGAGCACTTTTTTATTTACATATTTTGAATTATGTTAGATGGGAACTTATTTTTTAATTCTCCCGTTTACTTAAATTTTATTGAAATATCACCAGTTATGACGTCAGCGTAAGTAAAACTTTTTTCATTACCATTACTAGAAATTGTAAAAATATTGGGATATATAGCATTTATTCTTCCTTCATAAGTACTAGTTTTGTTGCGCATACCAAATACTTTAATGATTACTTCTTGATTTATTTTTTGTTTTAATTCTTCACGAATATAATCTGTATTCAAAATTCCTCCTTATCTGGGATAGCCTACATACATAAGGCCATTACATTTAATACCACCCATGCCATCAGCGCCATATTTGGTTTCGTCTAAAAGTTTAATAAGATTAATTTCTTTGTTTCTTTCAGTTAAGGCAAGAGTGCTCGCGATTATCGCGGGATCTAAAGCATGAATATTAGTTCTTTTGGGGGATGAGGCAAAATTGGCTCCAGCCTTAATTAATTCTTCATAATTAGATTGACAGGCGCCAGCAATTATAACAAGTTTTTCAGGAGATTTTTCATAGGAACGAGCAACTTTAACAGCTTTTACAAAATTTTTAGTATTACGATAATTATTGATATCGGTGATATCACCTTTTTTCTTGTAGTAAGCATCATGACCAGTTATAATAACAATATCAGGTTTATATTCTTTTAAAAGGGGAAGAATGGCTTCGAAGATATGATTTTCGTTGATACTTTTGCCTATAGCATACACTCCTTTTTTTTTATAATATTCAATACATTTATTTAAGTAATCTTTGTCACCATCGATATGTAAGATACGGGCGGGTAAATAAAAGTATTCATTACGATTTAAAGGAATAGCACGTTCTTCTATTTCTTTTAGTTCGATTTTTTCTTCGGGAATGTATTTCATTAAATCATCTTCTAAAGCATCGGCATAAAGTCTAACTTCAACTCCTTTTAAATAGTAAATATTGTTTTTGATATTGGTAATTTTAAAGACGGTGTCATGGTTGTAGCTAGTTCGGGTTACTAAGTCGCCTCTTTTTAGTTCCATTATTAATCACCATTTAAGTATATGTTTTTTAGATTTTTTTAGAAGGAAAATATAGGAGGAATTTGTAGATTTTTGGAAGTTTTTATGGTATTATGTATTTATAATAGGAAGTGATGTTTTTGAAAAAAGGTTTAATTAGTGTGGCATTACTTACTTCTTTTTTGGCTATTAGTCCGGCTCAGGCTTTAGAAGATTATTCTTTATGTCAGTATTCAGAGGAATATATTAAATGGTCAAATTTATCCGAAGAAGAAAAAGAAAATACAATTATGCCAGATATGTGTGATGCTAAAACAAGTTTAAATTTGATTACAACTAATAATAATTTTACTTTAAATAAATATCGAATACCTAGTAAATATTTAACTGATGTTAGATATCAACAAACTGATTCTTGTTGGGCTTATGGAACACTCGCGGCGATAGAGTCAAATATGCTTTTGAATGGTATTCCTAATAAATATTTAAGTGTTGCTCATTTAGAGTTTGCAACTCAAGATAGTTTGTTTGTGCCTTATAAGAAAAATTTTAGAAGAGATTTTAATAGTGGAGGATGGCCACAGCTTACAGATGCTTATGTTTTAAATCATTGGGGACCAATTTATGAAGATAGTATGCCTGAGAATGTTTTAATAAAAGCAGCTTTGAATAAAGGAAATCCAACTATTGGAGATGTCGAAAAACAAAAGGCTGTAGTGGATGTAAATAATATTATAAAACTTAAAAATGGTCAGGGAGTTTGTTCTAGTGATGCTATTTCTAATATAAAGAAGTACATTACTCGCTATGGAGCAATTGGAGCATCTTATTTCTTTGATGGTTCGTTTGAAGGTTTAGCTCTTACACCAGTAGAAGATAAGTATAATATTAATACGAAATATTTGAGTGGACCATATTATTATTATAATGGAGATAAAGTTGCTTTAAGTGGAGAAGCGGAAACAGAAAATCATTTAGCTAACCATTTATCAGTAATCGTTGGTTGGGATGATACAATATCAAAGGATAAATTTGCCACTAAACCTTCAAGAGATGGAGCTTGGATAGTTAAAAATTCTTATGGTAAAACTATTAAACTTAGTAATGGTAACGTTGTTAATATTGGAGATAATGGATATTTTTATGTTTCTTATGATGATATAAATATTTGTAGTAATTTAGTTGGTTATTATGATGTTGATAATACAGTTTCAGATTATGCTTATTATTATGATTATTTAGGAAAGAATGCTTATGTTGTAAAAAGTGATGCGGTTTATTTAGCAAATGTGTTTAAAAAGAAAGATAAAAAAGCAGAAAAATTAGATAAAATATCTTTTGCAGTAGAAGATGCGGGTTATAAATATACAGTTTATTATGCTAGTAATGCTACGTTGAAAAATTATGTAGAAATTGGTAAAGGAACAACAGAACATGCAGGATATATTAGTGTTGATGTTAATAAAAGTATATATGTATCTAGTTCATTTTCGGTAATTGTTAAATTGGAGGCTCCAACAATTAATGTTGCTGTTGCAATAAAACCTTCGGTTAAAAATGATATGTATTTAAATTTTGAACCTACAAGTGATGTTTCTTATGTTTCTAGTGATGGGGTTAATTGGTCAAGTTTTACGACGGGAAATAAAGTAATTCAAAATAGTATTAGAGCTTATACAACTGTGAAAAAGACAGAAACAACTCCAGAGGTTAGTGATAAAGGAAAAGTTGAGGATAAAGGAAGCGTGGTAGTAAAAGACCCTAATAATAAGAATAATGATACTGATAAGTTAAGTAGTGGAAGTAATGTAGAAGAACAAGAATATTATGATAGTAGTCTTCCTAGAAGTCCTCAAACTGGGGTTAAAGATGTTACAATTATTGCTGTAGTATTAATTGGATTTATATTTATTATTAGAAGATTCACAAAGAATAAAATATATAAAATTAAATAAAATCTTTTGATTTATTTCAAAAGATTTTTTACTGGATTTGTCGAATTTTGTCGGACGATTTTTCTTTACATATATAGATTTAGTATTTATAATAAATAATCGAACATTTAAGGCGGGTGTCTACCTCTTTAGTGTTCTTCTTTTCATAACTTTCTCCTTTACTTATTTAAGGGGGTTTGGCTTATGGTAAAGGAGGTACTAGTGGCCATGGTAAAAGTGATTTTATCCGTGATATTATTGTTTATAACAATTAAAAAGACACTTGTTTTTATCAATGTTAAAATTGATATCAACGTAAGTGTCTTTAAAAAATAGTATATTTTTTGTAGGCATTTAGTCCTTAAATGTTCTACAATTTAATATTAACATAGTTTTATCATAAATACAACCATTATTTTAAAAGAAATAGAGTGTTTAAAATTACACTCTATCATGGAATTTCATTCTTGCCTACTTATAAAAATTGAAAGCAAAATAGGCAAGTGATTATTAATTTGTTTGAACTATATATGGATTTGTTGGTGTACCGTTTCCACCAGATTCGAAAGTAACATCGGCTTTTAAGTTTATTACAGGACGCACACCATTGATATTGTTGTTCACGTATTCGCCGGAGAGGAGGCCATTAGGCGCTACATGGAAAATATTAGCACGTCCTTCGTAAAAGTCACACGGAGACATTATCCAATAAAATTGATTTGTATATAACCAGTATCCATTATTTGTTTTTCCTCCAAAACCTCCTGAATATATTACTTCATCCATTGTGATTAATCCTACTGGCACTGATAAGGCATTATTTCCTTCTACATTTCCATCAATTCCTTTTGTTTCTCCTGTTGCGCTTGGACCTGTATATAAATCTCTAACTGTATTTGCGCATTTTAATGTTGGTGTTTGCTCATCTGTTCTATAATTTGTACTATTTTGTTGTTTTACTCTATCTAATGAGACGTATTCTGATTGTTCTTTTCCATAGCCTGGGCCTGAAGCTCTATGATTTTCTGTTGCCAAAGTTCTATCTCCACAAAAGCCTGTTTCAACATCTATGTACTCTGATAAACTACCTAAATCTGTATTATTTGTATACCAATTTTCTACTTCTTTTAATATCGTACTTTTAGTTTCTGGTTTATGTGCTGTTTCATAATTTGTGCTTGCTTCTCCTTCTTTTTCGCCATACATATATCCTACGTATTTGTTATCATTATATTGTTCATTAAATTTTACAGCCATTTTATATTGTTCATTACTATTTATTTGCTTTTGTGGTGTTATCATTGTTCCATTTCCTGTTCTATCTGGAGCTTCTGTTGTGTTACTACTTGTTCCGGCATACATCAATCTTAAAGTGCCATTGCCATTTATTCTGATTATCCTCCACCAGATATATTCATTACTATTTTTAGTATCTTTGCCAAATACTACCCAGTTATTATCTACCGTTCCTCTATATACGTAACTATCTCCAAAATCGTCTTCTCCATAATATAAACCATTCTCTTTTAATGTACAATCACCTTCACAACTAGTTCCTGTAAATGTAGGTGTTCCTTTTACTGTTTGATTTAGTTTATTTAATGTTTCATTTGCTAATGTGTTTTTCATAAACCATACATAACATTTATCATTTTTCTTTAAATCACTAAATGTATGTTTTCCATTTATTGTTTCTAACTTATCATATACTTTTTCTTTATTATCATTAGTACAATAACTTTTGGCTTTATTGATAATATATTTACTTCCATCCGGTACTATATCAAGTGTTTTTTCATTACCATTATCTTCTAATTCATATAAAGCCATAATTTTAAAATCATAACCTGTAGTAGTTATAGTACCTCTTGCTATAGGTATACTTTCAGTTAGTTTATACTTTGCCTTTGTTAAAAACAAATTCATTATTATCATGATTATTGTACATACTATAAACCCGTAGATAAACATTTTGCTTCCTTTACTTTTACTATAATTTAATTTTTCAAACTTCAATATTCTACTTCCCTTCTATAATTAATTATCAATTATATTAGAAATTTCTAACTTACATATTTATTATAATCTTGGATATACTAAAAGTCAAGAAAAATGTTTAAAATTACCAGACAATTATGAAAATTGTAAGCTTTTTATGTAATTATATTTATGGTGATATGAGTGAATATTGAAAAACTAAAAAATATAAGAGAAAGTAAGGATTTAACTATGCAGGATGTAGCATCAGCAATAAATGTTGCTAAGAGTAGTTATAGTTTGTGGGAAGAGGGAATAGAGAGGATACCTTTAAATCGTCTTATCGATATATGTGATTATTTTAATGTTAGTGTTGACTATTTATTGGATTTAACAAATCAAAAAAATTATTCTAATAATCATAAGTCATATATAAAAAATGTTTTGGCTAAAAATTTAAAGAGTATTCGCAAAGAACAAAAGATTACTCAGGAGAAATTGGCTAAAAGGTTAAGTTTAACTAGAACAACAATTATTAATTATGAAAAAGGAATTACTACTCCTCTTTTAGACTATATATTATATTTTTGTAGAACTTATAATATATCTGCGGATTATTTACTGGGAAGAATTGATAAAAAGCCTTTTTAGGTTTAGATGGTCATGATAAAAGTGATTTTATCCGTGATATTATTATTTACAGTAATAAAAAAGACACTTGTTTTTATCAATGTAAAAATTGATATCAACATAAGTGTCTATAAAAAAAATTAACTTTTTGTAGGCATTTAGTCCTTAAATGTTCTACAATTTAATATTAGCATAGTTTTATCATAAATACAACTATAAAATATTCGCAATAGCAATAAATATTTCTAAAGGTATTTGTTCGGCGCGAACATTTTCTTTAAAATTATTTTGGATTAGAATAGTATTTATTTTATTCCAATCATATGATTTTAAATTATTTTTTAAGGTTTTTCTTTTCATTTTAAAAGCATCTTCGATAAGTTTAAAAAATATTTTTTCATTAGTTTTGATCTTTTGTTCTTTTTTAGTGAAATTAACTACAGCACTATCAACTTTAGGAATAGGGTCAAATGAAGTATTTTTAACATCAAATAAATATTTTATGTCAAAGTAATAGTTTAAATAAACAGTAAGGCTTCCATAATCTTTAGAATTTGGTTTAGCAGAAAAACGTTTGGCAACTTCTTTTTGGACAAGTAAAGTCATACTTTTTAAATTATCTAAATTAATAATATGTTTAATTATAGGTGTGGTAATGTAATAGGGGATATTTGCGATTATATAGATATTATTATGCGGGAAAGAATTTATATCAGTAGTTATATTTGCTTTTAAAAAATCTTTAAATATTATTTTGGTTTTGGAATTATTTAAGGGTTCTAGAATATTTTTTAAACGTTCATCTATTTCATAACAGATAAGATAACTGTTTTTATTTATTAAATATTTAGTTAAAGCTCCTTTTCCAGGACCAATTTCAATTATTAAATCATTATCTTTGGTTGGTATAGAGTTAGCAATATTAAATAATACTTGTTCATCTTTTAAAAAGTTTTGTCCAAGGCTTTTTTTGGCGGGTATATTCATATTATTTCCTTTCTATTTTAAAAGCTGGGTTATTTTTCCCAGCCTATTCTTAAGACATCATATGTTATTTTACTACGGCCAATATATTTTAAAGCATATTCTTCAGAGGGAGCTAGAAAGTCAATATCATTTCCTAAAACACCACGGTCAAGAACAATGGCAATAATAGGTTGGTCACTTATTTTTTTGTTGTTAAAACGGATAATAGAACCACAGGGAAGATTAGAGGAAGAAGCAACTATATTTACTTCACCATATGTTTTATCTTCATAAGTATTTTGACCATTACTTAAGTCTAAATTCCCCATACAAGCAAGTTTGCCAGTACATAAAGGACAATAAGCATTGTAACCGGTTAAATCGCCAGTATAACTATCCAATGAACCCCAGAGATAAGTTTGAAGGGCTTCTTCATTGGCTTTCTTTTCTTCTTCTTTATTTATATATATAGCCATGGTTGATAAATCAACGCTTTTATTAACGTTTTCATTAGAACTTGTTCTTTCCATTTTATAAGTAGATGAGTTAATACTTATTATTATGGCTAAAATAAAACTTACTTTTATTGTATTAGTAAAGTATTTTAATACTTTCATATATTCACCTCGAATTGGTTATTTTAATTTTATCATAAACTTGGTTAAATGTCAAAAATTCGTTTAACATTTTCATTGGTAATTTTTGATAGGTCTTCAAGACTTATTTCTTTTAAGTTGGCAATATATTTGGCAATATCTAATATTCTTGCGGGTTCATTTTTAGTTCCGCGATATGGTTCGGGAGTAAGATAGGGACTATCTGTTTCTAAAACGAGGTTAGTTAAAGGTATTTTTTTAATTACTTCTTTTAATTTAGAATTTTTAAAAGTTATAACGCCATTGATACCGAGAGAAAAGCCCATTTTAATGTATATTTGAGCGGTCTCTAGAGAACCTGAAAAAGAATGGATAACACCTGTTACGGGATATTTTTTTAAAATATTAATAGTATCTTCAGTAGCATCACGACTATGAATAATAACTGGTAAATTAAAACTCGTGGCAATTTTTAGATTTTTTTCAAAAAGTTTTATTTGTTCCGCTTTATTTTCTTTAGTATAATGATAATCCAAACCAATTTCCCCAATAGCAATTATTTTGGGATGCGATAAATGGGAAGTAATAAAGTTTAAGTCTTCTTCTTTATAAGTATCAACACTTTCGGGGTGAATACCTATTGCTCCATACATATTTTCATATTTATCAATTAGAGTTAAGACCTCTTTATTTGAACTTTTATCACAACCATTATTTATAAATTTAGTAATACCATTATTTTTAGCATTATTTAATATTTCATTTATATCTTCATAATATTCTTTAAAAATATGACAATGAGTATCAATAAACATATTATCACCTATTTAATTATAATTAAAAAATCATAAGAGGTCAATTTCTTATGATTAATTTATTTTCTTAAACGATAAATACTATTTTTATTTATACCATCTAACGTAGTACTAATTAGGTATGTTTCATTTTCATTAAAGATATTACTTAAGTTATTTAAAATATTTAATTTATCTATAATATTACTTAGTGTTAATGATTCATCAGTAATTTTTAAAGCATAATCTTTTAAGATAGTATTTTTGATGATGAGGAGTAAATTATCAAAGTCTTCTAAGTTTTTAGGAGTATTTGTGATAAGCATACTTTTGATAGTTCTTTTTAAGCCTTTGCGACTGATAAAAGTTATTTTTAGAATGCCTTTAGTATTTAATTCATAAGTAATTCTTATAGTACCATTAATTTTAGAAGTAGAATTTTTATAAGTTGCAATATCTAAGATAACTCTAGTGGGTGTAGCATTCTCATTAAAGGTGATGATGCCAGTTCTAGAACTTTTAGTGTCTTTTTCTTTAAAACTTACTTTTTTATTTTGAGTTTGATGGTCTTTTTCGACAATAATAAGATGCTTTTGATTATTTTGGGATTTCTTTAAACTTAAAGTAGAATATTTATCATCATTTACGATTTTAATATTTATAATATTTCCTTGTTCATCTTTCATAATTTTAGCAAAACAATAATTTTCCATGAATAAGCCTCCAAAAAACGGTCTTTATTATATCATATGCATAAAAAGAAGTAAAGTTTAAGTATAATTAAGAGTTTTTATTTGCTTTTAAAGTCTTTTTTTTGTAAAATTAAAAGGGGAGGAATGTATGAAAATATATATTGGTTGTGACCATAGAGGTGTAGATTTAAAACTTAAGCTAGCCAAATATTTAGAGGATAATGGTTTGGTTGTTGAAGATATTGGACTTCCTAATAGTCTACTTGATGATTATCCGGAGTTTGCTTTTAAATTAGGAGAAATGGTCCGTGATAATATTGGAAGTCTTGGAATACTTATATGTGGTTCCGGAGTTGGCATGAGTATTGCGGCGAATAAAGTTAAAGGAATTAGATGCGTTAGAGCTGTTAGTGTTGATGATGCCTTTAAAGGAAAAAATCATAATGGTTGTAATGTAATTGCAATTGGTAGTGAAGTTACGCCCGATTTGAATTTAGTTAAAGAAATAATTGATACTTTTATTAATACGAAAAGTGCTAGTGAAGAGAGGCATTTAAAAAGAGTTAATGCCATAAAAGATTATGAGGAAAAAAATGAGTGTTAAAGTATACTTATATATATTTTTTACTTTTATGGGAATATTTATTTTTAATGGAGTAAATTTTAATGGAATTATGAAAAAGGGAAAAGTTTTAGAGGCTAAAATGTTAGTTTTAAGTCTTAGTTTTGCCCTTAGTTATCTTCTCACTAATTTTGTATTAGATTTTATATCATAATAAAAGATTTATGTTTCAATAAACATAAACCGGTCATAATTATTAAAGTCTTGATAAGTAGTAATAATTGCTTTAGGATATATTTTTAAAGCAATTTTTTTAATGGCTTCTTTTTGGGTAGCACCAATTTCAAAAATAATACTTCCGTGCTCATTTAAAATATATCTAGAAATGGTAAGAATACGGTCATAAAATTCTAAGCCATCATTTTTAGCATATAAAGCAATTTGAGGCTCATATCTAGTTTCGGGACTGACTATTTCTGTTTCAGTAACATAAGGGGGATTAGAAATTAGACAATCATACTTTTTAGGGGGTATTTCATTTAAAATATCCAGCTTATAAAAATTAATTGAAGTATTATTTTCGTAAGCATTAGTTTTAGCAAGAGCAAGAGATGCTTCACTTACATCAAGAGCATCAATTAAAAGATTAGTGTTCTTTTTTAGAACAATCGCAATCGCCCCACTTCCCGTGCCAATATCAAGTAAGGTTTGATAGTTTTTAGTTTTTAAAAATTTAAGAGTTTTTTCAATTAAAAGTTCGGTTTCAAAGCGTGGGATTAAAACATCCGCATTTACCTTAATTTTAGTATCGTAAAAATCAACATAACCAATTAAATATTGAACGGGGTAGTTTTCTTCTAATTTTTGATATACGTAACTGATGTTATCTTTGTAGATTTTTTGCAATAGCTCCAAATTTTTTTGACCAATTTTATTAATTAAGTTATTCAAAATTAACTCCCGCAAGTTTAAGACGCATATCTTCCGTGATTAAAGCTTCAATAATAGGGTCTAATTCCCCATCCATAACGCGGTCTAAACTCATGATAGAAAAATTAATCCGATGGTCAGTAACACGATTTTGAGGATAGTTATAGGTACGGATTTTTTCACTTCGGTCACCAGTACCAATTTTATTTTTTCTGGTAGCTCCGAGTTTTTGTTCTTCCGCACTTCGCATGGCTTCGTTTATTTTAATTTTAAGTAAGTTCATCGCGCGGTCGCGATTTTTAAGTTGGCTACGTTCAGTTTGACAAGTAACAACAACACCGGTCGGAATATGAGTTAGACGAACCGCGGAGTTAGAAGTATTAACTGATTGCCCACCGGCACCACTGGAATGATAAACATCCATTTTGATATCACTTTCTTTTACTTCAATGTTTGAGGTTTCAACTTCCGGCATAACTAAAACAGTCGCGGTAGAAGTATGAACACGTCCTTGAGTTTCAGTTACCGGAACTCTTTGAACGCGATGTGAACCACTTTCATATTTTAATTTTTTATAAACGTCATTACCTTTAATAATAATTTCTACTTGTGAATAACCACCACTGGTGCCTTCAATAGAATGGATTTCTTCAATTTTCCAATTATTCTTTTCAGCATAATAAGTATACATCCGGTATAGGTCGCCCGCGAAAATATTGGCTTCATCTCCTCCGGCGGCTCCTCTTATTTCCATAATAACATTTTTACCATCGTATTCATCTTTGGGAATAAGTAATAATTCTAGTTCTTTAGTTAAATTTTCAAGTTTGGTATTTAATTCTTCATATTCGAGTTTCGCCATATCTTTTAATTCGTCATCTTTCATGAGTTCTTTTGCTTCTTCAATATTTTTTAAAGTAGCATTATATTCATGATATTTATTAACGGTTTCTTCTAAATCACTCGCTTCTTTAGATAATTCTTTTATTTTATTAAAATCATTCATTACTTCAGGGTTTCTTAAGCTGGCTTGTAATTCATTATATTTTTCTTCGATAGCTTTTAATCGTTCAAACATAGTAAAGCTCCTTTCTTTGTATTTATATTATATCAAAACAGTCTTAAAAAAACAAACATTAACTGTTTGCTTCTTCATCATCGACATCAATAACGACAAAATCGTCTAAATCGTCATCAGGAATATCATCGTCACTATCAGCATCATAGAAGATATCTTCTTCATTTTCTTCATCTTCTAAATCAAGATTTTCGTCGTCTTCTTCACTTTGTAAGATACTTTCATCGTCTTCTTCATCATCAACGATTACTTTTGGGTTATGTAATTCTTTTAAATCCCAAGAACCATCTTCAAGCATTATAAATCTTTTATCAGTCGTTAGTAATTCAAAGAAGTCAGCGATTCTATTTTCAAATTCAGCTTCATTTAAGTTTAGAGCATCACAGACTTTTTGAAATAAAACATTTATTTTCATTTTAGTTTTTTCTTCATTTAAAATTATATAAGCAATATCATCATAATTCATTGTTTCTAGCTCTTCTTTTGATATATCATTTAATTTCATAAAAATAATCTCCTTTTATTGCTAAAACATTATATGTTAGATGGTTAGATTTGTCAACTGTATTTCTAACTTTTGTAATTGTAATATTAAAATATATATTTGTCAATTATATTATTACATTTTTTCAGGAATATTTATACCTAAGATGTTTAATAGTTTACAGTTATTATCGTAAATGATTTTAGTTAGAGTTAATCTTGAGGTTTGGATTTCTTTATTTTCTTCAGTTAAGATATGATTATCGGCATAAAAATTGTTGTAGTAACTAGTTATTTTATATAAGTATTCACATATTTCATTTAAAGAACAATTTTCATAACTACGTTTAATTATCCGTTTTAAATCGAGCATTGCTAATATTATTTTACGTTCAATATCGGTGTTGATAGTGGTTAGATTATATTCTTTAATATTTAATTCTTGACTTTTATTTAAAAGAGACTTCATACGGATAGTAGAATATAATAAATAAGTACCAGTTTTACCATTTAAGTCTGTAAATTTTTCAATATCAAAGTTATAATCAGTAGTTCTATAGGGAAGAAGGTCAGCATATTTAATCGCCGCGATAGCAATGTCTTTAGCAATTTTTTCCCTATTTTCAGTGATGTTTTCATTTAATCTTTTTAAACATTCTTGGGTTACCATGGAAACTAAATTTTTAAGAGGCATAGTGCCACCATCTCTAGTTTTAAATGGTTTACCATCGGGACCATTCATAGTGCCAAAACCATTAAACACAAGTTTTAAATCCGGGTTGGTAATGCCACTTTTGGTAGATGCGCGAAATACTTGGGTAAAATGAAGAACTTGTCTTTTGTCAGTCATATACCATATTTCATCAGGATTATATTTATGAGTTCGCTCCCATAATGCGGCTAAATCTGTTGCTTCATAAGATACCGCCCCATTACTTTTAACGAGAATTAGAGGAGGTATTTCAATTTTATCATTTTCTTCTCTTACCGTGATTACTTTGGCACCTTCGCTTTCTTCAATTATATTTTTAGAGTAAAGGTAATCAAACATTTCGTCCATATATTGAAAGTTATCGCTTTCGCCTTCCCACAGGTCAAAAGAAACATTTAAATCTTCATATATTTCTTTTATTTCTTTTAAGCTTGCTTCAACAATTTTTTGCCATAAAGCATAATAGCCTGGATGCTTATTTTGAAGTTCATAATTGATTTGGCGAGCTTCTTCCATGATTTTTGCATCTTCTTTAGCTTTAGTAGTAGCAATGGGGTATAACTCTAATAAATCGTCATTGGTGAGATTAAAAGCGACTTCTTCCCCATGATAGTTATCTTTAAAATATGGTAAATCAGGATATCTCGTTTTAATTTCTAAAATAACCATGCCCATAGGGCGACCCCAATCTCCTAGATGAACATCAGAAATAGTAGTACATCCAATCGTCTCGCATAATCTTTTTAAAGCTTCACCAATATTCGCGGAACGAAGGTGGCCAACATGAAGAATTTTAGCAACATTTGGACCTCCATAATCTAAAAAGATAGTTTTGTTAATATCTTGATTATAATTAATATTAATATCTTTATTACTTTCATTCATGAAATCAATTAAAAAGGCATCACTAAATTTTAAGTTGATAAAACCGGGACCAGCAACATTTGATTCAGAAATTTCCGGATATTCATTTATTAAACTTACTAAAGAATTTGCAAGTTCAATAGGGTTTTGTTGGTATTTTTTAGCAAGAGGCATAATGCCATTATACTGGTAATCGCCAAGTTCCGGACGACTTGAAGGATTAATCGTTACACTTGGGGTATCATAACCTAAAGATGCAAGACTTTCTTTTATTTTATTTTCAAGATATGCTATTTTATACATCGTATACTTCCTCTCCAATTGTTATATTTAAAGTTAAGGGTTCTTCTTGACTTATTAATTTGTAGGTAAGTTCAATATTATTATTGCAATAATTGTAATTTATATAATCTAAGGGAATAGTTAGAGTGTTATTTAATTCTTTTAGAGTTAAAGAAGCACTATCGGTTGTTAATATGAATATAGATTCATTATTTTCTTTCGTAAATTTAAAATTTTTGGTGTTTATTTTTAAAAAGTCATTATCGGTATGAAAAGTAAGAATGTTATCTTCATATTTACCAGTAGTCGTAAGACCACTTAAAAGATTGTTGTTTTCATAGGTGTTAAGTGTGATGTTATAATACATATTATCCCTCATTTACAAGTTAAATTATACTAAATATATAAATTATTTACAAGAAAAAAAGAATTATTAGTTTTTAATTTAGATGATTTAAGTTTTTTAAATAGTTGATACTTATATTTTTAGTTTTTTTCTCCATATTAAATATTGGGTGGTAGACTTTGAAAGTATTAAGATTTGTAATTAAGTCAGGAATATTTTTATTTGTATCATTTATTATTGTAATTATGGGTTTATATACTTATGCTTTTTTAAGCCCTAAATTAGAACTTAGAACCGCGGGACAGTATCATATATATGATAATAAAGATGAACTTTTATATCAAGGGTCTAGTACTAGTTCTTGGGTTTCTTTAGATGATATTAATTATAATTTAATAAATGCGGTAATTAGTGTGGAAGATAAAAATTTTTATAATCATCATGGGTTTGATTATTTAAGAATTGCAAAAGCAATGTATCTTAATATTAAAAATAAGAAAATAACTCAGGGGGCATCGACGATTTCCCAACAGTATGTAAAAAATATCTATTTAGATTTTGATTCAACGTGGGAAAGAAAGATAGAAGAGGCTTTTCTTACTTTAGAACTTGAAGTGCATTATTCTAAAGATGAAATATTAGAGGGGTATTTAAATACTATTAATTATGGTCAGGGTAATTATGGAATTGCCAATGCGAGTAGATATTATTTTAATAAAGAACCAATTGATTTAACACTTGAAGAATCCTTAATTCTAGCGGGTATTCCTAATAGTCCGGGATATTTTAATCCGGTTGCCGATTATGATGTTTCAATTAAAAGAGCCAAGATGGTTGGACAAAGTATGGTTAATAATGGCTATTTGAAGCAAGAAGAATTAGATAAGCTATTTAAAAAAGAAATTCCGATTTATGGGAAGGCGCATGAAGAAAATTTGGATATGCTCATGTATTATCAAGATGCGGTATTACAGGAACTTAGAAATATTAAAACTATTCCTGATACGCTAATTCAGTCGGGAGGACTTAAAATATATACTTATTTAGATGTTGATGCTCAGGAAATACTGGAGAAAAATACTTTGAAATATTTGGAAAATGATGAACTAGAAACCGCAAGTGTTGTTATTGACCCCAAAACTGGAGGAGTTATTGCTCTTACAGGGGGAGCAAATTATGCGAAAAGTCAGTATAATAGGGCAACACAAGCGGTAAGACAAGTAGGTTCAACAATGAAACCATTTTTGTATTATGGAGCACTGGAAGAAGGAATGACTTCAGCATCAACTTTTAATAGTCAATATACAACTTTTTCTTTGAGTAATGGTTCGGTTTATTCACCTAAAAATTATGGTTCAGTATATGCTAATAAGCCAATTACCATGGCGGAAGCTATCGCGGTTTCAGATAATGTGTATGCGGTTAAAACGAATATGTTTTTAGGACCGGAAAAACTAGTAGAGACAGCGAAAAGAGTAGGAATGAAGGCGGAACTAACAGCAATACCTTCTTTAGCCTTAGGAACAGGGGAAATATCAGTTTTAGATTTAGCAAGAGGTTATAATACCTTTGCAACCGGTGGGTATAAAGAGGATATTGGTTTAATTAGACGAGTTGAAGATAAAGAGGGGAATGTTTTATATGAAAAGGACGATAAAAAAGATCTAGTTTTAAATGAGAATTATACCTATATTTTAAATGAAATGCTTACAAGTTCTGTGAATAGTCAGTATATGGATTATGCTTATCCAACAGCTTTAGTGATTGCTTCGAAGTTGTCAAGAAAGTATGCGATAAAAACAGGAACAACGGATGCGGATTTTTGGACAGTTGGTTATAATCCTGATATTTTAATGGTATCTTGGGTTGGTTATGATGATAATCGAGATATTGAAGCTCAATATTCAGGAATAACTAAGCAAATATGGGCGGATACAGTTGAAGAGATATTGAAGGAAAAAGAGGCTAGTTGGTATGAAACACCAAGTAATGTAGTAGGTGTGGTTTTGGATGCGGCGAGTGGAAAGCCCACGAATGATACTAGTAAGGCAACTTTGTTTTATTTTGTTAAGGGAACAGAAAATTTAGTTAGTGATGTAGAGACAGTATTTAAGGAAGAACAAGAAGAATAAAAAATTTGTAAAGTAAGTCCTTCTTATGGTAATATAGAGATATACCAAAAGGAAGGATTTTTTTAAATGACTAAAAAGTTTAATTATGAGTTAAATACTGACAGATTAAAACAAGTAAGAATAAGTAAAGGAATAAGTCAAAAAGATATGGCGAGTCATTTGGGTTTAAAAGCTTCTAATTTGTCGAAGTATGAAAATTTAAAAGAAACTATTCCGATTGAAAATTTTAATAATATATGCAATTATTTAGAAATATCTTTTGATTATGCTTTAAGACTAGAAAATACTAATACTTTTAATGGAAATAAGAGTCTTTTAGATAAAAATTTAGTGGGTAGAAGGCTTAAAGAAATACGAAATAATAATAATTTATATCAAGAGACACTGGCGATGGATGTTGGGACTTCGAAGTCTTTAATAAGTGAATATGAGCATGGAAAGAAATTGGTTTCTTTAAATTATGGGTATGCGATATGTAAAAAGTATAAAGTTTCGATGGATTATTTATATGGAAAAAAGGAATAAAAAAGTTAGTAACTTGGTAATTACTAACAGATTTTTAAATGATTAAGCTTGGAGTGTTTGCCATTTCTTCAGGTAGAGCAATATCCATGTATTCTAAAATGGTGGGGGCAACATTAGTTAAGTCACCACTTTTTTTGAGGTTTATTGTCGGGTCGGTTATGATAAAAGGTACTTTACTGGTGGTATGTGTAGTTACAGGATTATTGAATTCGTCTAACATGATATCGGCATTGCCATGGTCGGCTAGAATAACCATTGTGTAAAAATTATCTTTTGCAACTTCATATAATCTTCCAAGACATATATCAACAGTAGCACAGGCTTTCATGGTCGCTTCTAGATTACCAGTATGACCAACCATGTCGGGATTAGCAAAATTAATAAAGATAAAATCAGTGTCTTTTTCCATCGCGGAAATAGTTTTTTTAGTTATATCAGTAGCGCTCATTTCGGGCATTTTATCATAGGTTTCAACTTTAGGAGAAGGAATTAAGATTTTATCACATTTTTCAATTTTACCATTATACATTCCATCAAAGAAATAAGTTACATGGGCATATTTTTCAGTTTCGGCAATACGGGCTTGAGTAAGGCCTAAAGTACTTAAGTATCTTCCGAGAGGATTAGTAACATTGATATCTTCTAAAAAGTTTAGAGTAGGGATATCTTTATCTAGAGGGAAGAAAGAATAGACTTTTAAATCATTATATTTAGTCACAGGAAATTCCTCAAAATCCGTAGTGAATGTTCTTATAATTTGTTTACCGCGGTCACTTCTAAAGTTCATCCATAAGATAATATCACCATCTTTTATTGTACCATTTTCATTAATGATTAGGGGATAGATAAATTCGTCAGTGACATTTTTTTTGTAGAGACTTAAAAGACCATCAGTCGCGGTTTTAGCTTTCATACCAATACCTTTAGTTATGAGGTCATAATACATTTTAGTACGGTCATAATTGGTATCTCTATCCATCGCATAATAACGGCCACATAAACTAGAAATATCGGCATTTTCATCATCTTTTAGCCTTTCTTCTAAATCTTTGATAAAGTTTATACCCGCGTTTACTTTGGTATCTCTACCATCGGTTATTAAGTGAAAATGAATATTTTTAGCTTTATTTTCTTTTAAAATATTATATACTGTTAAGAAATGTTCAAGATTAGAGTGAACTTTACCATCACTATATAAACCTATGATATGGACAGTTTTGGTTTGAGCCTCAGTAATAAAATCATTAAATAAAGTATTATCAGTGTTTATTTGTTTTAAAAATTCACTAATCCTTGGGCCATGTTGTTTAATTAATCTTCCGGCACCAATTGTCATGTGTCCAATTTCACTATTGCCGAATTCTCCAGGATTTAAGCCAACATATTCTTCGGAAGCATATAAAGTAGAATGAGGGAAAGTATCCCAAAGACGGTCAAAGTTTTTAGTATCAGATAGTTTGATAGCATTCCCGTATTCTTCTTCACGATAACCAAAACCATCTAAAATAACTGTTAAGATTTTTCGCATAAGCTCACCTTCTTAATAATATAATGATATCATATTTTTTTAGAAAATACAAACATCCTAGGGTAAGTATAAAAACTTGGGTTATAAAAATAATAAAAAAAGCCAAAGAATAAGGCTTTAGATATGTAATAGTTTTTTATCAAAACGAAGTCTATCAGCGATGGTAGCAATAAATTCCGAATTAGTTGGTTTAGCCCGGTCAAAAGCAACACTGTTACCAAATATTTCTTCCATTAAATCATAATCGCCTCTAGTCCAACTAACTTCAATCGCGTGTCTGATAGCTCTTTCAACCCTAGATGCTGTAGTTGAGAAACGAAGAGCAACTTCGGGATATATTTCTTTGGTAATGCCACTGTAGGAATCACTGTTGGTATAGAATAAGAAGACACTTTCTCTTATGTAGGCATAACCTTTAATGTGACTTGGTATTCCTAATTGATGTAATAATTTACTTATTGCGACATGAACTTCGCGTTCATTTTCATTTAATTCCGATTTTTTAATTAGTTCATTGTTTGCTATTTCTAAAATTCTAGTTTCTAAGGCTAGCATACTAAAGGGTTTTAACATATAATAGCTAACACCAAAGTTATTAGTCATATTAACCGTATATTCTTTTTTATAACTGGTTATAACGATGACTTTTTTCTTTATATTTTGTTCTTTCATCTTACTTAAGATAGTTAAGCCATCTACTCCTGGTAAGATTAAGTCCATAATGAGACAGTCGAACTCGTTTTTAGATTTAAGTATGTAATCTAAAGCTTCCTCGCCATTATTTAATGTTTTTACTACTTTGATTACTGCGTGACTACTAAATTGTTCTTTGATTTTAGAAGTGATTTTTTCATTATTATCAACGACTAAAACTCTTATTTCGTTTTCCATTTTTTTCTCCTTACATTTAGTTATTTATTTACTACACGCAAGAATATTGTAGCATATACAATGTATATTATCAAGTAAATCTTTTGACAAGTTTTGTCTAGTTTTGTCTAGTTGTGACGAATTTTGTCGAAAAAAGGCGAGTTTTTCTTTTTTAAGTCATATATTCCATGATTTTTTGGAGATTTGCTAGGTCAAGACATGAGGAACCGATGATAAAACCATCAAGATTTTTAATGTTCATAAAATCTTTAATATTATCAGGATTGATATTACCCCCAAAAACGACATCAATATGGGTTCCATAATAATTAGTAATGAGATTTTTAATGAAAGTGATGGTTGTGGCTATTTTTTTAATATCACCAGTTATATTACTACCAATTAAATAAGCGGGTTCATAAGCTATAATAATATCTTGATGTTTTTCAATAGGGATATTGTTAAGTATACGAGCAATTTGTTTTTCAAGTGTTAAGTATTCGACTTTGCGGTCTAATTCTTCTTTAGTTTCGCCGATGCAATATATTATTTTGATATTATGTTTTAGGGCATTTTTAATTTTTTTTAAGATATCTTCTTCGGTTTCATGATAGTATTTTCGCCGGTCATAATGGCCAATTAGGGTATACTTTATATCAAGACTTAAGAGTTGCTCAATACTGATATCGCCGGTTAAGTTTAAGTTTTCATTAAGGGCAATATCTTGACAACATAGATTTAGGCTTTCATTTTTAAAAAGGGGTAAATAAATGTTGGTGGGAGCAATGATAAGATTTAAGTTATTCTTATTTATATTTCTTAGATTATCACGATAGATAAGCATTTCATAATAGGTTTTATTCGCTTTTAAATTACAAATCAAGTGTTTCAATTTTATCTTCCTCACTTATTGCTTCGATGCCAGGGAGAGTATTTTTGGCAATATATTCGAGAGTTGCTCCGCCACCACTGGAAATATTAGTGAAGGTATTTTTAAAGCCAAGATTATTTAAAGCGGAAATAGTGTCGCCTCCACCAATAACAGTGCTTTCTTCTTTGTTTTTTAAAATATTAAAAATTTCAGTAGTGCCATTACGGTAAGCTTTTTCTTCATAAACTCCCATTGTACCATTGATAAATATCGTGTTGCTCGAATTGATTATGTCTTGATATTTTTGAATAGTTTTAGAACCAATATCTTTGATGATGTCATTAGAGTCGATTTTATTAATTGATTTTAAAGCTGGAGTTTTATTATAAGTACTTTCCACGATAGCATCAAGAGGGAAAGCAAATTTAGGTTTATATTCGAGCATAATGTTTTTAAGTTCCGCGATAATGTTTTCGTCGGTTGCTTTTAGACTGGCTCCAACATTTAGGCCTAGAGCATATAAAAAGGAATTTGCAATACCACCACTTACTAAAAGATGGTCACATTTAGGTAAAAGACTTTTAATAAGAGGGATTTTGTCATCAACTTTAGCACCACCCATGATAACGGTAAAAGGATGCTCAGGATTTAAAATAGTTCTATTTAACATATCTAGTTCTTGTTCCATTAATAGGCCAATACAATTAGGTAAATATTTAGGAATGCCAACAACAGAAGTGTGGCTTCGATGGGAAGAGGCAAAAGCATCTAAGACAAATATTTCTCCGAGGCTTGCCAAACTTTTAGCAACATTATCATTAAGGGTACTTTCTAGTTTTTCGGGAACATCTAAAAACCTAGTATTTTCAAGAAGAAGGATTTCACCAGATTTAAGATTTAAAGCCATATTTTTAGTTTCTTCCGATAAAATATCTTTTGCAAATTTTATTTCTTTATTTAAGTATTTTTCTAAGATGGCTTTGACTGGTTCTAAAGTGTTTTTAGCTTTATCTTCTTCGGTTTTTACACGGCCTAAGTGACTCATGATAATTATCTTGCAATTTTCTTTTAGAAGAAAGTTAATAGTTTCAAGACTTTTTACGATTTTAGTGTCATCAATAACATTACCATTTATAATGGGAACATTTAAATCGAGTCTAAGAAGAACTCTTTTATCTTTAATATACATATTTTTTAGGGTTTGTTTCATATTGATACCTCTTTTATTCTTTATATATTATAACTTAAAATATTAATAATTTACAAGAAAAAAAGACTATTTTTTTTAATCTTTATTATTTTATTAAACGTTCTCTTTCTTTTATAATAGTTTCTGGTAATTTAATATCTATAGAATTTAAATTATTTATTAAAATTTGATAATTACTATCGATTTCATTTAAATTATCTTTAATATTGTTTATTTTATTTTCAAAACCATTTAAAGTATTTTTTAGCATGGTTAAGTAAGAACGATAAGTAAAATCATAAGGCACATTTAAATAAGCGTTATTTTGGGCATTTCTTAAGTTGTGAGAGGCATTTTCTAAATCGTTTAATATATAGTTTTTAATCATATCTGGTGGAAGTTTAAGTTTGCTCATTTAATTTCCTCTTTCTATATTAAGATTTTTGGTTATTGTTTCTTCAATTAAAGAAGCATCATTTTTAATTTTTGCACTATATGTGGCAAGAAGCATTCCAAAATTTAGAAACTCGGCTTTATCAAGTTCAATGGTTCTAAAATAATATTCAGCAGTGTTACCAACCCATTCATTAGTTTCATAAGGTACTTTAGCTAGTCTAATAAAAAGGCTATTAATAAGACTGTTATATTCATTTATTAAAATATTTAATCGGGATGCAATTTCTTTCATTTCGGTAGTATTGGCATATGAAAGCATATTAAAGTCCTCCTTTTTCATTTTCTAAATCATTTGTAAGCTTTCTTATTGTATTATTGATAGAAGGGATAATAGTATTTTTTAGATAATTAGAAGTTTCACTTATTTTGTTTTTTACTTTTTCAACATTTGATACAATTGGGGTTATATCTTCGTTTATGTTGTAAATATTTTTTAAATTTGGTCTAATATTTTCTAAATCATTCACAGTATTATTAAGGTTAATAATAATAGTGTTAATATCACTTTTTAAGATTTCATATTTGTGAATTTTATTTAAAATATCAGCCATAAGTGAAGCTCCTCCTTTACTTAAAAAATTAATCGAGATTAATATCGCCAGCACTATTACGTACTGAAGCCGCATTTGTATTAACTTCTTCAGCTACGTTACCTACTTGACTAGCAATGTTTCTAGCACTGTCTTGATAGTTTTGAACAGCTTGCCAAAATTCGTCAACATTTTTTTTAATCATGGCAACATAAGCCGTTAAAAGAAGTTTCATTGATTTTAGAAATTCTTGAGCTTGAATTTGAACGTCTCCTTTAAATGTCATTTCAAGATTAGCATTTTCATTGAATCCCATGATAATTTCTTTAGCATTTTCATAATATTTTTGGAATGCACTTTGTACTTGGATTGCATTAGCATTGTCAAGACCCGCGAAACCACCTTTATAGACACCTTCAGAACTTGGGGTTGAGCCAATTAAAGTATTGATTTCCTCAGTGAAACGTCCTAAGATGGAAGATGGAGATTCGCCAGGATTTCTAGAAATACTTGATACAGCACTTTGTAAAGCCATTATGGTTGTCTCCTTTCTACTAAGTTATTGTCAACTTCTGCCATGCCCGTAATAATTTGGTTAAATTGACTTGTTAGAGCGTAATAAGCGCTTTGTAATGCCATTTGGATTTTAGATACATCATTTTCTAAATTTTTTTTAAAGTTATCGGCTGATTGTCCAACCCATACTTCATCAATTGCACTTTCAAGTTCACTGATGTTAGTATCTAAAGCGTCACAAGTCTTTTGGATAACTTCAGTTTGAATTTCCTTTAGGGCATTATGCAATTCATTTTGGTCGTAACCAATCGTTGCTTTATTAATGTTTAATGCCAAAATAAACACCTCCTATAAATTTTTCATATTATTATTAGCATTTGTTTCTAAAGAAAGATTAGTGAAGAGGCTAGCAAAATATTTTTCATTATCTTTGCTGTGAGTGAGTAGGGAATTTAAATCATCTGAATATGAAATTATATTTTCTTTAATAGTTTGGTAATTTTTACGAAAACCATCATAAGCTTCTATAATTTTATTGCTGCTTGTGCCTTTGTAATAATTTGTTAGACTGAAAATTTCAGAATCTATTTTTTCAAATATCTCACTTACTTTATCGGCATAGTCTAGAATTTCTATGGATAAAGTTCCTAAATCAGGTTCATTTATTCCACTTAGCTGATTCATTATTTTCCTCCCTTTTGAAACTAAACATTAGAATATAGCTCTATATTCTTATAGTAAGTATAACTTAAAATATGACAACTTGCAAGACACTTGTCAAAAATTTTACATTAATTATTAATAAATTATAAGTTCGGTGCCATTACGGATATTAGTATTTCTTATAAGTTCTTCATATTTATATAATTCGCCAGTGCGATGATTACATAAATGAATTATATTTTTTTGAGGATAAGCATCTTTAGAAATATCTTTTACGATTAAGTTTAATAGATTGCATACTTGATAGACAGTTTTATTGATTGGTATATATAGTTCATAAACTTGTTCAATTTCAGGAACAAATAATTTTATTAGTATTTTATAATCCATTATTCATCACCATCCATCATAGTTTTTATTACGCGATATTTAGCATCTTCGATAATATAAGCTAAACCTTCAAAATTATATTTAGTATCTTCAGTGGTTAGGTCATTTGTTATAAATAGACTTTGATTTTGAAGCCCTGGACCTAGCCAGATGCCAGTAGATGTATCAACATAACTAAACCATGGTTCTAATTTTAAAGTTCGTAATTTATCATAATTATCTACTAGTATAGTTATTACTTTTTTTGATGATATTATACTTTCAAACATACTGCTTGCTATTTCAATACCGGCTTTTGATAATTTCTTTTTAAATTGGCCGGCGCCAATAATAATGTTAATTCCAAAATCTTGGCTTTCAGTTCGAGTTTTTACATCTTTTTCTAAAGCAGCGAAGACAACATCTAAATTAGTGTTGAAAAGTTTTATATCTAATATAGGCTGTTCAAAATATTCTAATAAATCAATTACTCTAATTTTAGTGTTAGGGATTTTGCTTAAAATATTTGCTAGAGCATAAATGAATTTCATATTATTTTTTAAATCTTTACTAGTTATTAAATGAATTTTATTTTTAAGAAAATCGTATTTAGCAATATCTTTTTCATAGAAATTATAACCTATTGGAGTAATAGATAAATCAGTAATATATTTGATTAAATCATTACTTGTGACATTATCAGGAATAGTTGCGAGTTGTTTAGCTTTAGTGTTATAGTATGCGATTAGTTTATTAGTGGCTTCTTTTATATAACCGATTAAATCTTTATCAGGAACAATAAAGGCAGTTTGAAATTCACAATATGAGTCAGGAGAGGCACCGGTTTTACATATACCACGACCTAAGGTTCGTGAAGGTATTAAGCCACGACGACAATTAGTAATAGAGCGATAGCTAGTTTCATCATTTAATTGTAAAACGATAACATGATTGAAATATTGCATTTGGCGAATTCTTATACTATTTTGAGATATTGCACTGATAATAAAGATTACACCATATCGGGGAGCATCTCTTAAAAGTGATGTAATAAGTTCAGATAATTTGGGGAGAGCTTCACTGAAAGCATCAAAACCATTGATAATTAAAGATATTAATGGTAAAGTATGACCACTGTTGTTGATATAATATTCAAAACTTCCATTATAGTCCATGAAGAGTTCTTTACGACGGTCTATTTCTTCAATAATTAAATCAATAACACCCGCGACTTTATCTAATTCATCTTGGAATACAACTTCGCCAACATGAGGACACTTAGCAAATATTTTAAGAGTTTCCGCACCAAAATCTAAGATATAGTAGTTAAGTTCAAATGGAGTATGGTCGGTAATACTTGACCAAATGATGGTGTCAATTAGTTTTTCTTTTCCAGAACCAGATTGACCAATAATGGCTATGTTTCCGGCCGCTAAATCTATTTTTAAAATACCTTGTTCTTGATTTCTTGGTTCATCATATTCTCCTATTACAGTATTATAACTCTTGGGATTTGGAGTATGATTATATTTTTTTATTAAGTCAAAAAGGTATACATTATTTGGGATATTTGGAAGCCATAATTGACGTTTTTTAAAGTTTTCATTTTTACTAATTTTGTCAATATAAGCGATGACATTTAGTAATTCTTCACCTTCACTTTTTCTTGTTTCGTTACTCATGGTATCTTCACTAAAATAATTTATTACCCGACCAATATTATCGATGTATTGAACAGATTCATCTATTTTTACTTTTAAAATTTCAGAAGGATAATATTTAGCGCCGGCCCAAGCAGATTGACCTAAATTGTAATATTCATCATTGCCAATTTCTAAGTAGAAAGCTCCAACTTGTTTTAAATATGCAGCATCGGGCTTTTTTAATATTTCTTGAGAATCGCCAGTATCTTGAACACGGAAACATATTTTAAAACGAGAGTTAGACCAAATTTGGTCATTTATGATACCACTTGGTTTTTGAGTGGCAAGAATTAAATGAACACCTAAGCTACGACCAATACGAGAGGTGGATATTAATTGTTCCATGAATTCTGGTTGTTGAGTTTTAAGTTCGGCAAATTCATCACATATAATCAATAAGTGACTTAATGGTTCATCAACTAGACCTTTACGATAGAATTGTTGATATTTATAAATGTTCATAGAACTTTCTTTTAGTTTTTCCCGAGCTTCATTAAAAATCCTTTGTCTTCTTTTTAGTTCAGATTCAATAGATGATATAGACCTATTAATGGCTGATTTGTCGAGGTTCGTAATAGTACCAGCTAGATGGGGAAGTTTAATGCCAAGTTTAGAATTTTCAAAACTCATGGCAAGACCACCACCTTTATAGTCAATAATTACAAATTGGATTTCATCAGGATTAAAGTTAACGGCTAAAGATAGAATTAAGGTTACTATCCATTCCGATTTACCACTTCCGGTTGTACCAGCGACTAAACCATGTGGACCATAAGCTTTTTCATGAATATCCATTTTAAATAATTCGCCATTTTGGTCGATGCCAATAGGAACTGATAGACTATTAACGGGGTTATTATTTTTCCAACGTTCTAAACTATTTAATTGTTCAACTTTACCAACATTATACATTTCTAAAAATGATAAACTACTTGGAAGTTCATATTTAGCTTTTTCTAGTTGAATTGGTATATTAGCTAAAATAGTTGCACAAGCATATAAGTCAATAGATTCATTAAATTCGGCCGCGAATTGATGTTGATTATCAGCGATTAATTCATTTCTTATTAAACCAGACATTGGAGTGCTAATATTAATAAAAGTTGAAGTTTCATTAGGAAGAATGTTTAAACGATTATTGAACATTAAAAGACTAAAGCCCATATTTTTTTTATAGTTTAATATTCTTTTTATTATAGGAAGATTACGAGCCGCATTAATATCATCGACGAATATCAGATAATAAGGGCGGAATTTTTTGTAAAGATCTTCTTTATTTTCTTCGGTTCCATCATCCATTTTTATTTCTTCAATAGAACTATTTAAACGATTTTCAAATATTTTATCAAGTTCAGTTGATATAATGTTCATCTCTTCAGAATTAGTAGCAAAATATCTAATAGTTCGAGCATTATTCCAGTTATGGGGTAATATTTTTAAGTAATTCCAAATGTGTTCATTGTCAGGGCTGGTAAAAACAACAATTTTTAATTCACTATAAGAGTGAAGTGCCATTATTTGAAGAAATATATTGCCTAAAAATTTATAACTTAAGTCATCAGGACCAACGATAGCGGTAATATAATTTTGAGTTAAAGATAAACATAAAGGAGCATCTTCAAGATATTTGGCTTCATTTACAACTTGTTCTAACTCGCTTTTAAGATGGTCTTTATCTTCGATAGAAAAGTTTTCCGTTGGTTCTTCTACTTTAATTTTAGATTCTATGGTTCCTTTGCCTAGTCTTATTTGAAGAAAATCAGGATGTTCGATGTTTCTTTCCCAAAGATTTCGTGAACGATTTTCAATTATTAGTTTACAATTATCTAATGTGACATTATTTTCAAGCATTATTTGGCGTTGTTCGTTTTTTATAAGACGAATTTTTTTTAATTTTTCTATTAAATAATTATGATATTTTTCTTGCCTTTTGGCTTCTTCTTTGATAGCTTTTTTATTGTTAAATCTTCTAGTTAAAGTAGGCCAGAGAAGAGCACCAGTTATAGTAATTACTATTGTAGAAAGAGATATTACAAAACGAATTGTAGATGCTGTACCCTCTAAATAATTGGTTACATAGGAAAAGAGAGTTATAGCGGAGGTACAGACCATCGTAAGTTGAGGGCCAATAGTTAATATTATCGGCATATCGTTAGGTTTAATCGGAGCAGGAGGCTCATCTATTTTAACTATTTCTTCTTTGACGATAGATGTAAAACGGGATGATTTTAGAAAATAATCATCTTTACTATATAGGGGTAAATCATTAAGAATGGCAGGATGAATATTATTAGGGGCTTGTTCTTCTGGAAGCAAAGTAAAAGAGTTTTTGTTAATATTTACCGTACCATTAGGGTTACTTATTATAAATATTTTACCAATAATAATTATTTTAAGGCCATAATAAAATAGATAATCGCCAAAAAGAAATGTATGTTGTTTCTTTTGATAATCATTAATATAAATATTTTGAGATTCGGTGTTTAAGGTCCAATAATTATTGGTAAAAGTTAAAGTTATAATTTCATTAGCAATTTTAGGATTTTTGAAGTATATGTCTGTTAATTCACTATTTCCAATCGTAATAGTTGTTTTATTTGTGAATAGGCGGTATAAGTTGGCATCATATATAGGAGAACAATATAGATAATATTCAAAATTATATAATATGCTTTTGATAGTGTAGGTTTGATAGTTTTTAAGTTCGATAATATTTGTTTCTTCATCATTTTCGAGGAGAATTATTTCATCATTTTTTTTGATAGTCCATTTGTTATCTATTTCTTCAATATTGGCAAGAAATTTTTGGTCATTAGAAAAAATAGGATATACTCCATTTACTTTTATAGGTAATATGATTTTGTTAAAGAATGGACCATTATATATATAGACTATCACAATTACAACCTACCTTATGTAATAAGTATAACAAAAAGTAAAGGAATATTCAATTATTTACGTTTTTGTTAATTTAAAAATGAAGTGCAACAATTCAACATTGAAAAAGACATATGAATAATCTATAATATCTTTTCGCCAA
>CANQHE010000003.1 GCA_947623735.1 uncultured Bacilli bacterium
TACCTTTTTATGATAATATTATATCAAATTTTCTTTGCGAAGAAATTTTTTTCAAATTTACTCTTTTTGGCTGAATTTATGTTGACAATTTCTAAAATCTTTTTTATTATTTTATTATAGGAGAGACTTAAAATGGAACTAAAAAAATTATTAAAAATAGTTAGTGATAAAAATCGTATTCCCCGGATTTCTTTTATGATTTTAGGAGTATTCTTATTAGCCTTAAATTATAATTTATTTTTTACACGCAATGATTTAGTAGTCGGGGGTACCAGTGGTCTTGCGATAATATTTAACAATTTATGGGGCTGGGATAATCAAATATTTATTTATGTAACCAGTGCTATTTTATTAATCGTAAGTTTTATCTTTCTAGGATACAAACAAACCAAAAGTGCCATAATTGGTAGTATTTTATATCCCTTTATGATAACTTTTACTTTACCTTTAAGTAACGTATTATCAAAATACTTTCAATTCGAAGATTTTATAACCACTATTATTTTCTGTAGTATTTTTTATGGCTTTTCCAGTGGTTTAATCTATAAAATGGGTTATAATACTGGAGGAGCTGATGTAATCATGAATATTATGGTAAAATATATGCATATGCCTGAGGGAAGAGCATCTTTTATTAGTAATTTAATTATCATTTTATTCGCCGGCGCTGTTTTAGGAGTAAATAGGGTAGTTTATGCAATAATTATTTTATATATTTCCTCTCTTATAGTTGACCGGATGATTATTGGCATATCTAAAAGTAAAATGTTTATTATTGAAACAACTCATGTCGCGGAAGTAGAAGAAGTAATCATAAATGAACTTCATCTTGGTGTTACAGTTTTAAAAGCGAAAGGGGGATACTCTAATAAATCCAAAGATTTATTAATGTGCGCCGTACCTACTAATGATTATTATATGTTTAAAGAAATAATCTTAGCTATTGATAAAGATGCTTTCTTTATTATCAATGATTGCTATGACATTGAAGGTGGAACTACTAAAAATCATAGTTTTAGCCTTGATTCTATCTTATAGATATTTTAAATATAAATAACAACATTTTTCTTCCTTCTAAATAAATAAAATGCTATAATTATTTTATAACTAAAGGAGGTATAAATATGTATGCTTATTGTATTATAGAATATCCGATAAAAACTCTAGATAAAGCCTTTACATATTTAATACCTGAATCTCTAAAAAAAACTTTAAAAGTAGGAATGAAAGTTTTAGTCCCCTTTAATAAACGTCTTGTTCATGGCATAGTCTTAAATATTACTGATAATTATAATGATACCTATGAATTAAAAGAAATTGCCCAAATAGAAGATGAATTTTTAGTCTTAAATAAAGAATTACTAGAACTAGGCCAAGTTTTAAAGGACCTCACTTTATGTAATTTAATAACGGCCTATCAAACAATGCTTCCAAGTGCTTTAAAAATAAAGAATCAAAAGAGTGATTATAATAAATATATAAGTTATGTATCTTTAAATGCTAAAGATAGTCTAATAAATGATTATATAAACACTCATAAAAACAAAAAAGTTGCTATTCTAAAAAGATTATTACAAGAACCAAAAGTAAATAAAAAAGAATTTGACAGTGCATCTATTCGGGATTTATTAAAATTAAATTTCATCAAAATAACCGCAGAAAAAATCTATCGTTTAAATAAAAGTAAAGAAAATATAACTGAACCAACTCCCACTTTAGACCAACAAAAAGTAATAGATACTATTATAAGTTCCTTAAACGAATTTAAAACTTTTTTAATTCATGGTGTAACCGGAAGTGGTAAAACTCTTATTTATATTAAGCTTATAAAAAAAGTTTTACAAGAAGGGAAGACCGCTCTTTTATTAGTTCCAGAAATAAGTTTAACTGAACAAATAATAAGTATTTTCTATGCTTATTTTGGCTCGAAAGTTGCTATCCTCCACAGTGGGCTTTCTCTAACCGAAAAATATGATGAATACTTAAAAATATTAAATAAAGATGTTCAAATTGTAATCGGTACCCGTAGTGCTATCTTTGCTCCTTTAGAAAATTTAGGCCTTATTATTATTGATGAAGAACACAGTGATACCTACAAACAAAATTCTAACCCTCGGTATCATGCTCGGGACATTGCCTCATTTCGTGCTAAGTATCATAATATTCCGCTTGTTTTAGGAAGTGCTACTCCCTCCCTTGAAAGTATGGCGCGGGCCCGCAAAAATGTTTATACTCTTTTAACTTTAAATAAACGCGTAAATAATCAAGCTTTACCCAAAATTAAACTCGTCGATATGAAAGAAGAATTACCCAAAAGAAATTTTGTTATCAGTGAAGAACTAGATAAAGAAATAAAACTTTGTCTTTTAAATAAAGAGCAAGTAATCTTACTTTTAAATAGAAGGGGCTATTCTAATCTTATTACTTGTAGTAACTGTGGTTTTACCTATAAATGTCCCCATTGTGAAATATCTCTAACTTATCATAAAAGTTCTAATACCCTCCGTTGCCATTACTGTGGCTACACCAAAATAAAAGATGATATTTGTCCTAAATGTCATGAAAAAGGTTTAAATTACTTAGGTCTTGGTACAGAAAAACTTGAAAAGATATTAAATGAAAAATATCCTGAAGCTCGTTTAATTAGAATGGACGCGGATACTACCACCAAAAAGGGTAGTCATGATAAAATAATTAAATCTTTTAAAAATTATGAATATGACATCTTAATTGGTACCCAAATGATTAGTAAAGGTCTTGATTTTCAAAGATGCACTCTCGTCGGTATAATCAATGCTGATTCCACTTTAAATATTCCGGATTTTAGAAGTAGTGAAAGAACCTTTGCTCTTTTAAGTCAAACATCCGGTCGGGCTGGTCGCGGCGAAAAAGAGGGTAAAGTTATAATTGAAACCTTTAATCCTGACAATAGTACTTTAAAAAATGTTGTTGCTAATTCCTATTTAAATTTTTATGAAGAAGAGATGCACATTCGTAAAATTTTAAAATATCCCCCTTATTATTATTTAGTAAATATCAAAGTATGTAGTAAAGATTATGAAGAAGCTCGCACTAATTCTCTTAAAATATCTACCTATCTAAAAAATAATTTAGATAAAACCAGTATTATTTTAGGCCCATCAACCGCCCTAAATTTCCGTCTTAAAAACATCTATCGTTTTAATATTACGATTAAATATCGTTTTGATAAAAACATAAAAAAAGTTTTAAAAGAAATCGACAATATCTATAGTGCTAATAAATCTGTCTTTTTAGAAATTGATATAAACCCTCAAGAATTATAATTTAATGAATAAAAAAGCTCTAATTTGCCCATAAATAAGGGAGAAAGGAGTTTTTTTAATGTCGCGTTATAAAGTCGATATTACCGGTATCAATACCAGTGAATTAAAAGTTTTAACCAGTAAAGAGATGACAGAACTATTTAAAAGATATCATGAAGGTGATTTAAAAGCCAAAGAAGAATTAATAAATGGTAATCTAAAATTAGTTTTAAGTATTCTTCGTAACTTTAATAAAGGTAGTTATAACATGGATGATTTATTTCAAGTTGGGGTTATAGGTCTAATAAAAGCGATAGATAACTTTGATTTATCTTACAACTTAAAACTTTCAACATATGCTGTTCCTCTAATTTTAGGCGAAATAAAGCGTTATATTCGTGATAATACCAGTTTAAGAGTAAGTAGAAGCATCAAAGATTTAGCCTATAGTATTATTAGTTTTAAAGAAGATTATTTTAATAAATATGGTATAGAACCAACCAGTACTATTATCGCTGAAGCTTTAGGTATTGAAGAATATAAAATAGCCAGTAGCTTAGATTCTTTAAAAGAACCTATGAGCATTTATGAACCTATCTATAATGATGGTGGTGATACTATTTATTTAATGGACCAACTCGCCGATAAAAAAGATTTAAATAGTGACAAAGATATGCTTATCTCTCTAAGAAGGGGATTAAACAAAATAAAAGAAAGAGAAAGAGAAGTCTTAATAAAACGTTATATGATTGGTAAAACTCAAATGGAAATTGCCGAATCTTTAAATATTAGTCAAGCCCAAGTATCCCGAATTGAAAAAAATGCTATCTTAAGTCTAAAACGCATTATTAAATAATATTTAACTCTTAATTTACATTAACTAAATTAGGAGTTTTTATTATATCTAAATAATGTTATATTTAAGATATAATTTAAAAGAATAACTTTTGTCTTAAAAGAACTTATGTTATAACCCGAGTTTGACAGTTGAATAAAAAGAAAAGCCTAATTTCAATAGAAATTAAACTTTTTTTATTTCTTCATCTGTCAAACTCGGGAATAAAAAGAAAAGCCTAATTTCAATAGAAATTAAACTTTTTTTATTTCTTCATCTGTCAAACTCGGGATTTTTTATTTCATTAAATGTCAAACTTGGGGAGTTTTTATTATATCTAAATAATGTTATATTTAAGATATAATTTAAAAGAATAACTTTTGTCTTAAAAGAACTTATGTTATAATACAAAGAGAGGAGTAAAATTAAATGAAAGTTATAAGTAAAGTATTTCTTGTTTTTAGTCTTATCTTTTTATTAACCGGCTGTGGTAAAAAATTAACATGCACTCAAAGCACCGATAATGAAACAATGACTGTTGATTTTAAATTTAATTCTCATAATTATTTAGAATCAGGTACTTTAAAATTTGATTTTAAATTAAATGATGATCAAAAAGCTGACCTTGAAACTTATAAAGAAGCTATAACTAAAAGTTTTAACGAAGGAAACTACAAAGATTTAAATGTTACCGTTAGTGATAATAAAAAAGATACTATCACCGTTAAAATGAGTTTTGATACTAATTCTTTAAGTAAGGCCTTAAATATTGAAATCAAAGAAGCTCAAGCAACCTATAATGATTTAAAAAAAGAAATAACCGCATCAGGCTTTACATGTAAATAAAACATCAATTAGTGATGTTTTTTTGCCTTTTAAAACGTATAATTAAATAGGTGATGCAATATGCATTTAAGTGACCTTCAATTAAAAATGGTAATTAATATGAAAGATGGCAAACACTTAGGAGTTATCATTGATGCGGAAGTAAGTGCTGATGGTAAAATAAATTATTATGTTGTTACTCCGAAACATTTTTTTAAAAGATTATTCAAAAGTGAACCCGAAGTTAATGTCACAATTAGTCAAATAGTAAAAATAGGTGAAGATGTTATCTTGGTAGATTTATAATTTTATGATATACTTAAAATTAGGTGAAATTTATGAGCAAGAAAATATTTTTAATCGCAAGTACTATTTTAATCATCGACCAAGTATCCAAAAGTTTAATAGATGTCTATTTTGGTTTACATGAAACTTATCCTATAATTAATAACTTTTTTGCTATTACTCGGGCGGAAAATACTGGGGGAGCCTGGAGTATTTTCTCTTCCTTAAGTTTTATCTTTATCATTTTAGGAATAATCGCCATTATAATGCTTATTAAATTTATGTTTAGTTTTAAAAAAAATATGCGCAACACCATTGCTTTTGGTCTAACTCTTGGGGGTATAGCATCAAATCTTGCTGATCGTGTATTCTTAGGTTTTGTAAGAGATTTCCTTGATTTTACAATTTTTAACTACGATTACCCCATATTTAATCTTGCTGATGTTGCCATTGTAATAGGGGTTATTCTTTTAATAATCGCCATCATAAAAGGAGAAGATAAAGTTGATAAATCTAAAAAGTAATGAAGATAATATTCGGTTAGATAAATATTTAAGTACTAATCTTGATTATAGTCGGGAATATATCCAAAAGTTAATTGCCGCCCATTTAATATTGGTAAATAATAAACCCGCAAAAGCAAGTCTTAAACTAAATATAGATGATAATATTACAATTACGGATGATTTTTTAAATACCGAAGATAATATTGTCCCGGTATCTATTCCCTTAGATATTGTCTATGAAGATGAATATTTAATGATTATTAATAAACCAAGTGGCTTAACTGTTCATCCGGGCGCGGGTAATAATATGCATACTTTAGTAAATGCCCTCATGTATTATACTAAAAATTTAAGCGATATTGGTGGGGCTACTCGTCCCGGGATTGTCCATCGTATTGATAAAGATACCAGTGGTCTTATCATGGTTGCTAAAACCAATAAAGTTCATGCTCTTCTTTCTGATGATTTCAAACATAAACGCATCAAAAGAGAATATTTGGCTTTATTAAACGGTGTATTTAAAAGTGATAGTGCGACGATTGATGCTCCAATTGGTCGTGATAAAAAAAATCGTGAAAAAATGACAGTTACCAGTCTTAATAGTAAAAATGCTATAACCCATCTAAAAGTTTTAAAAAGATATCCTAAAAATACTTTAGTAAGTTGCACTTTAGATACTGGTCGTACTCATCAAATAAGAGTTCATATGGCCTATATTGGTTATCCCATTCATAATGACCCCGTATATTCTCATGATAATGCTACTTCTTTTGGTCAATTTTTACATTCATATAAAATGACTTTTATTCATCCTATTACGAAAAAAGAAATGTCTTTTACCTGTCCCTTACCTAAATATTTTAAAGATTATTTAGATAACATCACGGAAGATTAATATTAAAATAATAAAAGTTATTAAAAAATAAATAATCGGTAATATTTTATTTTCATGAAATATTTCTTTTATTTTTAAATTATAAAAAAATGCACTTCCAAATAGTGCTCCACTAATAATAATACTATAAAATAAATCATTAAAATAACTAAAATATAAAGGTAAAATTATTAAAAATATATAATTAAGAATTATTACAAATAAATTATCCATATTTATATTATTTAAATATCCAAAGTAATAAATAGTAATAACATTTAAGTAAATAAATGTTAAGTAAAAGCATAAAGTCATAATTTCACCTCTTTACTAAATATACGTTTTGTTATAAAATAATATTACTTGAGGTGATTTTATGAATTACAGTATTATGACTAAAAATGATGAATTAGTTATGGCTTTAGTTCATTATTTTATAACCGAAGAAAATTATAGTCCCATAATGGTTAAGGGTGTCAAAGATGAAATATGGCTTGAAAATGTGGAAGGCCCATATCGTATTATTCGAATAAATTCTAACCATATTCATAATGATGAACAATATAAATTAGATATCTTTCGTACTAAAAAAGTTATTGAACAAATAAAAAAGAAAACTTTATCTTTAAAAGTTAATACTCTAAATATTTTAATAAATGTTGCTGATAATGTTAAACCTGATGCCAGTATTAATAATATTTCTTCTTTAGTATTAAATAATGTTGAAGAAATAACTAATGATAAAAATATGTTAAAAATATTTCCTAAATTAGAAAATAAATTTTTAAAAGATAAAGAGGGGATAGATTTAATAGTTAGTGTTACTAATGATATTAATGCTAAAACTATTCGGGATAATGAAACCTTTGCTAAAATCTTTAGTCCTAAAAGAATTATTATTACGCCGCTTTTAATATTAATATGTTTTATCATGTTTATTGCTATGTCTGTTTTTGGGCGAGGTAGTACTGATGTTAGCACTTTAGTTATGTTTGGGGCTAATGTTCAAAGTTTAGTTAAAGCCGGCGAATTTTATCGTTTAATTACCTCTATCTTTCTTCATATTGGAATAATTCATTTATTAACTAATATGTATTCTCTCTTTGTTATTGGTCATGAACTTGAAACATTTTTAGGTAAAACTAAATTCTTACTTGTTTTCTTAATAAGTGGTCTTACTGGTTCTTTATTGTCAGTTGTTTTACATAGTGCTGTTTCCGCGGGAGCAAGTGGGGCTATCTTTGGTCTTTTAGGTTCACTTCTCTATTTTGGTTATCATTATCGTCTTTATTTAGGAACAGTTTTAAAAACTCAAGTAATACCTATTATTATTTTAAACTTAATCATTGGTTTTACTCTCCCTGGTATCGATAACTTTGCGCATATTGGTGGCCTAGTTGGGGGCTATCTTGCCACCATGGCTCTTGGCGTTCCTGGCAAAAGCAAAACTTCTGACCGCATCAATGGTTCCATTGTCTTAACTTTATTAATTGCATTTTTAATATTTATGTTATACAGGTGATTTTATGGAAAGATTACAAAAGGTTATTGCAAGTTCAGGCGTTACTTCAAGACGTAAAGCGGAAGACTTAATTATATCCGGAAAAGTAAGTGTAAATGGTGAAGTTAAAACCGAATTAGGCACCAAAGTAAATCCCGAAGATATTATTGAAGTGGAAGGTAAAACTATTTCCCGAGAAATAAATAAAGTTTACTATTTATTATATAAACCGAGGGGTTATATCACATCTTTAAAAGATGAACATGGCAGAAAAACAGTTATTGATTTAATCAGTACTGATGAAAGAATATATCCTATTGGAAGACTTGACTATGACACAAGTGGTTTACTATTATTAACCAATGATGGAACTCTTGCGAATATTATTACTCATCCCAAAAATAAAATTCTTAAAACTTATCTTGCCAAAGTTGGAGGTTTATTTACGAAAGATGATATTGACCGTTTAAAAAATGGTATTTATATTGAAGGAAGAAAAGTCGAAACTAAAAACTTTAAAATTAAAGATAAAAACTTCGAAACTAAAACCACTACGATTGAAATAACTATCACAGAAGGTCGCAATCATATTGTAAAAAATATCTTTGCTTCCCTAAATCATCCGGTTTTAAGATTAAAAAGAACCAAGATTGCCTTTCTTGATTTAACAGATTTAAAAGCAGGGGAATATCGTAAACTAAAAATAGAAGAAGTAAAAAAACTATATAGTTTAAAATAAAAAAGCTCTTAATTAAAAGGGCTTTTTATCAATTCTACCAAGTAAATTATTACTATATAGTAGAAACATCTTAATTAAAAATAGAGTGTAACTTGATCATATTGCTTTCAAATTTATATATGAGCAGGAAGAAACTCCATGATAGAGATTAGCTCTCTATCTTTTTTTGCGTGTAAAATTAGTGTAAACAATGAAAAAAACAGATTTAACTAAATCTGCTAAACAAAACATATAAATCTGCTTAGCAGAAATAATATAATCTGTTAGCCAATTTATCAAAATCTGTAATTTTACAAAATATTTTTTATGTGTTAAATTGAGTTTGCGAGGCGCACTTTAGGGGGTCTTGGTGTTTGCCACCAACTTTAAAACAAGGAGGTGGTCAGTATGACTAAGAAAGATTTTTTAATTTTTCTTCTCATAGCGATAATTATTTTACAAATTATTTATAAATAATTCGAAGAATAAAAAAACGCACCACTTCTAAATAGTGGTGCAAACCAACTAATGGCAAGCACCATGAAGTGCTTCGCTAATATTATGATAATATAAAATTATATAAATGTAAAGAAAAAATTACCAAAATAGGTAATCTTTTCAAATGTAAACAAATGTAAACTAAAAGCCTAACTTTACTCTTCAGCTTCTTTATGATTGCAGCAGCATTCACACTCACCACAACACTCATCATTATCTTCGCTATCTGTTTCCTCTTCGCCATCTACTTCTTTAATACTTATTGCACTAGTAGGGCAAGAATCAATCGCATTACTAAGATCTGAACTTTCTAAATTCTCAGCACTTATTGGGTGTGATAAACCTTCATCATTAAAAGCAAAATGTTCTGAATCTATGGCCACACAAGCCCCACATCCAATACATGCTTCCTTATTAACAACAATTTTTTTCATTTAATTCATCCTTTCAAAAACAATTATAACAAAACTTTTTTAAATTGCCAACATAAAGACTTTTAAAACTAAAAAAAATATGATATCATTAATATGAAGGATTGTGGTAAGATGAAAACACGAATGGAAAAGTACTATGAAGATGAAACCTCAAATGCTCCCTTAAGACAACACAAAAATGAGAGCCTATACGAAAATATCAATAATTATGAAATCAAAGATTATAAATTAGAAAACAATGCCACAGTAATAGATAATAATGCTCAAGATATCGATGTCGAAAGAATAAAAAGAATATTAGATACTAGATATAATAAAGAACCAAAACGTCAAAGCATCACTCTTGAACCACCTAAAGAGGAAGAAATTCCTATAAATCTTGAGGAAACAAGAGAATATGATATAAATGCCATTTTAGAAAAAGCTCGTAGTGAAAAAGAAGTAGACTACGAAAAAGAACGTTTAAAAAAGATTCGTGATACCCAATATGATATTCTAAATAGTCTAGATTTATCCAATAATTCCAAAGACGAAGAAGAAAATGAACCTGAAAAAGATAAACCAAATATGCCCGTTAAAGAATTAACTTCTAAAGGTAGCGACGATCATGAACTAATAAATTTAATTAATACTATTACTATGCGAGAGCAAGGAACTAAGCCTCATGACAATGTTGATCCTCTAGATATACTGACGGATTTAAAAGGTAGCGATGATACAGTTGTCGTCGGTGGTATGGCAGAAGAAGAAAGTATCAGTGAGACTTCGCCAATTATGTCTTTAGAAGAAGCCGAACTAGAAGCCGCCAAAATGAAATCAATAAAAGAAGAAACTTCAAAAGTCGAACCAACTAAAACGCTAGAATTACCTGAAGAAAAAGTCGATGAAGATAAAACCGCTAGTCTAACTAGTACTCTTGCTTTTACCCAAAGTGATTTTGATGACTTTAATGACTTAAAAAAAGAAGTTAAATCCAGTCGAGCTTTAATCTATGTTGTAATAATTCTTGTAAGTTTAATTTTAATCGCTGGTTTAGTTATATTCTTAAATAAATTTTTAAATATTGGTCTATTCTAGTGCATATACTAGAATATGAAAACTAAATTTAAAAGTAAAAAAACTAAGTTTAAATATAATAAAAAAATATCTCTAAGTAAGATTCCTTTAACAATTATTTTAATTATTATATTTACTCTTTTTTTATTAATTAAATTTAATCAAAAGATGAATCAAAATCTTATAAATATTAGTGAACTAGAACTAAAAAGAGCTACATCTAATCTAATAAACACTAAAATAACCCATGATATTTTAAATAAAGATACTCTAAATAACATTTTAATTATTAATAAAAACTCTAAAGGAGAAATTTTATACGTTGATTTTAATCTCGATAATGCTTACCAAACTTTAGATAATATTACCAATATTTTAATGAATGCTATTAAAGAAATGCAAAATGGCACAATTTCTCTTGCTTATTTTAATGCCTCCTTAAGCGACAAAACAAAAGGATTAGTTTTAAATATTCCTTTAGGTAGTACTCTAAATAGTGCTTACTTTTACAATTTTGGCCCTAAAATACCCACTAAAATAAATTTTATTGAAAACATTTTGACTAATCTTGAAACTAAAGTAACGAACTATGGCTTTAATAATGCTTTAGTAGAAGTCTATGTTGATATTAAATTAACTAGTGATATTATTGCTCCCTTTAAAACCAAAACAATTGATTTAGAATATAAAACTATTATTTCCAGTTTAATGATTGAAGGGGAAGTACCTGATTTTTATAATGGTGTTATTGAAAAAGCAAGTGCTACTTATTCTAATAATTTATCATAATTTTATTTTTAATTTTCACTTATTTATGTTATAATTTATATAGAGTAGGAAGTATATTATGAGTAAAAGAAAAAAAAGAAATTCTAACAAGCCATTTATAGTTTTTATAATTTTAACAATTATATCTCTTGCTATATATTATGAAGATGATATCAAAAAATTTTTAGTTGAAAAAACTCCTTTATTTAAAACATCTTATGCTCTTGAAAATGTTCCCGCCTATAGTGGTAAACCTTATGTCTATATTAATGATAATAATCCCAATTTTACTGAAAGTGATTATAATCCCAAATCTTTAGAAATTTATAGTGACCTAGATATTTTAAATAGGGCCGGAGTTGCTTTTGCTAAAATTGGTACCGAAACAATGCCTACAACCAAAAGAGAAAGTATTGGCATGATTAAACCCAGCGGCTGGCACACAGTAAAATATGATTTTGTTGATGGCAAATATTTATATAATCGTTGTCATTTAATAGGTTATCAATTAACTGGCGAAAATGCAAATGAAAAAAATCTTATCACTTGTACTCGTAGTACCAACACTGGTGCAATGTTAGAATTTGAAAATAAAGTGGCTGATTATGTTAAAGAAACTAATAATCATGTTTTATATCGCGTAACACCTATTTATATTGGTAGTAATTTACTTGCAAGTGGTATCGAAATGGAAGCTTTATCTGTAGAAGATAAGGGAAAGGGGATAAAATTCCACGTCTATGTCTATAATGTCGAAGATGGTGTGGAAATAAATTATTCTACTGGTGAAAGCAAAGCTAGTAGTTAAATTAATTCTAATATTAATAATATCTCTAAAAAATATTGACTTTAAAACTTTATTTTGATATATTATTAATGCACTTGGCGATGTAGCTCAGCTGGCTAGAGCGACCGGTTCATACCCGGTAGGTCGGGGGTTCGATCCCCTCCGTCGCTACCAATAAGTTTTTTTCTCTTCAGTAAATTCTGAAGTTTTTATTTTAATAAAAGTATTAATAATCTAAAAAGGGAGGCCTATTTTAAATGTTAAAAGAACTAAAAAATATAAAAATAGAATATGTCTTACTAGCATTAATAATTATTTTACTGCTCTTTTTACTATTCATTTATAGTGTTCCTAAATTCGAAGAAAAAAATATAATATCCAAAAATTATCCTTCCACAAATTATGAAATCTATCAAGAATCTGTTTATCCCGTCGAAGCATTTAATACGAAAGTTTATACCGAACTTATTCCAGAAGGGGATGCTGCTCGTCCTGGCACTAAAAGAGTCATAAAATATTTAGTTATTCATGAAACAGATAATTTTAGTGAAGGTGTCCGTGCCTCTAATCATGCTTCTTATTTAAAAAACAACAATAATTCTGAAACCTCATGGCATTACACGGTTGATGATACGGAAATATATCATCATATGCCTGATGATGAAGTTGCTTACCATGCCGGCGAACATAAAGGTAATGAATTTGGTATCGGAATCGAATTATGTGTTAATTCCGATGGTGATTTTGAAAAAACATTTATCAATGCGGCTAAACTATGTGCTTATCTAATAAAATCTTACCATTTAGATATTGATGCTATCAAAACCCATCATGATTTTAATGGTAAAGATTGTCCTCATAAAATTCTTGCGAGTAATCGTTTAGATGAATTTAAAGATTTAGTCGCCTCTTATCTTAAAGTATCTTAAATAACATCATGAAAAAACCTCTAAAATAGAGGCTCTTTTTAATTTAACAAACACAATCTACGTAAGTATCACTTAAACATCTAATCGCACATAAGCAATCACAATCCATTGTAAAGAAAGAATTAGTCGCAATATAAGGATTTAAACTAGTTGTATCTGGATTATCGGCAAGTACTCTAAAAGTACAGCAATTTCCTTCAATTTTTTCTACTCTAAAAATAGTTGAACACTCTGTCGTAGCTCCCGTACAAGTTACAGTTGAATCTTTTACTGTTGGCATACTCCAAGGAGTTCCATTACCACTACAAGTATAAAGCATTACCGGTCTTGTATTACAAATAAGGCAATTAGGGCCACCACCTAAAACTGGTCTATCACAAGCATCTAAACAAGTTTCGGGACATGCATTTTGTTGCAAAACTAAAATAACACTTAAAATTTCATTAATACAATTTCCAGATGTCGTATTATCATTATTATTCATATTATTCACCCTTTCATATATTCTTCACTAATAATTTATGTCAAATATTTAAAATAGTGCTTTAATATAAATCTTTTTTTTTTAGTTTATTTATGATATAATTTAGATACCAAAGAGGGTGAAGTATTTTGCGAGAAGATTCCAAAGAAGATATAAATGCTTATAATTATAATCCTAATCGCCCTCAAGGCCATCCAAAGACTAGTAAAATCGCTGATACAGCCGCCAGAGGAGTATCTGAATATGTTGCTCCGGGAGTAGGTGGCCAAGTTTATGATGCTGTAAAAAAAACCGCGTCTTCTCCTAAAAAAACTAATGATGCTCCAAGTGCCCCAACAATAGATAATCCTAGCTCACCTTCAAATCCGATTGTAAATAATACTCCATCACCCAATCCAGTATTAAATCCTCAGTTAAAAGGGACTTTAAAAAGAAACAAAATATCTCAACCAACCAAAAAAGCCACTCCGGATCAAGATCAAAAATCCGATCCTTCTATAAGTAACGTCTTAAATAATAATCATCCTCGTAATTTACCAAATTTTAATCCATTTCGTAAAAATAATAATTTTAATCATGATTTAGACGAAGAAGAACCTTTAAAGCAAGATGTTGAACCTGAAGAACCAGAAGAAAAAATTGCTGATAATCCTGAACCCCTAGAAAGTAAACCAAAGTTAGCCCCAAATCCCGAACCAAACCAGACTAAAGATAAAGATACTCTAACTAAAACTATTTCTTTTGCTTTTAAACATAAATATTTGTTATTAATCGGGGGTATATTCTTTTTCTTCTTTATGTTTATTTTACTATTTATAATTCTTTTTGGCGATACCACGGGAAGTTCACAAAAATTTGGTTTAAGTGGTTATGCCTATTATAAAGTAAACAATTTATGTTCTACCGTTAAAGTTTATAATCCTAAAACTAATCAATACACTAAAGAATTAGATTTTGAAACAGAATACATCCCTGGTGTTGTTCAAGCTGAAGTCGGAGGTTTTAGCAATGCTCCCGAAGTTTTAAAACTATTTGCTATCGCCGCCCGTAGTTATGCTCTAAATAGATTAGATTCATCATGTACTATTGAAGGAAGTGCTAGAGTTCAAGCCTTTACTTATAATGCCGATACTCTTGCTAAAGTAACTGATGCCACTCATCCTATAAGTATTGCGGCCCAAGAAACTTATGGACTTGTAGCCACTAAAAATGGTAAATTAATGAGTACTTATTATGATGCTGCTTGTTATCGTGGTGAAGATGCTAATAATTATTACATCGGTTATGGTCGCCTTACTTTAGGTGAAGAAAAAAGACAAGCAATTCCTAAATCTTGGCAAAATCGTGGATTCTTAGCCTACATGGGCCATGGAGATTGTTACATGGGTCATGGCTATGGTATTAGTCAATATGGGGCCTATTATTTAGCAACTGAACAAAATTATAGTATGGAAGATTTACTCAAATATTACAATGGTGATGTTGAGTTAAAATCTATATATGAAGGAATTAGTACTAACTATACCTCACCAACTAGTGAAGGTACTAATAATATATTAACTACATCTTTAAGAGAATTTCTAAAAAGTAAGGGCACTAGTGTTGAAGCTTTAAATGAATATATTTTAAATAACATCATTACCGCGGGGGTTGGCACTCGTGAAGCTGCGATCAGTGTTCCAGTCTCTTTAGTCGGAGGCTTATACGAAAATTATAAAGTTCGTTTACCATATACTTTAAGTGGTCAACATTATAGTAATATTCCTGATTACAATGGCAAAAATGTTAATAGACCCGGAGCTTCATTTTATGGTGCTGACCCCGCTTGGGGAACTGCCATAAGAAATAGTTCTGATAATTCTTATCATTATGGCTCATATAAATATTATAGATATGGTCCTGACTGTTCTGGTTTTGTAACTTGGATTTTACATAATGCTGGTTTTAATGCACCAATTCTCGGGGCCGATGCGATGGGTAATCTTGGCGAAAAGCATCAGTTAAATGGTACTCAAGTGGGTCAACCTGGAGATTTATTATGGCACTCTGGCCATATCATGTTTATTGTTGGAGTTGATCCTGAAGCCAAAGTTTATTATATTGCTCATGCATCAAGTGGTTCTCAGGGTGTAAAAATAAATGCGATATCATTTAATTCACCATCTAACTATGCGGTTGATATGACTAAGTGGTATAATGAGCATAAAATTGAAATGACCAATGAAGAATTTATTGCTTCATATCGGGCTGGTTATGTCGATGGTTATACGGGATCTAATGATAAGATAAATATTGCTTCAAGTGATGATATTTACTTTGTTGGTGATTCTAGAACAGTTGGTTTATGTAATGCCATTTCTGTTTGTAGTTCCTCAAATACTTGTAATAACGCTGCTTGTAATGCCAAAGTAAGCATGGGTTATAGTTGGCTTAAAGAACAAGTAAATACTATCAAAAATACTTCTAAAAAAATAATTGTTATTAATATGGGTGTAAATGATATCACCGGAAGCCCTTCTACAACAAGGTTAAATACTATCGCTTCTAATTATTATAATGAATATGTCAGTATTGCCAAAAGTAAACCAAATAAAACTATTTATTTCCTCTCTTTAAATCCTGTTGATGACTCTAAAGATATCAGTGTATCAAATAAAAGTATTAATGAATTTAACAGTATAATGAAATCTAAAATAGAGGAAGGAAACATATCTAATTTAAAATATTTAAATTCTAACAGTGCTATTACATATAAAGCAACCGATGGTCTTCATTATGATCGCGATACTTATAAAAGATTATATAGTTACATCATAAATAATGCTTCTTAAAGAATTATAAAATAATAGAAAGGGTTAATATGAAAAAAATAATATTAATATTTAGCATTTTATTTTTAACTGGTTGTGATATTAATTATAACCTAACCATTAATAATGATCAAATAACTGAAAATATTGACGTTAATGCCGAACTTAATTCACCCCCAATTACTGCTTATATTGATGAACAAGGAGCAAGTGAAACTGATGATTTAATTGAAGGTGTATCTTATTATAATATAAAAGAGCTTAATAATAGTACATTCTTAGATTATAAATTTTCTTTTAATGACTATTATCGTTCAACTGCTACGAATACCTGTTTAAAAAAAGTATCTCTTACCAAAGATTCTCAGAATAACTATATTTTAAATACTACCAGTTACTTTTCTTGTTTTGATTTATATCCATCTTTAGATAATATAAACGTAAATATTACTTTAAATAATCTTTATACTTTAGTATCTACTAACTCTGATAATCAAAATAATAATACTTATACCTGGCATATAAATAAAAAAAATTATCAAGATAAAAACATTCAATTAATATTCCAAAACAAAACTGAAGATATCCCAAATAATGAAGAAAATACTGAAAATAAAAAAGAAGAAGAAACAAGATCAAAAGAAACTAGTATCTTTACTTACATTCTAGTTATCACCGCGGTTACAGTATTCTTAATAGTTATCTTTGGTTATATAAAATATAAAAGCATTAAATAAATAATTTTACGTTACTTTTTCTTGACTATTTTTAATAATTTGATATACTAAAAGTAATCAAAAAAAGGGTGCATGAATTTGAATCATTATTTTACTAATAACGAAAACTTAAAAAGTAATCGCCACGATATCTCTTTTACCTATCATGATTATACTTTTAAATTTATAAGTGATAATGGTGTTTTCTCCAAAAATAAAATCGATTATGGTAGTTTCCTTCTTCTAGATACTTATCTTAAAGATAAACAAAATATTAAAAATTTTTTAGATGTCGGCTGTGGCTATGGCTTTATTGGTATTGTTTTAAGTAAAGTTCTAAATATCCAAGGTGAAGGAATTGATATCAATAAACGCGCTTTAAAACTTGCTATTGAAAATGCTAAACTAAATAATGTTAGTGTCTCTTTTAAAGAGAGTAATATATATGAAAATATTAATACAACTTATGATTTAATCATCACTAATCCTCCCATTAGGGCGGGGAAAATAGTAGTTTTATCTATTTTAAAAGATGGTTTAGACTACTTAAATAAAAATGGTGAACTTTGGTGTGTAATAAGGAAAGACCAAGGCGCTAAAAGCATCATAAAAGAGTTATCGCACCTAGGAAAAGTAGAAATTAAAGAAAAAAGTAAAGGTTTTTATATTTTTTTCATTAAAAAGAATTGACATACCTTTATTTTGTTGCTAAAATTTTAAATTGGTGACGTATTTGTTTTTTTCTTTAAATGAGCACTAAAAATTTAGATATTGGGGTGAAATCGTGGCTTATAAAGTTGAAAAATTTGGCGACCATAGAGAAAGAAGAACCTTCTCTACTAGTCGTAACACTATGGAGTTGCAAGACTTACTTGAAATTCAAAAGAAAAGTTATCAAGAGTTCTTAGATGTTGGTATCAAAGAAACTTTTGAAGATTTATTTCCAGTTGAATCTTTTACTGGTAATATCTCTTTAGAATTTGGCGATTATTCTTTTGATGCGCCGAGATATTCTGTTAAAGAAGCAAAGGAAAGAATGGTAAACTATGCTGCTCCTCTAAAGGTTCAAGCAAGAGTATTTATTCACGAAACTGGTGAAGTAAAAGAACAAGAAATATTCTTAGGCGATATGCCACTCATGACTGAATCCGGCACATTTATTATTAATGGGGCGGAAAGAGTTATTGTATCGCAATTAGTACGTAGTCCATCTATTTATTTCAAAAGAGAAATTGATAAAAATGGTCGTCGTATTATAAGTGGTGAAGTTATACCAAATAAAGGTACCTGGCTAGAATACGAAGTTGATGCCAGAAACATCATGTATGTTCGTATTGACCGGACAAGAAAAGTACCTATCACTACCTTCTTAAGAGCATTAGGTCTTTCCAGTGATGAAGATATTTATGCTGTTTTTGGTGAAAATGATTATTTAACCAACACCATTGAAAAAGATTCTACCAGAAATACTGACGAAGCCTTAATTGAAATTTACGAAAAATTAAGACCTGGCGAACCAGCAACCCTTGATAGTAGTAAAAATCAATTAGTAACTCGTTTCTTTGACCGTTTCCGTTATGATTTAGCTAAAGTCGGCCGTTATAAATTTAACAAAAAACTAAATGTTATTGACCGTCTTCTTGGTTGTACTCTAGCTGAAGACATCAAAGATGGTAAAAAGGTAGTAATCGCTAAAGGTACACTCGTAACTAAAGAAGTCTTAGAAGTATTAAGACCAATCCTTGCTGAAGGATATAATTTAAAGAAAACAATTACTAATGAAGAACTTGATGAATATGATAAAATTCAAGAAATTTTAGTATACGATAAAGAAAATCCTGAGAAAGTTATCAAAATTATTGGTAATGACCCAAGTACTGATGTAAGACGCTTAACTATTCCGGATGTTTATGCATCTGTCTCATATTACTTAAATTTACATGATAATATTGGTAACACTGATGAAATCGATAATTTAGGAAATCGTCGTGTAAGACAAGTAGGGGAATTAATTCAAAATGTATTCCGTACTGGTATGTCTCGTATGGAAAGAGTTATTCGTGAGCGTATGACAACTCAAGAATTAGACTCTGTAACCCCTAAAACCTTAATTAATATAAGACCTGTAACCGCGGCTTTAAAAGAATTTTTTGGTTCTTCTCAATTATCCAAATTCATGGACCAAATAAATCCTATCGCCGAACTTACTGATAAAAGACGTTTATCAAGTCTTGGGCCTGGTGGTTTATCAAGAGATCGTGCTGGTATGGACGTTCGTGATGTTAATGCATCCCACTATGGAAGAATTTGTCCAATCGAATCACCAGAAGGTCAAAACATCGGTCTTATCACATCTCTCGCGGGCTATGCTAAAATAAATGAATATGGTTTTATTATGACACCATATCGTAAAGTAAAAGATGGCGTTGTAACTGATGAAGTTAAATATATGACTGCTGATGAAGAACATGATTACTATATTTCTCAAGCAACAGTTAAATTAGATGATAATAATCGGATTATTGAAGATGAAATACTATGTCGTTTAAATGGCGATAACGTTATGGTAAAAAGAGAAAATGTCAATTATGTTGACGTTGCTCCAAGCCAAATCGTTGCTATAACTACTAGTTGTATTCCGTTCCTTGAATACGATGATGCTAACCGTACCCTAATGGGTGCTAACATGCAACGTCAAGCAGTACCACTATTAACTAGTGAAGCTCCAATCGTAGGAACTGGTGTTGAATATATCGCCGCTCGTGATTCTGGTTCTACGGTTGTTTGTAAAGCTGATGGTGTAGTTGAATATGCTGATGGCAAAAAGATAATTGTCAAAAATGCTAAAGGCAAAGATACCTATTATCTCGCGGATTTTGAACGTACTAATGCCTCAACCGCGCTAAACCATCATCCAATCGTTAAAAAAGGTGACAAAGTTCATCGGGGTGAAGTAATCGCCGATGGCCCATCTACCGAAAAAGGTGAATTAGCCTTAGGTAAAAACATGGTTGTTGCCTTCATGACCTTTAATGGTTATAACTATGAAGATGCCGTAATCTTAAATGAAAGATTAGTAAAAGATGACGTTTATACTTCTCTTCACTTAGAACATTATGACATTGATTGTCGTGATACTAAATTAGGACCTGAAGAAATAACAAGAGATATTCCCAATGTTGGTGAAGAAGCTCGTAAAAACCTCGATTCCAATGGTATTGTAAGAATTGGTACTGAGGTTAAAGAAGGGGATATCTTAGTTGGTAAAGTAACACCAAAAGGAATGCAAGAATTAACTAGTGAAGAAAAACTATTACACGCTATCTTTGGTGAAAAAACAAGAGAAGTAAGAGATACTTCCCTTAGAGTTGAACATGGTGCCGCTGGTATTGTTCACGATGTTAAAATATATACCAAAGAAAATTCTGATGAACTTCCAGCTGGTGTTTCTAAAATAATTCGTGTTTATATTATTCAAAAACGTAAAATTCAAGTTGGTGACAAAATGTCTGGTCGCCATGGTAACAAAGGTGTTATCTCTCTAGTCTTACCAGAAGAAGATATGCCATACTTACCAGATGGTCGTCCTGTTGATGTTATGTTAAACCCTCTAGGTGTTCCATCTCGTATGAATATCGGTCAAATCTTAGAATTACACTTAGGTATGGCAGGAAAAATCCAAGGTGTTCATTATGCCACTCCTGTTTTCGATAGTGCTACTTGGGAAGATATTCGAGAAGAAATGGATGCCGCTGGTATGGAAAAAGATGGTAAAACCATTCTTTACAATGGCCGTACTGGTGAACCATTTGACCATCGTATCTCGGTTGGAGTTATGTATATGTTAAAACTTCATCACATGGTTGATGATAAGTTGCACGCAAGAGCAACCGGACCATACTCCCTTGTTACACAACAACCTCTAGGTGGTAAAGCTCAGTTTGGTGGTCAACGTTTCGGAGAAATGGAAGTTTGGGCTCTATATGCTTATGGTGCTGCTCATGTCTTACAAGAAATCTTGACTGTTAAAGCCGATGATATAATTGGCCGTGTTAAAGTCTATGAAGCTCTAGTTAAAGGTAAAACTGTTAATCAAGCCGGTGTACCTGAATCATTCCGTGTTTTAATTAAAGAATTCCAAGCTTTAGGTTTAGATATGCAAATCATTGATAATGATGATAATGTGATAGAATTTAAAGAACTAGAGGAAGAAGAAGATAAAGAAGAAACTTTGAAAATAGAAGAAATCGATGCTGAAGCATCAATTAGAGATGGTGAAATCGAAACTAAAGACGAAGCCGAAGATATGCCTGAAGAAGATTATGATAATCTTGAAAACGAAGATAATGAAGACGACGAAGAAGATAATGATGACTTCGATGATGAAGATTTCGATGCTACTGATGAAGAATTAAAAGCCATAGAAGAAAATGATGGGGAAGAGGTGTAAAAATTGATAGATGTTAATAATTTTAAAGGAATTAAAATAGGAATTGCATCACCAGAAAAAATTCGTAGTTGGTCTTATGGTGAAGTAGAAAAACCCGAAACAATCAATTATCGTACGCTAAAACCTGAACGTGGAGGCTTATTCTGTGAAAAGATATTTGGCCCTACTAAAGACTATGAATGTTCATGTGGTAAATATAAAAGATTAAGATACAAAAATGTTATATGTGACCGTTGTGGAGTTGAAGTTACTAAATCTCGCGTCAGAAGAGAGCGAATGGGGCATATTGAACTAGCCGCTCCATGCTCTCACATCTGGTTCTTTAAAGGTGTTCCATCAAAAATGGGCTTAGTTCTTGATATGTCTCCTCGGGACTTAGAAGAAGTATTATACTTTGTAAGTTATGTTGTAATTGACCCCGGAAGTGCTCCTCTAGAACGTAAACAAACTTTATCTGATAAAGAATATCGGGCTTATTATGAAAAATATGGCAACTCATTTAAAGTTGGTATGGGTGCAGAAGCCATCAAAGAATTACTTAAGATGGTTGATCTTGATAAAGAAATTGCTGAATTAAGAAGCGAACTTGAAAATGCGACTGGTCAAAAACGTATTCGTCTCGTTAAACGTTTAGACTGTTTAGTAGCTTTCCAAGAAAGTGGCAACAAACCTGAATGGATGGTTTTAGATGTCTTACCAGTAATCCCACCAGAACTTCGTCCAATGATTCAATTAGATGGTGGTCGTTTTGCGACATCTGACTTAAATGATTTATATCGTCGTATTATTAATCGTAATAATCGTTTAAGAAAATTATTAGAATTAGGAGCTCCAACTATCATTGTTCAAAATGAAAAACGTATGCTTCAAGAAGCAGTTGACTCTTTATTTGATAATGGTCGTCGTGGTCGAAGTATCACCGCGGCTGGTAATCGTCCTTTAAAGAGTTTATCTAGTATGTTAAAAGGTAAACAAGGTCGTTTCCGTCAAAATCTTCTTGGTAAACGTGTTGACTATTCTGGTCGTAGTGTTATCGTTGTCGGTCCAAATCTTAAAATGTATCAATGTGGTTTACCAAAAGAAATGGCTCTTGAACTATTTAAACCTCATGTTATACATGGCTTAGTTGAACGTGGTCTTGCTCATAACATCAAAGGTGCTAAAAAATTAATTGATACTCGCGATGAATGTGTCTGGGATATTGTTGAAGATGTTATCACTGAACATCCTGTCTTATTAAACCGTGCCCCAACTCTTCACCGTCTTGGTATTCAAGCTTTTGAACCTAAGTTAGTTGGTGGTAAAGCTATCCGTTTGCATCCTCTTGTTTGTACAGGATTTAATGCCGACTTCGATGGTGACCAAATGGCTGTTCATATCCCATTATCGGAAGAAGCAAAAGCGGAAGCTCGCATACTTATGTTATCAGCATCTAATATCTTAAATCCTAAAGATGGTAAACCAATTGTTACTCCATCTCAAGACATGGTTTTAGGGAACTGTTACTTAACTATTGAAAAAGCCGGCGAAGAAAATGAAGGTAAAGTATTTAAAAATACTAATGAAGCTTTAATGGCTTACGAAAGAAGAGAAGTAACATTACATACTCGTATTGCTATTCCTGTTCGTTCATTCAAATATAAATTATTTACGGAAGAACAAATGGATAAATATTTAGTAACAACCGTTGGTAAAATAATCTTTAATGAAATCTTACCTGATTCTTTCCCATATGTAAATGAAGGAACAAAAGACAACATTGAAGGTATAACTCCGGCTAAATACTTTATCGAAATGGGTAAAAATATCCCTGAAGAAATATCTAAAATGGAAATATCTAAACCATTTGTTAAGAAAACTCTTGAATGGATAATTGCGCAAGTATTTAAACGTTATAAAACAACGGAAACTTCAATCATGCTTGATAAATTAAAGGATTTAGGTTTCAAATATTCAACAGTCGCTGGTATTACTGTCTCTGTATCTGACATTGTTAGAAGTGCTAAAAAACCGGAAATCATTGCTAATGCTAAAGCTAAAGTAGAAAAAGTAAATAAACAATTTAAACGTGGTTTAATAACTGATGAAGAACGTTATAATAGTGTTATTGAAATTTGGACTGAAGCTAATGATGAAGTTAAAAAAGAACTTCAAGAAATATCTGCTAATGATTTCGATAATCCAATCTTCATGATGATGAACTCTAATGCGCGTGGTTCTATCTCTAACTTTACCCAACTTGCTGGTATGCGGGGACTTATGGCTAAACCTGATGGTTCAACCGTTGAAATTCCAATTACATCTTGCTTTATTGAAGGTCTAGATGTATCTGAATTCTTCTTATCAACCCATGGTTCTCGTAAAGGTTCTGCCGATACTGCCTTACGTACTGCCGATTCTGGTTACTTAACTCGTCGTTTAGTTGATGTTGCTCAAGATATTATTGTTAAAGAATTTGACTGTGGTACGATATCTGGAGTTGAAGTTTATGATTTATTAAATGATAAAGATGGTTCTGTAATTGAATCATTACAAGAAAGAATCTTAGGTCGTTATACTGCTAAAAAAGTAGTAAACCCTGAAACTAAAGAATTAATCGTTGATAAAGATGAACTTATTACTGAAAACATTGCCTCTAAAATAGTTAAAGCTGGTGTTAAGAAAGTTGAAATAAGAAGTGTCTTAACTTGTAAAACCCAAAATGGTGTTTGTCAAAAATGTTATGGACGTAACTTAGCTACTGGTAATCTTGTTGAAACTGGGGAAGCTGTTGGTATTATGGCTGCTCAATCAATTGGTGAACCAGGTACTCAGTTAACCATGCGTACTTTCCATACCGGAGGTGTTGCCGGAGGCGATGATATCACTCAAGGTCTTCCTCGTGTTGAAGAATTATTTGAAGCTCGGACGCCAAAATATAAAGCAACTATTTCCGAGATAAGTGGTAAAGTAATCTCTATTGAAGATCAAGGTGGCAAACATAAAGTTGTCGTTGAAAATGAAGCTGGTATAAGAGAACATATTACTAATTACAATACTAAACTTCGTGTTGAAGTAGGGGATACTGTTACCGCGGGTGAAAAATTAACTGAAGGCTCTATTGCGCCCAAAGAATTACTCGCCGTTACTGACCCTCTAACCGCTGAAGAATACATCTTAAAAGAAATCCAATCTGTATATAAATTACAAGGTGTTGATATCAATGATAAACACGTTGAAATAATTGTTAAACGCATGATTAATAAAGTTCGTATTATTGATGCTGGTGACACTGATTTTGTTGAAGGTCTAACTGTTTCAATGCACGAATTTACTGAAGGTAATAAACCAGTAATCTTACGTGGTGGTATACCTGCAACAGGTCGTCCTATCATGCTTGGTATTACTAAATCATCTCTAGAAACTGATAGTTACTTATCAGCAGCCTCTTTCCAAGAAACAACTCGTGTTTTAACTGATGCGGCTATCAAAGGTAAAGTTGATTACTTAAGAGGCTTAAAAGAAAACGTTATTATTGGAAAACTTATTCCGGCTGGTACTGGTGCTAAAGAATATAGTGACATAAATCTTTATTTAGAAAAAGAATTTATGGAAGATGATGCCCAAGAATTTTTAGAAGATAAACTTTTAGAAGAAGAAGGCGAAGCTAGTGAAAATCCTGATTCTGAGGCCAAAGAAGAAATCGAAAACGAAGATATTGACGTTGAAGATATCAAATTAGATGCTGAAGAAGAGGAAGAAGATAGTGCTGAATAAAAGTGATGAAGAAATTCATCATTTTTTTTAACTATTAATATTTACATTATTAAAAATAGTAGTATACTAAAACTTGGGGTGTTTGGTATGAATTACAAAACTTGTTTACAAAAACTATATAAAGTTGAATCTAAAATCGAAGATTGTTATTTAGAACTCGCAGAAATTGAAGCTTGTGGTGCTTATGATGAACACGAACATAACACCATTAAAGTTCGAATTAATACACTAGTAAATGATGAAAAAAAATTACTAGAACTATTATTTAATTTAAGTGATTATATAACGCTTAAAAATCAAATTACCATGGATAAAGAAGCTCCCAAAGAACCACTTATATCTTTAGGTCATCTTACTAATAGTTATCATTTTCGCCTTTTAAATATTCTAGAGGCCTTAAGTGGTGATGAACTATTACAATATGCATCTACTCTAAAAAGTGATATAAATCATATTATTTTACTTATGACTGAGTTTTTAATTAATAATCCATATTATGAAGAAATAAAAGAAGATTTAATAACTTTAAAACATAATCTAACCTTCATGGATTATAACTTAGAATCAGACTTTCTCATGGATATAATTGATTTTGAAGTTGAATTACTATCCAAAAATTATCGTACTAATGATATGCCTAGTTATGAATATGTCGATAAAAGTATTTTAGTCTTAGAAACAATTAATTATCTTGAAACTTTAGAAAGTATTCCCGAAAATATGATATCTCCTAATATCGAAAGTATTGTTATAATTACAATATTAAATATTCTAGCGCGTCTAACTTTATGTGAAGAAAGAGAATTAAACATGGTCTATCCAAGACTTCAAGCTTTACTTGAAAGCGAATATACAAGTGAAATAGTAAAAACCAAATTAACGGATATGTTTGCAATCTTAAATAATGTTAAATCAAGCTTTAATTGGAGTAGGGACATTTAAAAGTTCACAAATAAAACATTAAAATATCACAAAAGATAAGTATACTAAATATGAAAAAAGAAGTGTAAAGTATTAAAAAATGAGATTTAAATAATTTTGCTCCTTTAATACACTTCTTTTTTCATGTCTAAAAAAACTTTTAAAAAAATGACGCAAAATAGAACATTTTTCTTGAAATTTTATCAATAATATTGTATATTAGAAATATAAAGTAGAAAAATATAATATATTTTGATATGTTTTGTCGAAAGCAATGAAATATTTTATAAATATATTATAATAAGAAAGTAAAGGAGAGTGTTTAATATCTATTATGGAGTTTCAAACTTTAAGAAAGAGTAATACTACTAAAAAAGTAGTAATTGCTTTAGTGTTGTTTATAGCATTAGGGGTAACTATCCTTATGCTTACCACAAGGGCGAAGTATAAGCTGGTGGAGAGCGTACCCCTAGCAAATGGGACAATTAATTATACATTAGTTGATTTTGAACTAGCGGGGATAAAATTTAAAGCAAGTGGTAGTCAAGATTATGGAGATGTAAGTACAATAGAAGATAACTATGAATTTAATCAAGGCATGAGTTATTGTACAGAAAAATATAGTGATGGTAGTGATAATTTTAAAGATGTAAGAAATAATAATTTAGCAATAAATTTTGATAAAGAGAATAAAACAATAAGTATTAAACCATATAGCAAAAAGGGAACTAAGTGTTATTTGTTTTTTGATGAAGAGAAACAAATAACAAGTGAAGATGTTTTAAAAGATACTTTGAAACAGTCATCTAAAGGTCAAGTAGATAAATTTTCTGGAACAGCTTGTGGAGGAAGCTGTGATATAACTACTCAAAATGGAATATATGAAGCCGAAGATGATTATGGAACCAGTTATTATTATCGAGGAACAGTAGATAACAACTGGTTAGTATTTGGACAAGATACAACAAATAAACAATATATATGGTGGAGAATTATAAGAATCAATGGTAATGGAAGTATAAGAATAATGTATGCTGGAACAAGTAATAGCAAGGCATCCGCTCCATCAACAACAGGAAATACAACAATGATAAAACCAAAAACAAATACAAATAGAAGCGATTTTCCCAATGCAGTATATTTTAATCAAACATCCAATGATAACAAATATGTAGGATACATGTATCCAGGAGAAAAAGGAAAAGCAAGTACAGATTTTGATGGAGCACATAAAGTAGATAATACTAGCACAAAGAGTGATGCATTAACTCAAATAGAGTCATGGTATAACCAAGATACAAATTTAGGAACATTAGCGGCTCAATATATAGATGTAGATACAGGATTCTGTAGTGATAGTACAGTATCCATAATTAATCATGGAAGTAACTATCCAGGAACAGGAAGTTTAGGATTCGGTTCTAATAAAACCGCATATGCTGGAACAGATAGAGTATGGCAGAGCGGAAGTACAAGTACCTTAAATCCACAAACTCCAACATTAAAATGTGGATATACCGTATCAACACAAAAAACAGATGAGAATGCAAGAAAAAGAGATTTGTATACTGGTCCAGGCGCAAATGTAAATGGAACAAAAGGAAGTAACGGAACAACGATAACAGGAAATAATGCACTTCCTGTACCAGTTGGTTTAATCACTATGGATGAGGTAATATATGCAGGAGGTTTTTTTGGAAAAGCCAATGCAAACTATTGGTTAAAAACCGATAAATATTATTGGACAATGTCTCCGTTTTACTTTTACGGCAGCTATGCTGACGTGTTCAATGTGGCTGATAGTGGCTACCTCAGCCACGGCAACACGAGAGACTCTAGCTTTGGTGTTCGCCCCGTAATAAACCTTAAAGCTAGTACAGCCTTTACCTTCGATAATACTAAACCAGCCGGAACCACAACTAATCCCTATGTAGTTGAAGCATCTTAATTAAATAAATATATTTTTTGCTCATATTGCTTTCACTTAAATTTATATATGAGCAAATGAAATATCCATGATAGAGGAAAACATTCCTTTATCTTTTTATTTAACTAAAAAAACTCTTGCTAAATTCTTACTTTTAGCATATAATAAATACATACAAGTGATGACGGACTATTGGCACGTCCCGAGCTATATAAAAAATAAAGGTGATTTCTCTAAAAGAAATAAGTAGGGTGGAACCGCGTAAATAATACGTCCCTACAAATATCTTTTAGAGTTTTTTTATTAGAAGGAGAATTATTATGAAAGAAATAACACAAGATGAATTAGTTAATTTTTGCAAGCAATATGGTTTCATATTTCAAGGAAGTGAAATCTATGGAGGACTTGCTAATACTTGGGATTACGGACCTTTAGGACGTGAATTAAAAGAAAACTTAAGAAAAGCCTGGTGGAAAAAATTTGTTCAAGAAAACCCTTACAACTATGGCTTAGATAGTGCAATTTTAATGAATCCCGAAGTATGGGTTGCAAGTGGACATGTAACCAACTTTAATGATCCTCTTGTCGACTGTAAAGCTTGTAAAGCAAGATTTAGAGCTGATAAACTAGTCGAGGAACATTCTAAAGGAGAATTTACTGGTGATGGCTGGAGCAACGAAGAATTAGAAAGTTATCTAAAAGATAATGAAATAGCTTGTCCTAAATGTGGTAAAAAAGATTTTACACCTATAAGAAAGTTTAATTTATTATTTGAAACTCATATGGGTGTTACCGAAGATTCAAAATCTAAAGTCTATTTAAGAGGGGAAACTGCCCAAGGTATTTTTGTTAACTTCCTAAATGTAGCGCGAAGTATGCGTCTAAAAGTCCCATTTGGTATATGTCAAACTGGTAAAAGTTTTCGTAATGAAATAACTCCAGGTAATTTTATTTTTAGAACTCGCGAATTTGAACAAATGGAACTTGAATTTTTCTGTAAACCAAATGATGATTTAGAATGGTTTGGATATTGGAAAAACTTCTGTTTAGATTTCTTAAAATCTTTAGGTTTAAACAAAGAAAATTTACGTTTTCGTGATCATGCTAAAGAAGAATTATCATTCTACAGTAAAGCAACTACTGATATTGAATATAAATTTCCTATGGGTTGGGGTGAACTATGGGGTATTGCCGATCGTACTGACTACGACTTAACTGTTCATACCAATCATTCTAAAACTGATTTAAGATATTTAGATCCCGATACCAATGAAAAATATTTACCATTTGTAATCGAACCAAGTGTTGGCCTAGATAGATTGTTATATGCAACCTTATCTGATGCTTATAAAATTGAAACTCTTGAAAATGGGGAAGAAAGACAAGTCTTAAAACTTCATCCAGCTCTATCTCCAATTAAAGCAACAATATTACCATTAATCAAAAAAGTTCATGGGGAAAAAGCTATGGATATCTATGGTGATTTATCAAAATATTTTATGTGCAGTATTGATAATACTGGGTCTATCGGTAAAAGATATCGCCGAAGCGATGCTATCGGTACTCCCTTTTGTATAACTGTTGATGATGAAACAATTAATAATAATACTGTCACAATAAGAAACAGGGATACGATGGAACAAATTACTTTAAAAATTGAAGAATTAAAAGATTATATTGAAAAGGAAATATTTTTTTAGAAAAAAAGAAGGTTATTAAAATGAATTATATTATGCGTTTAAATGAAGAACCATTTAATTTAATTAAAAATGATATCAAAAAAGTAGAATATCGCCTAAATGATGAAAAAAGGAAAAATATTCAAATAGGAGATACTATAACTTTTTATAAAAGACCTTTAGAAAATGAAAGCATAAATGTTGAAGTTACAGATATAAAGCATTATAAATCTTTATATGATATGTATCTAGATACTTTTAATTTATATTTAAAAGATATATATCAAAATGTAAATGAAGCCGTCGCGGCTACACCATATTATACAGAAGAAGATATAAATAAATATGGTTGTCTGGCGCTATTTATTAAAAAATTATAATAAATCTAGAAAAGTCTCTCAAAACTTTTCTTTTTTTAATTAATATCTTTCTTGCTATAAACTAAAAACTATCTTATAATATATTAAGAACTAATTAGTTAAGTAGAGGTGATAAAATGCAACTCATAACTCTTTTACCCGCGGATAAATATGTCGTTATAAATAAGACTATTTTAACGGAAATAGACAAAAAAAATTTAATCAATCTTTATGAACCAATAATTGGTTTTGGCGCAATATCTCTCTATTTAACTTTATGGAGTGATTTAGATCGTTTAGAACTTATGAGTAAAGATTTTACACACCATCATTTAATGAGTATTCTAAAATGTGATTTAGATATTATTAAAGCTTCAAGAGAAGCCCTCGAGGCTGTTGGTTTAATTAAAACTTATTTAAAAGTAGGCGATATAAACTCTTATGTTTATGAATTATATTCTCCTTTAACTGCTCAAGAATTTTTTAACAATCCTATTTTAAATATTGTTTTATATAATAATATTGGTGAAATAGAATATAATGCTTTAAAAATGCTTTATAAAAAAGTATCGATTGATATTAAAGATTATGAAGAAATAACTAAAACTTTAAATGAAACCTTTGAAGCTACCAGTGCTCCTGTAATTGATGCCCGTGAACGTGAAACTTTACCTTTAAATATTGTATCAGACTTAGACTTTGATTTAATTATATCAAGTATTCCCAGAGGTTTACTAAATGAAAAAGCTTTTAATAAAAAAATGCGTGATTTATTAATTAATTTAAGTTTTATTTATGATTTAGATTCTCTAAAAATTGTTGAATTAATCAGGGCTAGTTTAAATGAAAAGGGTAGTATTGATAAAGTTAGTTTAAGAAAAAATGCTCGCAAGTATTACCAATTTAACAATGGTACTCTCCCAACTCTAATTTATCGTACTCAACCAGAATATTTAAAAACACCTCTTGGTGATAGTTCTAAAAAAGGCCGTATTATCGCTGTTTTTGAAAACACTTCTCCCTATGATTTTTTAAAAAACAAATACAGTGGTGCCAAACCTACTCCCAGAGATTTAAAACTTTTAGAGTATTTAATTATTGATTTAGAGCTTCCCCCCGCTGTTGTTAATGTTTTAATTGATTATGTTCTAAAAAAGAATAATAATAAACTATCTTCAAGTTATGTTGAAACAATCGCTGGCCAGTGGAAAAGAGCCGGATTAAAAACCGCGAAAGAAGCCATGGAATTTGCGGAAAAAGAACACAAAAAATTAAGCAAAAAAAGTTCAGAAACGAAAAAAACAACCAAAGAAACTAAAGTTCCAATATGGTTTGATAAAAAAATTGAAAAAGAAGAAATAACCGCCGAAGAGCAAAAAGAACTAGATGAATTATTTAAAGAATTTAGGTGATAAAATGGATAATATTAAAAAATATAGTAAAAATGCATATGAAAAAGAATTACAAAAAGAATATGAAGCTAATCTTCAAGATAAAACATTTAAAGAAATAATTACGAAACTAAAAATAGATTCTAAAACCGCCATTTTAAACAATTCTATTATTATGGATTGTGCGAATGAATTAAAAAATTGTGCCCATTGTAAAGGTTTACATGAATGTCAAAATAAAGTTTTAGGTTATTATTTATACCCGAAAAAATATGGTGATATTCTTGATTTTGGTTATGAAGCTTGTAAATACGAGCAAGAACGTATACGCTTACTTTCAGAAAAAAGGAATTCTAATAAAGAACTAGCAAATGCTCGTTTTAAATACATTGATATATCTGATAAAAAAAGACTTAAATTAATTAAATGGCTTAAAGAGTTTTATGATAATTATGATATTTCTAAAGATATGAAAGGTTTATATCTCCATGGTGTTTTTGGCAGTGGTAAAACTTATCTCTTATATGCTTTATTAAACGAATTAAAAATAAATAAAAAAGTAGAATCTATTGCTATCTATTATCCTGATGCTTTAAAAAACTTAAAAGAAGACTGGGATACTTACAGTGAAAAATTAAATCGCTTATCTGAAGTACCCATTTTGCTTATTGATGATATTGGTGCAGAAACTGTAAGTGAGTGGGGAAGAGATGAAGTTTTAGGCACTATTCTTCAATATCGGATGAATAATTATTTGCCGACATTTTTTACTTCTAATCTAACTCTAGAAGAATTAGAAGAACATCTTGCCAGTACTAAAACTACTACCGACAAAGTAAAAGCAAGACGGATTATTGAACGCATAAAATTTCTTACCACTGACTTAGAACTAATAAGTGAAAACAAAAGAAAATAGCTAACTTACTTTTAGCTATCTTTTTTTAATTTTGAAAATCTTCAACTACTACTTCTAAATCTTTATTTTCATCAATTATTTTTTGCACAACATCATTATAATTATCCTGTTTATGAGCTGTCTCAATTCCTTCTTCTATATAACTACTTATATCACTATTATATCCTGTTCTATGATAATTATCACTTATTACGATATAAGGAACACCATCTTTTACCGAATCTCCAAATTCTTCTCTAACTTTAGTTAATAACTCACTATTCGCACTATTTCCCCAAACTTCAATCGTCTTAATTGTTAAATAATCATAATCAATCGTTTTTAAATATTCTTTCGCATTTAAACAAAACTGACAAGTACTTCCATGAAATAAATATAAAGTAACATTATTATTTCCCTCATAATTATCATTATCGGTTTCTTCTTCTATACTTGTTGCCGTTTTACTAGAATTATCACTACTTTCTACTTTTTCATGTCGGGTATTTAAATTAACACTATATTTATTTTCTAAAGCCTGAGCTTTATCTTTTCCAGGATCTACCAAGTACATAACTCCTAAAATAGCTCCTAAAACACCAAAAGTTCCCACCATACCAACTAAAATAGTTAAAACAGTTCTTTTCATATCATCAACCTCTATCTAATTATATATAAAAAAATATTTAAAAGCAAGAATTTATTGCATGTTTTTAAATTAGATGTTAGAATGAAATTAGGAGGTTTAATATGATAGTAAATTTTATCTTAATGTTTAAAGGAATAGAAGGGGTAGATAAATATTTAGCTAAACATAAAGAATATTTTATGAATAAAACTTATTCTAAAACTCTAGCCTTTATGCGTAAATATTTAAATCACGAATTTAAAAAACGCGAAAATAATTTTGTTTTTTTAGATTATTTAGATAATAGTCAAGTAGATAGCAATTCTTATCCTGAATTAATTATTAAAAGTAAGTTTTATAAAACAATGACTGATAAAGACAAGATAGATTTTATTGATGCTTATTTAAGTTATGATGGTGAAGAAAGTATTATTAATGATTGTATCGATAATATATTTGATTTAGATGCCCTAAAAGATTTAGTAACTGATTATGTTACTGAACATAATGCTTCTACTATTGCTGATAAATTACTATATATTGGCGATATAGATTTAATTTTAGCAAGTAATGGCTATTGGTATTATCTAAAAGATTATTTAAATGATAATATAACGGAGTGGCCTTATTTTACCTTAGAAGATATTAAGAAATATTTATTAAATTATAGTAATCATAATGATAACATCATCAAAGTTTTAACTTCCTATTTAGAAAAACATAATAATCTTAAAGCAGAAGTTTTAACCGCCATCGCGGATATTATTACTACTAAAATAATTGCCCAAAACACTGAAAGCACTGATTATATGTTATGCGATAGTATTAAAGAATATCTTGACAATATATTTACTAGTTTAAATAAGGATGCTTTACCAGAAGAAGATTTAAATAATCTTGCGCAAATAATCGAAAAAAATAATAATCAAGAGGTTTTAAGAACTTGGGTTTGCAACACTAAATGTGAATATAACTATCAAATATTAGATAAGTTAATGTTAGATTATGATAATTTACCATATTTATTCACTGCTTTAGATAAATTCTATATTAGTCATATTACAACCCGAATATTAATGGCTAGCAATAAAGAAGAGAAGCAAAAATTTATCGAATATTTATCTAATCATTATAATCTATTTAGTAAAGAAACTCTAGATAAAGTATTATTTTTAACTTATACCTGTAGTTATCATTTAAGTAAAAAAGAAATATTAGGTTTTGTTTTCGCAGGTTCAAAATATACCCATGAAATATTAGAAAAATATAATTTTAGTGAAGAAGAAAGATTATTAATCTTTGAAACCTATAAAAATGCTCCAGATATAGAATTATGTACTTTATATAGTACTTATTTAATAAAGGGTGATAAATCAGCTTTACTAAATAGTGAAGAGCAAGAAAAAATTAAACCTTTAATCTTAAGTTTAAAGCAAAAAATCAATACTAAAAAAAATTAGAAGTTATACGACCAAGAATAAATGTAAAATAATGTTAAGTTGTTTTACATTTTTTAAGTATTTTGGTATAATGAGTAATAGGGTGATAATATGGCAAAAGAAAATAAATATGATGCCTCATCAATTAAAATACTTGAAGGCTTAGAAGCTGTAAGAAAAAGACCAGGCATGTATATTGGTTCAACTGACAAAAGAGGATTACATCATCTTATCTGGGAAATAGTTGATAATTCTATCGATGAAATTATCAATGGCTATGGTAATTATATTAAAATAGTTATGCATAAAGATGCTTCCATTACGATCGCTGACAATGGACGAGGAGTACCAACAGGCATGCATGAATCTGGAAAAACTACTCCCGAAGTAATCTATACTGTTTTACATGCTGGTGGTAAATTTGAAGAAGGAAACTACAAAGTAAGTGGTGGTCTTCATGGTGTTGGTGCTTCCGTTGTTAATGCTTTATCTAAAAAAATGGATGTTTTAATTTATCGTGATGGTGAAATTAACAATATTAGATTTACTGATGGTGGAAAGGTAGAAAGTCCCCTAAAAAAGATTGGTACGACGAATAAAACTGGAACAATTGTAACTTTTTTACCTAATTATGATATCTTTAAAAATTGTGCTTTTTCCTATACTACAATTACTGAAAGAATGCAAGAAAGTGCCTTTTTAATCCCGAATGTTACGATTGAAGTAATTGATGAAGAAAACAATAAATCATCTAAATTCCATTATGAAAATGGTTTAGTAAACTTTGTTGAATATATAAACGAAGATAAAACAACTCTTCACAAAGTTATAAGTTTTGCTTCTTCTAAAAGTGGTATCGAAGTTGATGTTGCCATGCAATATACCGATACTTATAATGAAAACATTTTATCTTTTGTAAATAATGTCAAAACAATCGATGGTGGAACTCATGAAGTCGGTTTTAAAACGGGTATTACTAAAGCTTTTAATGATTATGTTAAAAATAATAATATTCTAAAAGGTAAAGATACTACCTTTGATGGTTCTGATGTGAGAGAAGGTTTAAGTGCCGTTATTAATTTAAAGATTCCGGAAAATCTTCTGCAATTTGAAGGTCAAACCAAAGGAAAACTAGGTACTCCTGAAGCTAGAAGCATCACTGAAGCAATAACTTATGAAAATTTAAAATTCTTCTTAGAAGAAAATAAAGAAATCGCGCTTTCTATCGTAGATAAAGCAAGCAAAAGTAAACTCGCCAGAGAAGCTGCTCGCAAGGCTCGGGAAGAAGCCCGAAGTGGTAAAGGCAAAAATAAACTAGAAAAGAATTTATCTGGTAAATTTGCTCCGGCATCAACTAAAAATCCCAACTTAAATGAATTATTTCTAGTGGAAGGGGATTCTGCTGGAGGTTCCGCGAAAGGGGGAAGAAATCGTCGCTTCCAAGCTATTTTACCTCTTCGTGGTAAAGTAATTAATGCTGAAAAAGCCAGTGTTTCGGATATTTTAAAAAATGAAGAAATAAATACGATTATTCATACTATTGGCGCGGGAGTTGGACCCGAATTTGATGCGAAAGACTCCAACTATGATAAAGTAATAATTATGACTGATGCTGATGTCGATGGTTCGCATATTCAAATCTTACTTTTAACCTTTTTCTACCGCTTTATGCGTCCTTTAATTGAAGCTGGCAAACTTTATATTGCTAAACCCCCATTATACAAAATAGAATATGGCAAAAAACATTTTTATGCTTATTCTGATGAAGAGCGTTTTCAAATAGTTTCCGATAATCCTGGTAAACCGGATATCTCTCGGAATAAAGGTTTAGGCGAAATGAATGCGGAAGAACTTTGGGATACCACAATGAATCCTGATACCCGAAGTTTAATTAGAGTAAACATTTATGATGCCGCTTTAGCGGAAAAAAGAGTAAATGTTTTAATGGGCGATAAAGTTGAACCAAGAAAAGAGTGGATTGAAGAAAATATTGTCTTTACCATGGAAGATGATTATCGTGCCGCTTAAAATTAAGAGATAAATATTTTATTAGTTTTTATCTAAATAAAATATTTATTTTTTTTGCATTAAAAAAAAGATATTTCTCATATCTTTAATAAAGTTTATTTTCCTAAAAGAACTATTGTAATAATAGTAAAAATAATTACTCCAATTAATATCATATAGATAATAGAAAATCCCGAACTATCATATCTTTCTTCTAACTTTCTAGTTCTTGCAAGAACATTATCTTTATTTAATTGTGATTTTAATTCTTCTTTTCTATCTAACATTTCTTTATATCTTTTTAAAGCTTCTAATTCATAAGAAGTAGCATTTTCTTTTGTCTCTAAATTAGTCATATATAAAATATATCTATCAAGAACCGCTTTAACTTTAGGTGAAATATATTCCTCATACTTCATAACATCTTCCATAAATCCTTCAAAAAGTCCAATTTCCGGCATCTCTTCTTTCGTCGCATATTTAATTAGCATATAATATTCTTCTTCATTTATGATACTAGCTTCTTTTTCCCTATCATTTTCTACGTACATACTTTCCTGATTAAATTCATCATTATAAGTTGCTAATTGTTCATCATTTTCATTATTAACCGTATTTTTATTTAACCCCTGATTATCAGCATCAAAAGTATAAATATTTTCTCCCACTTGATATATTCCATGTTCACTATTTAAATAAACTCTTTCATCACTATTAGCTTTATTTACAATACTTGCTTCTAACTTCGTTGTTTCTCTTTCTTTTTCATCTTCTTTATAATCCGCTTGCAAATAAACATTTTTCATTTTTCTTTCTAACTCTTGATAGAGCTCTTTTCCATCAACTTTCCCACCATTTTTTAAAAATAGTGTTTGATAAACATTTAAAATATTAGTCCCTGCATAATTAAACAAAATATGTACATTATTATTATCATCTATAAAATATGGATATTCTAAATAAGACCCATCTTCCCGATATTTTTTAATAACTTTAAAATTCTTAATTTTCGGATTATCATTAATTTCTTGCGAATTATTATCTTCTAACATATCACTTTCTTTACTTTTAATTCCAATCTTAAATAATTCTTTAATATCTTCATCAGTTAAATTATCCAAATTATTTAACACATTCTCATTTAAAATATCTTTTAAATTAATATCTTTTAAATCAACTCTAATATCTCCAATAATTAAAACATCTTTATCAATTTTTATCATCTGTAATATTTTAGCATATCCTCTTAATTCTTGTAAAAACATCAAATTATTTTTTAATACATCATTCATATTTATCCTCTATCCTAAGTTAAGTATATCATAAAAACAAATTATTTAATAGTTGCAATTATCTAAAATTTAAGATATTATTAAAATAGGAGAGAAGTAAAATGAATAACGATATAAAAGCAAACTTTACCAATAAAACTAAATTAGCTGAAATGTCTTTAATAGATATAGCAAAAACCTATGGCTCCGGTCCTTTATTAGAAGAAGAATTCAATAAAAGAAGTACTGAAGAAAAAATTGCCTATTATAAAGAGTTTATCACCCTCGGGGATGATAATCGCTCCACTATTAATGATATAGCTAAAAAAATTGGTATAAGTCCTATAGAAGTTATAGATAAACTATATTTTTATTCTGAAATAAAAACTTCTGATTTATCTTTATTAGAGGGAACAACCTGGTTAAATTATTTAAATATCATCCAAAAAGTTCCTTTAGATTTTCTAAAAGAAAAACTATATTTTTTAAGTAATAACAATGAAATAAGTAATTATCATCTAGCTTTAGATTATTTTTTAAATAATGCTCCTTCAAATAAGATAAAAGAAGTTATCGGCTATCTTCACAGTAATTTTAGAGAAATAATGTATATTTGTTCAAATGAAAAATGTTTAACTTTATTTAATAATGAACCTGATTATTTTCTAAATACAGTCATGAATTACAACAGTGATTATATTAAAAAATTCTTAGAACAAGTAAAACCTGATAACTTTACCGATTCTATTATATCTTCATTAATAAATAGATTACCAGAACTAGACCGTATCGATTTATTATTTAAAAATAATAATTTATATAATATATACAAAAATAATTATCTTCCAACCCTTGACCCATCCATATTTAAATCTCAAGTTTTAGCATATTTAAAAACTAAAAGTGATATTAAAAATATTACAGCATCTTTATTATATCAAGACTTATCAAAAGCAAATTTTGATATAATGAGTTTAATTAAACAAGATATTCATGGTATTGATATAACTAATATTAAAGAATCTGAGTTAATGAATTTATTAGTTGCTAAAGAATTTCAAGATTATCTCATGCATCAAGAAAATATGGCGAATATTTTAAATACCAAAATTAATACTATCCCCAATTTTACGATATTATTTAGAGTATTTGCTGCTAATCCCGAATTTTTAAATGCTTTTATTCATAATAAAGGAAGTGTTCCTCTAATAAACAAACTTAACTCGATAAAAGCTAATACGGATTTAGAATTATTAAATAAATATCCCTCTATTGAAGCATCTTTTGTCAATGCTGAAGACTTTCTTACTTTCTTAAAAACTGAAGATGAAAATATTGTTTTTAAATATATTACCCTAATTAATAAATATCATATTCCTAATAAAACTGCTACTCTAATGAATAATAATTTTGCTATCTTAAGTTCTCTTGATGAAAGCTTATCTTATGGGAATACTTCTCTAAATCCTCTTATGTTACATTCTGATTTTATAAATAAAATAACCCCGCGATATTTAGTGGGTATCTTACAATTTAATACGGACGCAAGTAAAATTGTTGTAAAATTATATGAAGAAGGAAAACTTGATAACCTAGTAAAATATTTAGATTTTCTAACCAATAATATATCTAATAATAATCGTATGTTACATACTTATATTTTAAACTATGACAAGTGTCAAAACTTAGTATCTGATATTATAAATAATAATATTAAATTAGAAACTCATGATTTAGAATTATTAAAAGAAATATTTTTTAATAAAAATTTATATAATATCCAAAGTTATCAAGACTTAAAAAACTATTTTAATATCAAAGCTAAAACAATTCTTACTAAAGAAGAATTAAATGATAGAGATATTCTTGAATTATTTTTAAATATTAGTTCTTTAAATGGTTATCCTTTAAGTTTTAATGGTACCATCTCCCCACCAAGTAAACTCCATTTAGAATACTTAAAATATAAATATGTTTCCACTGGTATTATATCTTTAGCTGAATATGAATACTTAGAAAAAATATTTGATATATTAAACAAAGATATAACCGCTAGTTATGATAAAGCTAAAATAATGGAATTAGTAAACGAAACAATTAATCAAAGTCCTCCAACTATCAGAAGTTTATCAGAAAAAATTAGAAGCGCAAAACAAAAACAAATGAATGAGGAATTATTAGACTTAGAATCATTAAGGAAAATAGCCTCTAGAACTGACCCCAATGCTTCAGTTTATTATGAAGTGATTGATGGTCAAGAATATTTTCACTTAAATGGTTATAATTATTGTTTCTTAAGTCATGGTATTAATCCCGTTCCTTTTGATTCTAAAAAATCAACCGCCACTTATAGTGATTCTTCCGCGAATGCTGAAGCTTTTCAAAACTATATCACTTTTTCTGAAAAATTAAAAGCTAAATATGGCTATAATTATAGTGACGTAAACGTTGGTAAATCACTTATTGAAGACCCCGAAAATTGGAATTTATATCAGGCTGTATCGACCATCTCCACTGGCATTAATTCACCTCTTGCTGGATATTATGCTGGTTATATATATTCCACTTTACCAGTATATTCCTGGGGTAAAAATAGCAACATGGCTTTTTGTGGTACCGACAGGGGAGATGCCGGAGTTTCTCATACTTTGCGAAATGTAACTCCTGGTGGTAATGCTAATTTATCGGTTGCGCCTTTTTATGGCCAAAATCGAGGTGAAGTATGGTTTGACCGTTTTAATGAAGATAATACTCGCGTTACTCCCGAATTTATTGCCACGAATATAAATAGCAGCCAAGCAGTTAGTCAAGAAACAACTCGTGCCGCTGAGTATTTTAAATGTCCTATAGTTGTTGTTCATCAAGATAAATACTTAGGAAAAGAAAAACTTGCTGAAAAAATGGATTTAGAAGAACGTAAAGCTTTTGGAGAAACTCTAGATACCGAAAAAGTGAAACATATAATATTAAATTTTACTAATGATGATGACCATGAAAAATTAAACTTTTTCTTAATGATTCTTAAAGAAGCCTGTCAAAAAGGTCGAATAAATCAAGAAGAATATTTAAGTAAATTAGTCGCTTTAAAATGGCAATTCTATGAATGTGGCTTAGATAATATTGCTCTCGAACTAGATACCATGTTAACAAAAGCAACAAGTACTCTAGATTTAGAAGAAAGTTCTCCTAAATTAGGTAAAATTAATTTATTGTTTTTATTCTTAATCCTTATTTTTACTATCGGTATCGGAATATTACTTGCAATATTTCTAAGTAAATAATCCCAAAATTTATAAGAGCATGCAAGCTCTTTTTTCTTTTGAAAAAAAACCATTGACAATCTAAGCATCCTTTCATATAATATAAATATATGAACAGATATTCATATAAGAAAGAAGGAAAAATATGTCTAGTTGTAATTGTGATACTTGCACTTGTATTAATGCTCCTCTAGCGAAAAGTGTTAAAAAGAAAATGCTTGATGATGATATCCTATTTGATATTGCCGAATGTTTTAAAATTCTGGGTGATAGTACCCGTATCAAAATAATTTATGCCTTAAAATTAAGTGAATTATGTGTTAATGATCTTTCTTTTATAACGAATAGTACTCCCTCCGCGATATCACATCAACTTCGTATATTAAAGCAAGCGAAACTTGTCAAAACTAGAAAAACTGGCAAAATTGTTTATTATAGCCTAAAAGATAATCATGTAATTAAATTATTTGAGATAGGACGTGTTCACATTGAAGAATTATAAATATTATTTAAACCAACTCGATTGTGCTAATTGTGCAAAAAAAATCGAAGATACTCTTAAAGCTAATCCTAGCCTTAAAGATGTTACCGTTAATTTTAATACTCTTACTCTTAGTTTTAAAACGGATATTCCTAGTCCTTTTAAAGAAGTAAGAGAAATTATTAAAAAAATTGAACCCAACGTAATCGTGCTTGAAAATAAAGAAACTGCATCTAAAAAAGATTATGAAATTGTAAGATTATTTTTAGCTCTTATATGTCTAGGTTTAAGTTTAATAATAAAAACTAAACCCTTAAAAGAAATATTCTTACTTTTAGCTTATGGCCTTCTTCTCTATAAAACTTTTATTAAAGCTATTACCAAAATAATTAAAAGCCATAACATCGATGAAAATCTCCTTATTACTATATCCGCGGTTGGAGCTTATCTTTTAGGGGAACATCATGAAGGCTTAATGGTTGTTTTATTATATGTAATAGGTAAAATTTTAGAGGATAAAGCTGTTGGTAAAAGCCGGAAAGCCATTACTGATTTATTAGATTTAAAACAAACTTATGCCCATAAAAAATATGGTAAAACTATCACTGATGTTAAGGCGGAAGAATTAAAAGTAAATGATGTGGTTATCGTTAAAAAAGGTGAGGCTATCCCCACTGATGGTATGATTATTAAAGGTACGTCTTTATTAGATACCTCGAAACTTACAGGCGAATCTTTACTTGAAAAAGTAGAATTTCAATCTAAAGTTTTATCAGGTTCAATTAATATGGGTGATGTAATTGAAATCAAAGTAACTCATGATTATTATAATAGTACGGCTTATAAAATATTTGAATTAACCTTAAATGCGACGAATAATAAAGCTAAAACTGAAACCACTGTCTCTAAAATCGCTCAAATATACACTCCTTTAGTTTTAATTATCGCGTGTATTATCGCTTTATTTCTTCCATTATTTTTTGAAGTTCCATTTAAAACTAGTCTCTACCGGGCTTTAACCTTCTTAGTTATTTCTTGTCCTTGTGCTATTGCTATATCTGTTCCTCTAAGTTATTTCGCCGGTATTGGGGCTTCATCTAAAGCTAAAGTTTTAGTTAAAGGTAGTAATTTTCTAGATGCTCTAACCAAATGTGATACAATTATCTTTGATAAAACCGGCACTCTTACCACAGGTACTTTTAAATTATCTAAAATTAATATTTATAATCCTAAATACACCGAAGATAAAATCTTAAATTTAATTATTCTCGGAGAAAGTTTTAGTAATCATCCTATTGGTAAAGTTCTTTTAAGTACTTATAACCGAGATATTGATTTAAGTAAAGTAAAAGATTTTAAAGAAGAAACTGGCTTAGGTATTAGTTATAAAGTGGGTAAAGATAATATCAAAGTTGGCTCCGCAAGATATGTTAATACAAAAGAAAAAGCAAATGTTTTTCTAAGTGTTAATGATGAATTAGTAGGGGGCTTACTATTTGATTATAATATTAAAGATAATGCTAAAAAAGTTATTAAAAAATTAAAAGAATATAACCTAAATCCTATTATGCTTACCGGCGATAATGCTTCTTTTGCCAAAATGATTGCAAATACTCTTGGCATAAAAGAATATAAATATGGCCTACTTCCTGATGAAAAATATCAAGAATTAATACATATTAAAAAAGACCATCATGTAATATTTGTTGGTGATGGTATTAATGATACTCCATCTCTTTTGGGGGCAAATGTTGGCATATCAATGGGGGAAATAGGTTCTAATAGTGCGATTGAATCAAGTGATATCGTCTTAATGAATGATAATCTTGAAGGCATTCTAAATGTTTTAAACATCGCTTATAAAACTAAAAAAATTATTCTTATGAACTTAATATTTGCCATAACTGTTAAACTATCTATTTTATTACTTGCAACCCTCGGCCTAACCACGATGGCTATGGCTGTCTTTGCTGATACTGGTGTTACCTTACTTACTATTATTAATACTCTTCGTATTTTAAATGTTAAAAATTAAATTAATAAATTATAATTCTTTTATATTTTTGCCAATTTAGAAATTCTTGATTTTATTAGAAAAATATTTTAAAATATATTTTGTTCTTCCTTGTTTTTATTAATAATAACATGATATAATTATTATAAAGTAATGGAGGTGTAATATGGATATCATAGAAAGAAATATTATTAAAAATTCTGAGTATATTATAGCTTACTATAAAGAACAAGATAAATCAATTACAAATCTAGAACTTCAAAAATTAGCTTATTTTTTAGAAGCTATATATATGGTTTGCGAAAATAAAAATTATTTATATAAAGAAGAATTTTTGGCTTGGAATTTTGGACCTGTTAATTTAGAAATTTATCAAAAATATAAAAGCTTTGGTAGAAATCCAATAGAATTAGAAGATGATATAGATATTAACCCTAATAATTTACCATATATTAAAATATTATTTAATTTATTTCATGAATTTAGCGCTGCTCAATTAGTTAATTTATCCCATTTAAAAGGTTCTCCCTGGTATAATATATCAAAAAAGTATGATGGGAAAATTCCTGAATATGAAATTATAAATAAAAAAGATACTAAAGAATGGTTCAATACTTTAGTAATAAAGGAAAATGAACAATAATAAAATAAACATAAAATTCAAAAAAAATTACAAAGAAGTTCCGCTAAATAATGAGACAATAAAAAATTATAATCAAGACCTAAATAGAATTTTTAATAAACTTAAAAACACCCAAGCTAAAATAAAAAAATGTTCTACTTTAGACGATTTAACTAAACATGATTTATCAAATTTATCAAATGAATTAAGCTTAGTAATCCAAAACTCAATTATTATCGAAAATATAGACTTAAAAAAACGTATTGAAGAAATAAATCAATCCTATAGAGATACCGAATTATTATTTTTCAATAAAAAAATAGAATTATTAAATAATAAAATAATGTCTACTTTTGAAAAAACAGAAGCTAACTTAGAGCATATGACTAGCAATACCTTATTTGGTATTACTAGTGTATTTTTAGGTATCTCCCTTACCAGTGCTTTAGTAATAGGAGTGCAATACGTAGGGAAGGAATTTTTATTTTTATACTTTATGACTTGCCTTTTAATCGCCGTTATCACTATTGGTCTTACTTCAATTTTTTTGCGAAAATTTGATAATAAATCTCAAGTCATATTAGTAATTATATTTTTAATTTCTTTTTTATGGTTGATAATCGGTTTTTTTAGTTACAAATTATACATAAATAATATGGATGATAATAATGAAAAAATTAACATCTCTAGCGAAAAAGAATTATCTTTTGATAATGTATGTGATAAAAAAACAAATTAGTAATAATATATTGGCTTACATCTAACTTAAAGTTAAAAAAGTGTAAAGAGCTATTTCTTTGCCACTTTTTTTATGATACAATAATTTAAGGTGAATTATATGCAAGATATATTAAAAAAAATCGAAGATTATGCCTTAGAAGAAATAATGGGTCTTAGATTTGGCTCTTATGCTAAAGAAATTATTCAAGACCGGGCTATTCCTGATGTTCGTGATGGCTTAAAACCTGTCCAAAGACGCATTCTTTTTGCAATGTATAAAGCTGGTAATACTTATGATAAAAAATATATTAAAAGTGCCGCGACCGTTGGTGATGTTTTAGGAAAATACCACCCTCATGGTGATTCATCAGTTTATGATGCCATGGTTCGTATGTCTCAGTGGTGGAAACAAAATACTATTTTAGTTGACATGAAAGGTAATAATGGTTCCATGGATGGCGACTCCGCGGCCGCTTATCGTTATACCGAAGCTCGTCTAGCGAAAATTAGTAATGAACTTCTTACCGATTTAGATAAAGATACCGTTAAATTTGCTCCTAATTTTGATGATCGATTATTAGAACCAACTGTCTTACCGGCTAAATTTCCTAATCTTTTAGTAAATGGCACGATGGGTATCTCCGCGGGATATGCCACTAATATACCTCCTCATAATCTTGGTGAAATAATTGATGCGACTATTAAAAGGATAGATTCTCCAAACTGTAAACTAGATACGATATTAGAAATTGTAAAAGGCCCTGACTTTCCAACCGGTGGTATTGCCTGTGGTATTGATGGCATAAGAGAAGCCTTTAAAACTGGTAAAGGCCGTGTCATTGTAAAATCTAAATATGAAATCGTCAAAGAAAAAGGCAAGTCTAAAATAGTTATCTCTGAAATTCCTTTTGATGTCAATAAAGCCTTACTTGTAAATAGAATCGATAGTATTAGAATTGATAAAAAAATCGATGGTATGAGTGAGATTCGCGATGAATCTGACCGTGAAGGCTTAAGAATAGTAATAGATTTAAAAGCCGGTGCTAATCCTGATTTAATCTTAAATTATTTATTTAAAAATACCGATTTACAAATTTCTTATAACTATAATATGGTTGCCATTGTGAACCGTGTTCCGAAAACTTTAGGTATTTTAGAAATATTAGATGCTTATATTGCTCATCAAAAAGAAGTTATTATTGCGCGGACCAAATTTGATTTAGCGACTCATGAAAAAAGAATGCACATTGTTGAAGGTTTAATTAAATGTTTATCTATCTTAGATAAAGTTATTAAAGTAATTCGTTCTAGTAAAAATCGTAGTGATGCGGAAAATAACTTAGTAAAAGAGTTTGCCTTTACTCTTGACCAAGCCAAAGCCATCGTCTTACTCCAATTATATCGCTTAACTAATACGGATGTTGTCGAACTTGAAGAAGAAATGGAGAAACTAAAAAAATTAATTGAAGGTCTAAAAGCCATTTTAAGTGATGAAGAAGTCTTAAAATATGTCATGAAAAAAGAATTAAAAATCATCAAAAAAGAATATGCTACGCCTAGAAAAACTAAAATCGAAGAAGTAGCTCAAGAAATAAAACTTGACTTAAAAGAGATGATACCTAAAGAAAATGTGGTTGTCGTAACTACTAATGAAGGTTATGTAAAAAGAGTAAGTGCCAAGAGTTTTGCATCATCTACCGAAGATACCACTCTAAAACCAGGCGATTTTATAACCGGCCTTTATGATTGTACTACTCTTGATACTTTATTAATATTTACTAACTTTGGTAATTATCTCTATATTCCTGTTTATAAAATACCGGAAACTAAATGGAAAGAATTAGGTAAACACATTAGTAATATTATCATGTTAAGTAATGAAGAAAAAGTTATTGCCTCATTTATCTATAATAAAAATGATACTTTAGTTTTAGCAACTAAAAATGGTATGGTAAAAAGAACTCTTATGCAAGATTACGAAGTTCAAAGATGTAGTAAACCTATCGTTGCCATGAAACTAAAAGAAAATGATGAATTAATAAGTGTTACGAAAGATTTAGGAAATTTAGTATTTGTCAGTACAAATGGTTATTATTTATTCTATCCATCTAATGAGGTTCCTTTAATTGGGGCGAAAGCAAGTGGGGTAAAAGGCATCAACTTAAAAGATGATACTCTAAATTCTTTATTAAGTATTAATGATAAAATAGAATATCTAACTATATTTACAGATAATAAAACCGCGAAAAGAGTTAAAATAAGTGACTTAGAAACTCACTCTCGGGCTAAAAAGGGTAGTTTAATTCTAAAGAAAACTAAAACAGTTAGTTATAAAATCTTAAATGTTTTAAAAACTAATTCTAAAGATGTTATCTTAACTAAAGCTGATAGTGAAATAAACTATCTAAAAAATAGTGATATTGCTATCATGGATTTAGCATCTACTGGTTCCAATATTAGTAAATATAAATTGGATTTGGCCTCTCTAGTCGCGATAAAAGAAAAAATAACATCAGATGAACCATCAAAAGAAAATAAAGAAGAAATTCCAAAAGAAAAGGAAACCAATAAAGCTTTATCAATGGCCGATTTCATCGATGACTTTAAAATCTAACTACAATTTAAGTTGTAGTTTTTTTCTTGTAAACTTTAAAATGAAGTTTTTATCCGTCAATTTACTTATGACCCCTTACATGATATAATATATAAATAAAGTAGGTGGTAAAAATGCGGAAGATAATTATTATTTTATTTCTTTTTTTACCCTTAAATATTTATGCTGAAGACTTAAACTTTCCAGAAATCACTTCGAAATATGCGATAATTTATGATTTAACTACTGATGAAGTAATCTATGCTAAAAATGATTTTGAAGAAACGTCTATTGCTTCTCTTACAAAAATTTTAACTACGATTACCGCGCTTGAAAAAATCACCGACTTAAATGCCACTATAACGATTACCGAAGATATGCTAAGTGGCATTTATTGGAATGCCTCCCGGGCTGGTCTAAATATTGGCGATACAGTAACTTATGAAGATTTACTTTATGCGACTATTTTACCAAGTGGAGCCGATGCCGCCCAAGTTCTAGCTCTTTCTTTAAGCCCAAGTATTCCTGATTTTGTAAGTTCCATGAACACTTTAGCATCTTCTATTGGAATGAAGCACTCTAACTTTGTAAATATCACCGGACTTGATGCTCTAAATCACTATAGTACCGCCTATGACTTAGCCTTATTATTAGATTATGCTTTAAAAAATCCTACTTTCAAGAAAATATTTACGACTAAAACTTATACTCTAACAAGTGGTCTAACTGTCAATTCCACTTTAAATTATTATACTGAAGAATTTGATACGAGTAGAATTTTAGGAAGCAAAACTGGTACCACTGATGATGCTGGCCTTTGCTTATCTTCACTCTTTAACTTTTTAGACCACGAAATGGTCGTTATAACTTTAAATGCTCCTTTAAATTCTAGCCTAAATGTTGTAGATAGTTTGAGCCTCATCACTTTTTTAGATAATAATTATCAATTCCCGGAGCCTGAAATTGAATCTCCTGAAGAAGTAACCAGTGAAGAAAATATTACCGTTATTCCTTCCGAAAGTAATTCTAATACCCCTTATAATTATAGTATTTATATTCCTTTTGTTTTTCTCTTCCTTCTTTTAATCTTGTGCTTTATCTCTTTATTTAGTAAACCTAAAAAAAATAAAAGGAAAAAAACTAAAAGCCGCCATCACTAAAAAATATCATGAAAACTAAAAAAGTTTAAATATCAAAAATCAAAGAAAGTTTTACATAATTATCGCCAATCTCAAAAAAATACTGACTTAAGTCAAAATATTTGTTATAATTAATATGTATTAACTACTAAAATAACAACATAAGCTAAAATAAAGGAGTATGAGTTTATGAATAACTATATGGAAAAAGAAGAACCCAAAAAAGATAATACCTCAGTAAGTAATGACTTAGTTACTAATGAGTATCCAGAAAATATCCCTAAAAAATCAAAAAAAGCCTTTTATCTAATCGGGATTATTATTCTATTATTACTAGCCTTTGGTATTTATCTTTTTATCAAAACTAATCTAAACCCTTTAAAAGAAGACTGGGGTAACACTTATTATGTTCATTTAAAAAACAACAAAGAGAGTATTCCTGATAAAGAGGCTAATCCCAAACTAAAATTTATTGATGTTTCCGATATTGACAATCCTGTCATGATTATGAATTATAATAAAGATACGGATAATTACACCAATATTTATTACATAGATAATAATAAAGTAAACACTATCGTTTTTGAAGAAAATACGAATATCGAATATTTATATAATATTGAAAAAGAAACTTACGAATATTATATTCATATTACTAAAGAAAATGAAGATGATTATAAATCTTTAAAAAATCAAATAAAGGAAAGTAAAGAACAAGCAAATATCGAAACTAATCCTGATTATACCTTTAAAAGTAATAGTGATTTAAGTTTTGACGATACCTTTATTACTCCTGAAACTAATAATGATGATTATATAAGTTTAGATAACTCTACGGATAAATATTTAAAAGAAACTTTAGAAAAATTAATAAATGCCTATATTCCGGAAGATAAACTTTTAACTAAAGAAGAAAAAGAAGCTATTGCTTCTAAAGCCGCGGAATTAAAAGAAAAAATAAGTGCTTTACTTACTGATAATATGTTTAAATTACTAAAGGGGGTATGGCTCACTAAAGATGATAACAACACTTTAACCATTCATGTAAATAATAAAGAATTTATCTTTGGTTGGTTTGCCTCTGAAGCTGTTATTAAAGGTCCAATGGAGGATATGAAATATGATAAAACTAAAGAATTATTTACATTTAAAGTAAATGGAGAAGAAGTTGAAATTGATGTATCTAACATATCTAATAATGTTATTAAAATGGAACCATACACTTTTGAATATTATGCTAAAGATATGGACGAAGCTTATCAATTAATGTTTAATTAAAAGAAAAGGAAAATGAAAAATGACCAAAAGTAAAGTATATTTTACTAAAAACATAACTAGTGAAAGTCTAGTAAAAATGTATGAGGTTTTAAATAAACCTTTGACTGGCAAAATAGCCATTAAAATATCTACTGGAGAAATGGGTGGTAATAATTATTTAAAGCCCGCTTTAATTAAAGATTTAGTTACTAAACTAAATGGCACGATTGTTGAATGTAATACCGCTTATGCTGGTAAAAGAAATACCACCGAAGACCACAAAGAAACGATTAAAGCTCATGGCTTTTATGATATTGCCGAAGTTGATATTATGGATGAAGAAGGGGACTTATCTCTTCCTCTTACTAATACAAAACATTTACCATATAATTTAGTGGGTAAAAATTTAGCCAATTATGATGCGATGGTTATGCTCTCGCATTTTAAAGGCCATGCGATGGGAGGCTTTGGAGGAGCTCTAAAAAATATGAGTATCGGTGTTGCCTCAAGTAGGGGTAAAACTTGGATTCATACCGCGGGTAAAACATCTAACCCCAGTGAATTATGGGATAACCTACCTGAACAAAATGCATTTTTAGAATCTATGGCGGAAGCTGATAAAGCTGTAATGGAATACATGAAAGGCAATTTAGTTTATATCAATGTTATGAATAATCTATCTGTTGATTGTGACTGTGATTCTAATCCTGCTGCTCCATGTATGGCTGATATTGGTATTTTATCCAGTCTTGACCCCGTTGCTTTAGATGAAGCTTGCCTCGATTTAATATATAATAGTTCTGATACTGGCAAAGATGCGATGATTGAACGTATCGAACGTCAAAATGGTCGTTATATAACAACTTATGCTGATGATTATCTTCATATTGGGACTAAAAATTATGAATTAATTAATCTTGACGAAAACTAATCCTTATGTTAGTTAATATCTTTTAACTATAAAATTAAAAATAAAAAAGTTAAAACAAAAAACTTAGTCTCTAAAAAGATTAAGTTTTTTTAAAATTTTTAAAGTTTATTTTAAAAATATCGTAATTATAAGTTCAATTAAAATATTTTGGGTTTCTTTATCTAATTCTTTAAAATCTTTTATCAATTTAAATATTTCTCTTATTTTTATATCTTTCGTATCTTTTATATTATTATTTTTAAATATCATAAATAAATCATTAACTACTTTTATTCTTTTATTAATTGGTAACTCTTCTAATTTTTTAGTTAATTTATCTTCTAACACTTTACTTCTTTTATTAAGTTTTGCTCTAATAAAACCATCATTATTACATTGCCAATTAAAAGCATCATGTTGTAATATTCCTAAATTTTTAGCTTTTACCACTATATAGTCTTTCTCATGATATAAAATCATTCCAATAATACTATGAACAGGTACATACATTTTTATTTTATTTTGGATTCTTTTATATTCTTTAGACCTAACTTGTTCTCTTAAAAAACCCGGCCCATCATTATTATATATTGCCCTTATTTTCCTTTGGTGTATCCATTTTGCATTAATGGCGGCGCATATAGCTAAATTACCACCCTTAGAGTGTCCTCCAATTCTAACTTTATGAGGTATTATTCCTAAGGCTTTATTAAAATAAACTCCCGCATACTTTTGGCTAACGCCTGGATACAAATAAGTCATTTTAAAATCTTCTTCCCATCCAATAATAGAAGTATCTGTCCCGGCATAAGCAATATAAATACTTTTATCATTAAGTAACATTGTTATCGCGGAAAATTGCATCTCACTATTAACTACTTTCATATAATTATAAAGTAAAATATCGCCATATCTTTTTGTATTCATCATGGCCTTAAGCATTTTAAAAGTATTCGTAACAAAAAAACCTTCAATAATATCTTTTCGTTTAGCAAGTTTTTGGGTAGCTTCACTTAAAGTTATTTTTTTTCCTTTAAATCCGTTTACAATATCGGTAAAATCAATATAAGGAATTAAAGATAAAATAAGATTATCTACTTCATTAAATTTAAAAGTATTAAAATCTTCATCTTTATGGGCTTTAATAAATCCCAAAACATTCATGTATATCACCTAAAATAATTATATCATACTTTATTTAAAAACAATCCTTTTATCTTCTAATTTATACTTCACTTTATAAAATTCTCGCATTGCTTTATATAATAAATAAGTATCATTTATCCCAATTACTTCCAAACTTGAGTGCATGGCAAGCATTGGAAGGGCAATATCAAGCGAATTAATACTCAAATGTTTTAAACTAGCTCCCGCCTGTGTTGCACCTCCACTAAAATCATTCCGCGATGTATAATAATTCCATCTAATATCATTATCATTACATATCTTTTTAAATATTGCTGAAGTAATTCCATTAGTAGTCCCATTCATCTCTTTAGTAATAAGAATTCCATCATTTAAAATAGGGGTATTAGTATGGTCTGATAATTCATCATGATTCGGATGTCTTGCATGAGTATTATCCGCACTAATAATTAGTGAATTAGCTAAAGCTTCCGTCAAATCCAGTTCCACTTTGGCACATATTCTTTTTAAAGTATCGATTAAAAAATTTGAATCAGCCCCCTCATAAGTATTAGAACCAATTTCTTCACTATTAAAAATTGCTAAAATATTTATTCCCTCATTAAAATTATCGATAAAAGCCTTTAATGCGGCATAAGTACAAGTTAAATTATCAATTCTAGGACTCGCAATAAAATCTTTATTAATAATCGTCGGTTCTTCTGTATTATATAAAAATAAATCAAAGTCATATACTTCATCACTAGTTTTAAGTTTTTCTTCTAATAACTTTTTCAAACTATAATCTTTATCTAAACTAATAATGGGCATCAAATCAATTTCACTATTAAGTTCTAAATTAGTATTCGCCTTATCATTCTGATGGATAGCAATCGAAGGAATAATTGCAACATTATCTTTAATATCAATTATTTCTTTTCTAATAACATTATTATTTTTATATAAAATTCTCCCCGCGATACTAAGAGGTCTATCCATAAATCCATAATTAAGAATACCCCCATAAGGTGCAATATTAAGTTTTAAATATCCATTTTCATAATAATCGGGATTAGGTTTAATCGTAAATGCTGGGGTATCATCATGCGTACAAATAATATTAAACTGTTTTTTTATTTTTTGGGGAATATTAAAAGCAATTAAAGAAGCATCATTTCTCACCACATAATATTTATCGTAATCTAAATTCCATGTCTCTCTTTCACTTAATCTTTTATAATCATTATCATCTAATATATCACATATCTCTTTAATACACGTAAAAGGACAAGTACCTTTCTTTAATAAATCAAGTAGTCCCTCATTAAACTCGTTCATATACTTCACCCTTAGTATTATTTCCTAAAATAAAAAAAATAAACTATCTTTCAAGTTTAATTATTATAAAAGGTAAATGTTATTTTTATTTAACTTAAAAAACTAATCTTCATCATCAAAATATATCTTAATCTCACCATTAATTTTTTCATATTCTTCAATACAACTATCAATAAGATATTCAATTTCTTTATTCATACTTCTTTTATTTTTTTTCGCAATTTCTTTTAATTTTTCCCAAGCAATTTCATCAACTCTTATATTACTAGATATCATACTTTTCATATTTTCTATTTCCTTTCTTAATATCAACATTATACTATTTTAGTATCAAATCAGTATAGATATGTTATAGCAACAAAATAGCAATATTTATATTGACAATATATAAAAAATCTTGTAATATTATAATTGTAAATATAGTAACATTATGTTGCTATATAAGAGGTGCTATAAATGAAAAAAAATAAAAGATTGTTAATATTAGTGGGAATACTTTTAGTATTTGGCGGTTTTACTTTTGCTTATTTTGTCGGAAGAATGCTGACAGAGGGAAGTGGAGCAACCACAACAGTTACAACAGCTGAATTAAAAAACTCTAAAGTAACAGTAACAGGTACATTAAACTTTGATTATAATGGAATGTTACCAGGACATAAAGATGTCTCAGGAATTATTGTAACCGCGACTGGTAATAATGAACTTATCCCTTATAATTTAGTATGGAAGGGTACAAATAATTTAAACACTGATTTGAAATTTACAGTATATAAAGTAAGTGAAACGATAGATGTAAAATCAAACTGTAATCAAGTAAAGAAAACAGTAAATGGTGGCATCATGATGTATGAAGAATGTGATATAACGAATCTTTCTTCACTTGGAGAACCAATAGGAAGTGGAACAATATCTAAAAATAGTGTAGATACAACAGTAACACTTGCGTCAAATGAATTTATAACATCGACTTCAACTGGAGCTAAAGCTTATTATTATGTAGTATTAGAATATCCTAACTTAAATGAAAATCAAAATCTCGATATGGGTCAAGGTTTTGAAGGAGAAGTAACAGTAGAACCATCAGATATTGAACCTGATATTAATATACTTGCTATAAATGTATTTAACGAAGATACAGGAAAATATGAAGAAAGCCAAACAATACCAGAGGGAAATTACACTTTAAATAAAAAAAGTCAATGTAGCAATGGAGCATTACCAAGTTGGGACAATAATAAAAAAGGATTATTTATAAGCAATTTAAAAGAAAGCGGAACAGAGTGTTATTTATTTTTTGAAAAAGAACCAACCCCAAGTGAAAAAACCTTAGCCATATTAAAGCAATCATCACTGGGAGAAATCGGAACAATAACGGGTACTTCATGCGAAAGTAGTTGTGGAATGAGTGAAAATGGAATATATGAAGTTGAAGATGACTATGGAATAAGTTATATTTATAGAGGAACAATCGATAATAACTGGATAGTATTTGGAAAAGAAGAAAGTCAAAATTATATCTGGTGGCGAATCATTCGTATAAATGGAAATGGAACAATAAGGTTAATTTATGCTGGCACAAGTACAGATATTAAAACTGCTCCGAGCCAGCAAGGAGAAACAACCATGATAAAGCCAAGAACACAAGCAAATAATAATTATCCTTGTTCTACAAAATTTAATGAAAACTATGATGATAATACATATGTAGGATATATGACAGGAGGAAGAAGCCAATCTTCATATGAATTAACTCACACAAATGCCAATAAAAGTTCAATATTAAATGAAATTGAATATTGGTATAATAGTAATACAAATCTAAATAGTTTGGCAAAATACATAGATGTCGATACTGGATTTTGCGGCGATAGACAAGTTGATACTGCCTCAGTTTCTGGATATACGGGTAATGGTTATGGAACGCAAAAAACCGCGTATGCTTCTTGGGGAAGAGTTTATTATGGTAATTGGAAAAAAGAGCCATTACTAACATTGAAGTGTGGTTTTAATAATAATATGATAGATAAATCTGCACGTGAAAGAGATTTGTATACTGGGCCAAATGCTAACGATAATGGAACCAAAGGAAACAATGAAGATATTGTAAAAGGGAATAATAAACTTCCCGTACCAGTAGGATTAATCACCAGTGATGAAGTAATCTATGCGGGAGGTTTTGGCGGTATAGATAACAATGGATATTGGCTATATACTAATACGTTATACTGGACAATGACTCCATGTTATTATCCAGAACCTGATGTATTTTCTATAAGCAAAAATGGTTCTCTCGTATATACAAATGTGAGAAGTACTGAATATGGTGCCCGCCCAGTAATAAACCTTAAATCAGAGATTAAAATATCCGGTTCTGGTTTTTCAAATGACCCTTACATAGTAGAAATCTAATTAATCTTGCCAGTAGTGCTTTTATTATCTATTGGCAAGTAGACCAATCCTTACGGTCTATCTTAACGAGTAGAGTTTAATCTCTACTTTTTAAATCGTACAAAATTGCAAAAAAAGTAAAAAAAGTACGATGCATCGTACAAAATTTGACAAGTTTAAAAAAAAGTATTATAATTAACATATATTAAAGGAAGGAAACTATATGATTATAAGAGAGAAATATTTAGAAGATATTAGACCATTTTATGATAAAGATTTAATTAAAGTTATAACTGGTATTAGAAGAAGTGGTAAATCCACACTTTTAGAACAAATAATTGCCGAATTAAAAAAGAAAGTAAACCAAAATCACATCATATATATAAACTTTGAAGATGTAACTTATACAAAATTAAATGAATTCCAAAAATTAAACGATTACATTCTAAACCTTTTAAAAGATAAACAAAAATATTATTTATTATTTGATGAAATTCAAAACGTAGCTGGTTGGGAAAAAACCATCAATTCTTTAAAAGCTACTCAAAATGTTTCTATATTTATAACTGGTTCTAATAGTGATTTATTATCAGGAGAATTAGCTACATATTTATCTGGAAGATATGTAAGCTTTAAAATGCAACCATTTACTTTTAAAGAAGTATGTCTTTTAAAAAAACCATCAAATTATGAAGATTTATTTTTAGATTATATTAAATGGGGTGGAATGCCTCAACGCTTTGAATTTGAAGAAGAAAAACAAATAAGGACCTATTTATCCGACGTGTATGATTCTATTATTATGAAAGATATAATAAGAAGATTTAAAATAAATGATTTAGATTTATTTAATAGAATAATGGAATATATGATGACCACTCCTGCTCAATCATTTTCAGCGGATAATATTGTAAATTATTTTAAAAATTATGATAATCGTGTTGTTTCCAAAGAAACTATTTATAACTACTTAGAATATATGTGTCAAGGCTTATTAATTAATAAAGTTGAACGATATGATGTAAGAGGAAAAAGAATATTAAATGGTAAATACAAATATTATTTAACTGATTTAGGATTGGGAAGAATAATGAATACTTCTAAAAAAGAACAATTAGGAGCTTATGTAGAAAACATTGTATATAACGAATTAAAATATCGTGGTTATGATATAAAAATAGGTAATATTGAAAATACTGAAATAGATTTTATTGCTTTAAAAGATGGTAAAAAAGAATATTATCAAGTATGTTATCAAATAGGTGATAATGAAAAAATAAGTGAAAGAGAATTTGGGGCTTACAAAGAAATAGACGATAATTATCCTAAATATGTTTTATCAATGGATAAATTTGATTTATCAGAAAATGGAATAATTCATAAAAATATTATAAACTGGTTATTAGATAAATAAAGGAACGTTTTTCTATGTTCCTCTTTACTTTCTAAAAAAAAGATAATATAATTAGATAGTGTGAAAAGTTTTATGGAAAACAATTCAGACTAAATGAAAAAGATATTAAAATGAAGAATTTTAATATAAA
>CANQHE010000004.1 GCA_947623735.1 uncultured Bacilli bacterium
GTAAAGACAAATATATAGAAATTGTAGATAAATAAAAGGAAAAATAGGTAGTTTGTATATAAACTATGCACACTACCATAATATCTAGGTAGGGATATTATGGAAAAGAATAAATTAGAAAAAAGAATTATATTAGGAATAGTATTTATAATTCTTTTTTCTTTAAGTATAGTACTAATAGTTAAAAATATAAGTTATAATACTTCTAAAATTAATATTGATAAGATATTATTAGAAATAAAAGAAAATAATAAAGATTTAGAATTAGTTGAAGAAAATAAGATAGATAATATAACTAATTTAGTATATAAAGATAATAATATATATAAAAGTATAATAATTGATATTAAGACAGGAGAAGAAATAGATTTTAATGATTTAATAAAAGATGATAAAAGAGATGAGTTTTTATTAAAAGAAGAAGAATTACTTAATTTAAAATATCCTTTATTTATAAGTAAAAGTATTAAAGAAAATAAAAATAATAAGGGATATAAAGTTTATTATATGAAAGATAATTTAGTTACAGTATATTATTATAATTATATATTTCCTAATAATTATAAAAATAATATTAGTTTAATTATTAATTATAATGAAATTAAAGATATGTTAGAGTTTAAACCTAAGTTAGATAAAGATTATCAGAATGAATCTGGTTATAATTGGGATAAAAATAAAAAGAGTATAGCAATTACATTTGATGATGGACCGAGTAGTAAATATAATTCTTTAATACTTAAAAGTTTAGATGAAAATAAAGCCCATGCCACTTTTTTTATGGTGGGTTATATGATGGATAATTGTCAGGTTTGTGTAAAAGATACTTATTTATCAGGAAATGAAATTGGTAGTCATACTTATAATCATATAAATATTAGTAATAATAGTAAAGATAATGTAAATAATGATATTAATAAAATAAATGATTTATATTATAGTATTACAAATGATTATATAAAAATTATTAGACCACCATATGGGTCTTATAATCAAAATAATTTAGATAATATTAATATGCCATTTATATTATGGGATTTAGATACTGAAGATTGGCGCTATAGAAATAAAGAACATATAGTTAATTATATTAAAGAAAATATAAAAGATGGTTCAATTATATTAATGCATGAATTATATGATGCTAGTTATCAAGCATTAGAAGAAATACTACCATGGTTATATCAAAATGATTATCAAGTTATGAGTGTAAGTGAACTAGCAAATATTAAAGGGATTAGTTTAAGTAAAGGGAAGGCTTATAGAGATTTTAAATAAGTCTTTTTTTAATTTATTAAAAATGTTTAAAAGAATTTGTTCATAAAATACTTGATTTTATATCAATAATATTGTATATTAGAAATATAAAGTAGAAAAATATAATATGTTTTGATATGTTTTGTCGAAGAGGATGAAAAATATAAAGATATGTTATAGAATGCTATTTAGAGGTGGAATTTCATGAATAAAAAGATTGTAGTTTTTAGTATGGTTATACTAATTGGGGGTATAGTATGCATTTCTAGACCTAAAAAAGAGATGCATACTATAATGGTACCCAAAGAAACATTTCAAGAAGAAAATGTAATGGCAATATATTTAAAAGATGGAGATAATTACAAACAAATAAATGCTATACCTACAGAGGGTAATTATGTTTTAAATAATACAGAAACATATTGTACAGAACCTGGTAATGAAGAAGAGTTAAAAGATAGAGTAGCATATGATAGTAGTACTAAAACATTAAGTGTCTCAACATTAACTAAAAAGAATACTAAATGTTATTTGTATTTTGATAAACAATTAACAAGTAAAGAAGTATTAGAAAATACTTTAAAACAATCATCACTAGGAGAAGTAAATAGTTTTACTGGAACAGCTTGTGGAGGAAGCTGTGATATAACTACTCAAAATGGAATATATGAGGTTGAAGATGATTATGGCACAAGTTATTACTATAGAGGAACAGTAAATAATAACTGGGTAGTATTTGGCCAAGAGAAAAATAGCAATAAATATATTTGGTGGCGAATTATCAGAATTAATGGAAATGGAACAATAAGATTAATCTATGCTGGTACTAGTAGTGATAAAAAAACTGCTCCAAATCCACAAGGAGTAGATACAATGATAACGCCAAGAAAAACTATTAATAATTCCTATCCTCGCGCTGTGTATTTTAATCAAAACTATAATGATAATACATACGTAGGTTATATGACAGGAGGAATAGGCAAAAGCAAATACGAAGAAACACATACAAATGCAAGTAATAGTACAGTATTAGATGAAATAGTAAATTGGTATACAAATAATACAAACTTAGGAACATTAGCAGCAGATTACATAGATGTAGATACAGGATTCTGTGGAGATAGACAAGTAGATAAAACTGTGCTTACAAGTTATCAAGGTGAAGGCTATGGAACTAGTCAAACAGGATATGCCCCATGGGGAAGATTGTATAATAATAATTGGAAGAAAACCCAAACACCAACGTTAAAATGTGGATATAAGTCAGATGGATCAACAGATAAAACAGCACAAGAAAGAGATTTGTATACGGGACCAAATGCTAATACAAGTGGAACAAAAGGAAGCAATGGAACAATAGTAAAAGGAAATAATAAGCTGCCAGTTCCGGTGGGCTTAATAACAAGTGATGAAGTAGTATTTGCAGGAGGTTTTGGAGGAACAGCAAATAATGGATATTGGTTATATACTAACCAGTATTATTGGACAATGTCTCCGTTTTACTATCCGAATGCTAGCGTGTTCATTGTGAATGCTAATGGCGGCCTCAGCAACTTCGGCGTGAACAACGATGTCTTTGGTGTGCGCCCAGTAATAAATCTGAAAGCTGGTACAAAATTTACAGTTGAGTCAGGAACAGAAGGCTCAAGACAAAATCCATACGTAGTCCAAACGTAGACTACGTATGGAAGTAGAAATACTTCAAGGAGTGTAGAGTGGTGGTTCAAAATGGTTAGTTCTTTTTGCTTACATCGTTTGCAAAAAGTTACTTCAAGTAAAATGTGATTAGATGAAGCCGATATCTTCGTCTGGTCCACCTCTATTTATTTCACCAACTATAGCTAGAGCACCCGCAACTAAAAAGAGAATAGAGGATATTAAACCGATGTGAACATTTAGAACTTCTTTTCTTGAGGCATCTTTCCTTAAGGTTTGAACATCTTCGTAGTTTAATAAGACAAAGTATAAATAAATAAAAAAAGCAACACAAAATATAGTTATATTTAAGATTTTAAAGCGTTTTTGATTAGAACTATCTCCTGTTAAAAGATAGTTTTTTTCATATTCATTAGACATTAAAGCTCCAATAACTATAAAGAAGTATATTAACCAAATTAAGTCTTCATTTTTAAGTCTTTTTAGTTTAATACCAATATTCATATTATAATATATTGTTTAATAAAAATTAATATGTTAAAATTAATATTCGAGGTGTTAGAAATGGAACAAGTATTAAAAAATAATATTTTAAGATTAAAAGGGATATATAATAAAAGTTTAGATAAAAGAATAATTAGGGAAATTGGTTATTTATATTTTGAGAATGGATATTATGAAGATGCTTCTATATATTTAGAGAATTATATAGATAGTGGTAATTTTAATAATAAAGTAGTGGGAAGACTTTTTATATGTTATTTATATATGGGGGATAATATTAATTTTATTAATTTATGGAATAAACATGGAAATAGAGTTGATAATTTAAGTTGTATAGATAAAATAGCTTTATGTGATGCTTTATTATTTACTATTAGAAATAAAAATAATGCGATAGTAGATATTGCTATTTCTTTATTAAAAAGGATGGAAGATGATAAATATTTTAAGTTATTTTTACAAAGATGTGTTTTTGAAAGTGAAAGAGCTTTAAACTATGATATGGCGATATATTTTGCGGAGATGTTAAGTAAAGATATACCAGATTTTTTAGATTATGTAGTATTTTTTAAAAGAGTTATAGAAGTAAATGATAATATTCCTTATAAAGAAGAGATATTTAGAGAAGTATTTGATAAAAATAGAGATGCAATAGAAGTATTAAAAGAATATAATTTTAGTTTAAATGAAGCATTAGATGTTTTGGTAGTATTAGTTAAGTATATGAGACTTTATGATAATAATAAGGCTAATTATATGTTTTATTTATATATAAATTTAAATAAGAAAATAAATGAGCAAGGAAGGGTGTTAAAAAAATAATTTATTTTAGCAGTTATATATTGACAAGTGCTAAGCATAATATTATAATGTATTTAGCACTGTTGAAGAGATAGTGCTAAAAATAGGTGATTGTATGGATGAAAGGCAAAGAGGCATTTTAAAAGAAATAGTTGAAGGTTATATAAAAGAAGCAAGACCAATTGGATCAAAGCATTTATGTGATAAGTTTAATTGTTCTAGTGCAACGATTAGAAATGAAATGGCTTTTTTGGAAAAGTTAGGGTATTTAGAGAAAAATCATATTTCAAGTGGAAGAATACCTAGTGAAGCTGGGTACCGCTATTACGTGGAAAATTTGATGGAACCTAAAGAATTAACGGGCGAAGATATGCTTAAATTGCAAACTATTTTTAATAATAAAAATTTAGTAGTAAGTGATGCAATAGAAGAAGCCTTAGAAATAATTAGTGATATTACGAATTATACAAGTATATCTTTAGGTAAAGAATCGAGTTTAAATACTTTAAAACAAATATCAATTATACCATTAGATGAAGCTCATATTGTGGCATTAGTATGTACAGATAGAGGAATTGTTAAAAATAAACAATTTAATATACCAGATAATATAAATTTACAAGAAGTAGTAAAAACAAGTGAGATAATTAATAAAATGCTAGTTGGAACACCAATTTCGAGACTTGCCGAAAGATTAGAGTATGAGATTAGACCAATTATAAGTCAACAAGTAAAACAATATGAAACTATTTATGATATATTTTATAATGCTTTTGAAGATTTTGTCAGTGAAAAAGGGAATTTTCATGTTGTTGGGAAAACAAAAATGTTAGAACAACCAGAGTATAATGATTCGAAAGAGATTAAGAAATTAATTGGAAAGTTAGAAGATGAAAATTCTATTAGAAAAATTGAAAAGAATAATGATGATAAAGATATAAGTATTTATATTGGAAAAGAAACAGAGTTTGATGATAACGTTACAGTTATTAAAACTAATTATTCTTTAGGAGGAGAAGAAGGAACCATTGCAATTATTGGACCAAAGAGAATGGAATATGATAAAGTGGTAGGACTTTTAAATATTCTTAATAAATGGTTAGAGGAAAAAGGTGAATAGATGGAAGAAGAAAAGAAAAATATAAGAGAAGAAGAAGTAAAAGAAGAGAAAAAAGAATCTTTAGGTAAGAAGATAAGTAATAAAAAAAATAAAATCAATAAAGAAAAAGATGAACTTATTAAAGCTAACTTAGAGTTAAAAGAAAAAGTACTTAGAATAAGTGCGGAAATGCAAAATATGAAAAAAAGAAATGATGAAGCACTGGCAAGTATGTATAAGTATGAAGGATTTGATTTTATTAATAAAATACTTCCGGTTTTAGATAATTTTGAGCGAGCTATGATGGTAAAACAGGAAGGAATGGAAAAATTCTTAGATGGATTTAAAATGATTTATGATAATTTAGTAAGTATCTTAAATAATCAGGGGATTAAAGAAATAGATGCGAAAGATAAAGAGTTTAATCCTAGTATTATGAATGCGGTACTTACTGATAATGATAATACTAAAGAGGCTAATATTGTTTTAGAAGTATTACAAAAAGGTTATATGTATAATGATAGATTACTTAGACCGGCCATGGTTAAAGTTAATGAAAGGAATGAGGAATAATGGCCAAAATAATAGGTATTGATTTAGGAACAACTAATAGTTGTGTTGCAGTTTTAGAGGGAGGAGAACCTAAGGTTATCCCTAATAGTGAAGGAGCTAGAACAACTCCGTCAGTAGTTGCCTTTAAAGGTGATGAAGAAATGGTGGGGCAAATTGCGCGTAACCAAGCAGTAACAAATGCCAAGAATACCATTAGTTCAATTAAAAGAAAAATGGGAACAGCCGAGAAAGTAGAGGCTAATGGCAAGAAATATACACCAGAAGAGATTAGTGCCAAAATTTTAAGTAAACTTAAAAAAGATGCCGAAGCATACTTAGGCGAAAAGGTAACGAAAGCAGTTATTACTGTACCAGCATATTTTAATGATGCCGAAAGACAAGCAACAAAGAATGCTGGTAAAATAGCTGGACTTGATGTCGAAAGAATTATTAATGAGCCAACCGCCGCTGCTTTAGCATACGGACTTGATAAACAAGATAAATTACAAACGATTTTAGTTTATGATTTAGGTGGTGGAACATTCGATGTTTCAATTCTAGAACTTGGTGATGGTGTATTTGAAGTAAAAGCAACAAGTGGTAATAATAGACTTGGTGGCGATGACTTTGATGCCCGGATCATGGATTATTTAGTAGATGAATTTAAGAAAGAAAATGGTATTGATTTATCTAAAGATAAAATGGCAATGCAAAGAATTAAAGATGCCGCTGAAAAAGCGAAGAAAGATTTATCTGGTATGACTAATGCTTCAATTAGTTTACCATTTATTGCTCAAAATGATGAGGGACCACTTCACTTTGATACAACTTTAAGTAAAGCTAAATTTGAAGATTTATGCCGTGATTTATTTGATAGTACCCTTGAACCAGTAAGAAAAGCCCTTAAAGATGCTAAACTTACAAATAAAGATATTGATAAAGTAATATTAGTTGGTGGTTCAACACGTATTCCATATATCCAAGAACTTGTTAAAAAAGAGCTTGGACAAGAGCCTAATAAGAGTGTTAATCCCGATGAAGTTGTAGCCATGGGGGCCGCTATTCAGGGTGGGGTTTTAACTGGTGAAGTTGAAGATATTGTATTACTTGATGTTACACCACTTTCTTTAGGACTTGAAACTTTAGGTAATGTAATGACAGTTTTAATTCCAAGAAATACTACGATTCCAACTAGTAAGAGTCAAGTATTTTCAACCGCCGCGGATAATCAACCAGCTGTAGATATTCATGTTTTACAGGGTGAAAGACCAATGGCTTATGATAATAAGACTTTGGGTAACTTCCAACTTACAAATATTCCACCAGCACCAAGAGGAGTACCACAAATTGAAGTTAAATTTGATATTGATGCTAATGGTATTGTTAATGTAACCGCGAAAGATTTAGGAACTAATAAAGAACAATCTATTACCATTACTTCTTCAACTAATTTAAGTGATGAAGAAATTGATAAGATGATGAAAGAAGCTGAAGCTAATAAAGAAGCCGATGAAAAGAGAAAACAAGAAGCTGAAGTAAGAAATGAAGCGGATACAATGATATTTGCTACTGAAAAAGCCATTAAAGATTTAGGCGATAAAGTAGATAGTAAAGATAAAGAAGAAGCTGAAAGTAAAATTGACGAACTTAAGAAAGCGATGGAAGGAACAGATACCGAAGAAATTAAGAAGAAAACCGAAGCTTTAAATGAAGTAGCAATGAAGCTTGCAACAAAAGTTTATGAAGAAGCAGCAAAAAATAAAGAAGCGGAAGCTAAAACGGAGGATAGTGATAAAGCAACGAAGAAAGATGATGATGTAGCCGAAGCTAATTATGAAGAAAAATAAGTATAAGTTCTAGGAAACTAGAACTTGTCTTTTATGGAAAGGGATTAATAATGGCAAAAAAAAGAGAAGCATTTAAAGAAGATGTAAAGTGGAATGTAGAAGATTTATATAAAGATATTAAAGATTTTGATGATGCTTATACCAAACTAGATAAAAGTGTAGAAAACTATAAAAAATATGAAGGACATATATTAGATAGAGCAAGTAATTTATTAGAACTATTAAGATTTGATAGAGATTTTAATAAAGAATTAGAACAATTATTTATTTATGCTCATTTACAAAATGACCAAGATACAACAAATACTTTTTATCAAGAATTATTTGGGAAAGTATATAAATTATATGAGAAAGTTCAAAGTATAACTTCTTTTATAGTTCCGGAAATATTAAAGAGTGATTATGATTTAATTCTTAAATATGCCAAAGAAGAGGAAGGTTTAAAAGAATTTTTGCGGAGTTTAAAAGAAATATTTAAAGTTAAAAATTATATTTTAAGTGATAAAGAAGAAAAATTACTTTCAAATATGGTTAGTGTTTTTAAAGTACCTGATAATGTTTTTGGACTTTTAAATGATGCCGATATGAAGTTTAAAAGAGTAAAGGATAGTAAGGGTAAGTATTATGAACTTAATGAACATACTTATCGAAAATTATTAGAATCTAGTGATAGAATATTAAGACAAAATGCTTTTAATACTTTACTTAAGACTTATGGAGATTTTAAAAATACTTATGCTTCTTTATTAATGGCTGAAGTTAATAAAAATAATAAAATAGCTTTAGTAAGGGGTTATAAGAGTGCTAGGTTTGCTTCTTTATATAGTGATTATATTCCCGAAGAAATATATGATAATTTAATTAAGACTGTTAAAAGTAATGTTTTGCCATTATCAAAGTATTGGAAGTTTAAAAAAGATGTAATGGGGGATGAGCTTCATATTTATGATACTTATACCGGAATAGTTAAAGATATATCGAAAAATTATAGTATAGATGAAGCTAAAGAGTTATTAAATAAAGCTTTAGGAGTACTAGGTGAGCAATATATCGAAGATTTAAATAAAGCATTTACGGAAAGATGGGTTGATTTTTGCCCGAATGAAGGTAAAAGAGGAGGAGCTTATTGTACGGCTTGTTATAATGTGCATCCTTATGTTTTATTAAGTTTTGATGGAACTTTAAATAGTGTTTCGACTTTAACTCATGAACTTGGTCATGCGATGCATTATTATTATGCGATTAAAAATCAAACTTATCAAGATTATAGTTATTCAATATTTGTCGCGGAAGTAGCAAGTCAAGTTAATCAGATATTACTTAGTAAATATTTAATTAAAAATACGAATAATAGCGAAGAAAAGAAATATTTAATTGATGATTTAATTCAAGATTTTAAAGCCACTATTTATAGACAGACAATGTTTGCAGAGTTTGAAGCTATAATTCATCAAAAAGACCAAAAGGGCGAAGTACTTACCCATGAAGCTTTATGTGATATTTATTATAATCTTAATAAAGAATATTATGGCGATAATATAATAGTAGATGAAGTTATTAAATATGAATGGGAAAGAATACCCCACTTTTACATGAATTTCTATGTTTATCAGTATGCAACAGCTTATGCAGCAGCGATAAATATTGCGATGAAAATTTTAAATAATGAGGATAATATTGTAAGTAAATATTTAGAGTTTTTAAGTTTAGGTTGTACTAAAGATCCGATAGAGTCCCTTAAAGTGGCCGGGGTTGATATGACTAAAAAAGAAACAATAGAAGAAGCTTTTAAATATTTTAATGATTTAGTAGAAGAATTAACTAAATTATATGAAGAATAGAGGTTAGATTATGAATAAGAAAGATTATTATGAGGTTTTAGGAGTTAGTAAAAATGCCAGTGATGAAGAAATCAAAAGAGCTTTTAGAAAACTTGCTAAACAATATCATCCTGATAATAAACAAACTGGTGATGAAGCTAAGTTTAAAGAAGTAGGAGAAGCTTATGCCATATTATCAGATGCCACCAAAAGAAGACAATATGACCAATTTGGACATTCAGCATTCACCAATAATGGTGGAGCTAATTATAGTGGTTTTAGTGCGGATGATATTGATTTAGGCGAAATATTCAATGATTTATTTGGAGGAGGTTTCTCTGGCTTTAGTGGTTTTTCATCGTTCGGGAGTAACAGAAGTAATAGTAAAAGACCACGGAAGGGTGAAGATAGCTTAGTTACCGTTAATCTTACCTTTATGGAAGCTGTATTTGGCTGTAAGAAAACAATTACTTTAGATTTAAATGAAAAATGTGCGAAATGTCATGGCGAAGGGGGATTTAGAGAAACTACTTGTTCTAAATGTGGAGGAAGTGGCCGAATTATAAGTGAACAACGTTCTTTATTTGGCGTATTTCAAACTCAAACAACCTGTGATTTATGTGGAGGCGCTGGAAAAACATTTAAAGAAGTCTGTAGTGCTTGTAATGGGCGAGGGAATGTACGAGCTAAAAAAGAAATTGAAGTTACGATTCCTGAAGGAGTTGATACTGGCTATCAACTTAGAATAAGTGGGAAAGGTTCTAGTGGTGTTAATGGTGGCCCTAATGGGGATATATATTTAGAGTTTAAAGTAAAAGACCATGAGTTATTTGAAAGAGAAGATGAAGATATATATCTTAATGTACCGCTTACCATTACTGAAGCTATTTTGGGATGTAAAAAGGAAATACCAACTTTAACCGGTAATGTGGTAATTGAAGTAAAGCCGGGAACTCAAAGTGGCGAGAAAGTTAAACTTAAAGGTAAAGGTGTAAAGAGAGTAAATGCTATTGGAAGAGGAAATATGTATGTTATATATAATGTTATTATTCCAACAAGACTTTCAATGAGTCAAAAGAAATTAATTAAAGAACTTGCTAGTACTACTTTAGATGATGCAAGTGAATTTAGGAATTTTAAGAAATATTTATAGGCATCAAATTGGTGCTTTTTTTAGTCAAGTGAAGGGTAAGAAATTGACTTTTTAATAATTTCTTTATATACTTAAATCATAGGGGATGTGAAAATGCAAAATAAATATAAAAGAATATTATTAATTGTAGCTTTATTACTTGTTTTAACTATTGCTTTAGGGGTAGCATATCTTTTTTATGAAAAAGCAAGTAATGATGAAACTATGGTGGAAGTTGTCGGAGAACTTTCAGTTAATTATATAGATGGAGCTAATGTAAAAGGGAATGGTGAATATAAATTTTCGGTAACTAATAATGGAATTAATGATGTCTATTATGAAATATTAATTGATAATTTAAAGAATTATGAGTCAGATGTTAGATATACTTTAACAAGTAAAGATGCAAGTATTGAAGTAGAGATGAGTAAAATAAATGTCAGTACGAATGTTATATCTAGTAATATTTTAATACCTAAGGGGGAAACGCAAAATTTTACTTTAAAAATAGCAAATAATAAAATGACTTCTTTTGATATAAAACTTAAGAAAACAACAGATTCTAAAGAATATTTTTATGCGACTATTTTAAAGAATAATCAAGTTAAAAAAGAGACGAAAACGAAAGTAGGAATAGACATTAGTAGTACTGATGAAGGACTAATTGAGGGTTATGATGATTTAGGACTTACGTACTTTTTTAGAGGTAATGTTAAAAATAATTATGTTAAACTTGGAGATAATATGTGGCGAATAGTCAGAATTAATGGGGATGGGACTGTAAAATTAGTGTTAGATGATGTTTCCAGTGAACTTACTAGTTATCATACGGAACAAGAAGAATATGAAGATTTTAGTAAGACAAGTATTTTAAATAGTTTAAATGCCTATTATGATGCATATTTACAGGAATTTGAAGATGATATTGTCAGTTATAAGTTTTGTGTAGAAACCGGAAGTACAAGTGAAGATAAAAATAAAACATATAATTCTTATAACCGGGTAGCAATAAATAAAATACCGACATTTAATTGTTTAGGAGAAACTTATAGTAATCGAATTGGTCTTTTAACCGCCGATGAAGTAATGTATGCCGGAGCAAATTTAGAAGAAGATAATACTAGTTTTTATTTATATAATAGTGATATTGAAGATAGTTGGTGGACAATTTCTTTAGCGAAAGCTGATAGTACGCTTTTTTATCCGTTTATAATAAGTAAAGAAGGAAAAATAATTAGTAATGTAAGTGGAGCAACATATAAAAATTTAAGACCTTCTATAAGTTTAAATCGGAAAGTTATTGTAACTGGTGATGGGACTCGGAGTAATCCTTATATAATTGCTCAAGTTTAAGGTTGTAAAATAAATGCAAAATGTTTGTAAAGACTTTATTAAGTCTTTTCTCTTGGCCTTTTTTTTGGTAGAATAAGAGTGTGGTGATGGATTAATGCAAGTATTTAAAGATACAATCCTATTTATAAAAACATTATCGTTTGTAGATATACTCTTTTTTATGGCAGTTTTAGTTTTAATGCTGTTAATTATTACTTTGATATATTTTGTTAAAGAGGGTAAAGATGAAGATATTGAAGCAATGATGGAGGAAGAAGAAGAGAAGGAAGATATAGTAAATAAAGATAAGTTTGATTTACAAGAAGTTATGGAAGCATTAGAAAATGCGCCAGCGAGTACTGTTAATTTGAATCAATATGAAGAAGAACAAGAAGAAAAAGCGATTATAAGTTATGAAGAATTATTAAAACATAAAAATGATTTTGCGCTTAATTATAGTGAAGAAGAAAATATTGATGATGATTTAACAATTAAGAAAGTAGATTTAGATAATTTAGTTAATAAAGAAGTAGAAATAAAACCAAGTATGGTGGCAACGGTTATTTCTTATGAGAAAGAAGAAGCTTTTTTAAAGGCTTTAAAAACATTACAACAAAAATTAAATTAATATTTGTAGGGGGATTAAAATGAAATTTAAAATTATTACTTTGGGGTGTAAAGTAAATACTTATGAAAGTGAATTTATTACAGAGAAATTAAAAAGTTTAGGATATATTTATGATGATAATAGTGATATTATAATTATTAATACTTGTAGTGTGACTAATAATGCTGATAATAAATCTTTAAAGATTGTAAGAAGAGAAATAAGAGAAAATCCCGGAAAGATTATTGTTGTTATGGGTTGTAGTAGTCAAAATAATCAAGAAAAGTATCAAGCTTTAGGGGTCGATATATTAATTGGAAATAAAGAAAAAAGTAAGATAGGAGAGATTTTAGAAGAATATCTTAAAACACATAAAAAGTATGAGTATTTTACTAAGGAAAGAAATTTAGAGTTTGAAGAAATGAAAGTTCTTAAATTTAATAGTCATACTAGAGCTTTTTTAAAAATACAAGATGGTTGTAATAATTTTTGTTCTTATTGTATTATTCCTTATACAAGAGGGAATATCAGAAGTAAAAGTTTTACTAAAGCGATAGAAGAAGCTAAAATTTTGGTCGCAAATGGTCATCAAGAAATAGTTTTAACAGGTATTCATACGGGTTCTTATAATGATAATGGAAAAGATTTAAGTGATTTAATTAAAGAACTTGCCAAAATACCAGAATTAAAACGAATTAGAATATCAAGTATTGAAATTACTGAGTTAAATGAAAAATTTATGCAACTTTTAAGAGAAGAGTCAAAGATATGTGATCATCTACATATTCCGCTTCAAAGTGGTAGTGATAAAGTTTTAAAGAAAATGAATAGAAAGTATGATACCGCTTATTATCGGAATAAAATTAAAGAAATAAGAGAGATAAGAAAAGATATTTCAATTACTACGGATGCTATTGTAGGGCATCCTTATGAAAGCGATGAAGATTTCTTAGAATATATGGACTTTTGTAAAGAAATGAAATTCAGTAAAATTCATGTTTTTCCATATTCCATTAGAAATGGTACAGCCGCTTCTAAAATGCCTCAAGTTGATGGTAATATAAAGAAATTAAGAGCTAAAAAATTAATAGAGTTATCAGATATTTTAGAAAAAGAATATGCCTCTAAGTTTATTGGAAAAGAAGTAGAAGTACTCACGGAAGAATATGAAGGAGAATATACGGTGGGACATACTTCTAATTATTTAAAAGTATATTTAAAAGGAGAATATAAACTTAATACCTTTTATAAATGTCAAATTAAAAAAATAGTTAATAATAAAATATATGGTGAGGAAGTTTCTTGCATAAATTTGGAAGTTAGTTTATAATAGAATTGGGTGGTATAAGATGGATCAGAATTACTATATAACTGATGAAGAAATTGAAGAATTAAAAAGAGTGGCAAGAGAAATGCCAATGGGAATAAAAGTCGGAAGAATAGTTAGAAATGTAAAATATAATGCGAATGATATTAAAATTGATGCTTCTTTTAGAAGTGATGAAGAACTTCCAGGATTAGATGAACTTTTAATTAATGTAGGAGCAAAGTTTAGATTAGTTAAAGATTTTGTTAAAGCTTCTTGGGAAAGATGGAAAGAGTTAGCAAAACCTGAAGATGATTTAGATTATTATGTGGATGATAAAGGAAGAGAATACTATATAGAAGATGGAGCAAGAATTTATATTGATCCTAGAGGTTTTGAATATTTTAGAGGATATGATCCGGAGACTAAAGAGACAGTTTATCAATTTATGTATGATGGGAAAATTGCAACTTTTATAAATGATGAGAGATCTTTATTTATGATAAATGGAATGGTTTATAGTATTGATGATGAGGGTATGGTATATGCTCATAGAAATGTAGATTATATTGATTTTAAAAGACGATAGAAAAGGTAAGTAGAATGAATTACATCAAAGGAAAAGTCAGAAATATTATATATCAAAATAAAGAAAACGGCTATGTAGTCGCGGTTTTTCGCGTTAAAGAAACTAATGATGCGAAAATGGAAGAATATATTAATAAAACAGTAACAATTACAGGAGTGTTTTTAGATATTAATATGGAAGAAACTTTCATTTTAAAGGGAAAAGCTACAAGACATGAGAGATTTGGCTTTCAATATCAAGTAGATAGTTATGAGAAAGAAGAAATGTCGAGTGAAGAGGCGGTTAAAGAGTTTTTAGCTAGTAGTTTAGTTAAAGGATGTGGCAAGACGACCGCGGCAAAGATAGTCGATATTTTAGGGATTGATGCGATAAAAATTATTAAAGAAGATGAAAGAGCCTTACTAAAGGCGGGAGTAAATGAAGCCAAAGCGAAAACAATTAGAGATTCAATTCTTGCTTATTCGGATGCCGATGATAGTCTTTTAAAATTAAAAGAATTAGGATTTTCAATACCAGAGGCTACAAAAATATATAAAAAGTATCAAGAAGCAACTAAATATATAATTGAATCTAATTTATATGTTTTAACTGAAATATTAGATTTTAATAAAATTGATGGAATATATAAAAGAAATCATGAAGAATATGATGAAGTAAGACTTAAGGCTTGTATGGCTGAGGCAATGAAAAGACTTAGTTTTAATAGTGGGGATACTTATTATTATAAAGATGAAATTAAAGATAATTTAAAAAAAGAATTTGGTTTAATACTTGATGATGATACTTTTGAAGAAGTTATATATGCTTTAGAAGAAGAGGATAGAGTTATTTTAGAAGAAAATAGATATTATTTAAAAGAATATTATGAAGATGAGACTGATATTTGTGATAATCTTTATACCATGAATAATGATAATACTACTGTTTTGGAGGATTTTTTAAGCGAAATAGAAAAGTTAGAAGAAATAGAAGGTGTTTATTATAATGAAGACCAGAAAAGTGCAATAAGAAAAGCCTTAGAAAATAAAATAACAATTATATCGGGAGGACCCGGAACTGGTAAGACCACCATTATAAATGCGATAGTTAAACTTTATATTAAACTTCATAATTATATGCCGATGGAAGCTCTAGCCAATATTGCCTTACTCGCCCCAACCGGAAGAGCGAGTAAAAAAATGAGTATGGCAACTGGAATGCCCGCGATGACAATTCACAGGTATTTAAAATGGAATAAAGATACGAATAGTTTTGGGATGAATGAATTTCATAAAACTCAGGAAAATTTAATTATTGTCGATGAAATGAGTATGATAGATGTCAGCTTATTTAATGCTTTATTAAAAGGAATAAAAAGTAATGTGCAATTAATAATGGTCGGAGATGTATTTCAACTTCCTTCTGTAGGTCCCGGTTTAGTATTAAATGATTTAATAGAAAGTGATTTATTTACTTTTTGTCCTTTAGAGAAAATTTATCGGCAAAGTGAAAATTCTTATATTCCGTATCTTGCTTTAGAAATTAAAAATAAAGATTTAGCCGAAGATTTTACAACTCAAAAAGATGATTATAATTTTTTAGAGGCTAGTAGTATGCAGATTAAAGAAATGATAAGAAGAATATGTGTTATGAGTAAGACTAAAGGATTAAATGAAAATGATATTCAGGTATTAGCTCCTATGTATAAGGGAGAAAATGGAATTGATAATTTAAATGTTATATTGCAAGATTTATTTAATCCTAAAAGTGATAAAAAAGAAGAAATTAGAATAGGAGAGGTAATATATCGGGAAAATGATAAAGTATTACAACTTCAAAATAATCCCGATTGTAATGTATTTAATGGTGATATTGGTTTTATTCGCAAGATAAATAAAAAAACAGGACATAATAAAGATACAATTATAATTGATTTTATGGGAAATAAAGTTGAATATACCAAAGAAGATATGTTTCAAATTAAACATGCTTATGCAATTACGATTCATAAAAGTCAGGGAAGTGAGTTTCCTCATGTTATACTTCCAATTACGATGGGTTATTATCGCATGCTTTATAATAAACTTATTTATACTGGTGTATCGAGAGCAAAGAAAAGTTTAGTTATTATTGGCGAGCCGAAATGTTTAATGATGGCCGTTAATAATGATTATGCGAGTACGAGAAAAACAACTTTAAAAGAAAAACTGATGTATAAATTTCTTAAATAATGACACACTATAATTAGAGGTGGAAATTGATGAAAAAAATGATGATGAGTAGTTTAGTTGCCATGTCTTTTGGGGCTGGTATGATGGCTTATTTACTATATGATAAAGATACAAAGAAAAAAACTAAAAAAATGGTAAATAGTGCGATGGATATGGCAAGTAATAAAATGAATAATATGATGAAATAGTAACTTAGGTTGCTTTTTTATTTGAAAAAAAGTTCCAAATGGAACTTAATCTTTATTATCTTTTAAATTATCTAAATATCTCATTAATATAGTTACAATTAAATTATTTAGACTTCTGTTTTCTTCTAAAGCTATTCTATCTAGCTCTTTTTTCATTTCTTCACTGGTTCTTAATGTAATTATTACGTTATTCATAGATTTTTTAAGTGTCCTTTCTTGCTATCATTATAATATTGTTTGTATTCATTTTATACTTGCATTTGTATTCACTTTGATGTATAATGTATTTATAAGTTAGAAAATTATAATATAGTTGATAAGATAGAAAGGAAGATAAATTTGAAGTTTGAGAAATTAAATTATAGTAGTGGAAATGTAAAGAAAGCATTTGTAATAGGCATAGTAGTAACATTATTATTTATAGTTATAATTAATTTATTTTTTACAAGAGCAAAATATAAATTAGTGGAAAGTAGGAAACTAGCTAGCGGGACAATTAATTATACCTTAGTTGATTTTGAGTTGGTAGAAATAAAATTTAAAGCAAATGGTAGTGAAAATTATGTAGATGTAGATACTATAGAAGATAATTATGTTTTAAATGAAGAAGATAGCTATTGTACAGAGAAGTATACAAATGAAAATAATAGTTTTGAAGATATAAGAAATGATAATTTAAAAATAAACTTTGATAAAGATACAAAAACAATAAGTGTAAGTCCATATAGTAAAAAAGGGACTAAATGTCATTTATATTTTGATGAAAGCTTACCATCATTATGCGAAGAAGGAGATACAACATGTGAAACATTACTTGGAAATGTTACAATAAATCCAAGTTGTCCAGAATTAGATGAAAATGGTGATGGAACAATAGCAGAAGTAAAGAGTGCAAATGCCATGATATGTAAAGCAAAAGATGACTTTGGAACAAGTTATTATTATAGAGGGACAGTAGATAATAACTGGGTAGTTTTTGGAAAGGATAAAACTGGCAGTAATTATATTTGGTGGCGAATTATTCGGATAAATGGTAATGGAACAATAAGACTTATTTATGCTGGAACAAGCACTAGCCCTAAAAGTGCCCCAGAAACAACAGGAAATACAACAATGATAAAACCGAGAACTGAAATAAACACAACTGACCAATATAGAATGGCTGTAAGATTTAATGAACAATATAATGATAATAAATATGTAGGTTATATGTATGGCGGAACAAAAGGACAAGCAAGTACAGGCTATGATGCAGCACATAAACCTGAGACAAAAAGTACAGTATTAGAGGAAATTGAATATTGGTATAACAATAGTACAAATTTAGGAGATTTAGCTGAACAATATATAGATGTTGAAACAGGCTTTTGTGGAGATAGAGGGGTAGATACAACATCTGTATCAGGATATACAGGACAAGGTTATGGAACACAACAAACAGCATATGCTCCATGGACAAGATTGTATAATGGGAGTTGGAAAGGAACACAAACACCAACATTAAAATGTGGAAAAGATACAACAGCTCAAAAAAGAGACTTGTATACTGGCCCAAGTGCAAAAGGCACGAAATCAAGTAGTGGAACATTGATTGAAGGCAATAATAAATTGTCTGTCCCAGTAGGTTTAATAACCAGTGATGAAGTAGTATTTGCAGGAGGATTCGGAGGAGCTTCCAACAATGGTTATTGGCTATATACTAATAGGTATTATTGGACAATGTCTCCGTCTTACTATTATTATTATAGGTCTTCGAACCAGTATGCTTACGTGTTCGTTGTGAATACTATTGGCGCCCTCGGTGCTGGCAGCGTGAACAACGATGACTATGGTGTGCGCCCAGTAATAAACCTCAAAGCTAATGTAAAAATAACTGGTACTGGAGTAGATGGAGATCCATACGTAGTTGTAACAGCTTAAATTAAATGTAATTGTTAATTAAATAGTTCTTGCTCATATTGCTTTCGAATTTATATATGAGCAGGAAGAAACTCCATGATAGAGGTTACTCTCTATCTTTTTTGGCATTTAAAAAAGTGATTGGCATCACTTATTTAAGATATTATAGATTTTAGTTACTTCTTCTTTTTCAGTGTTTAAATTTTTAACATTAGAACTAAAATTAGGAATTAGATGTAAGTGTAAATGTTTTACTACTTGGTCATCGCCATAATTAATTAAAAGGGTAATTGATTTAGCTCCTAATTTTTGCATAATCATTGGTCCTAATTCTTGAGCTTTTTTAAACATAATAGAAAGCATACTACTATCTAAAGCAAGATAATCATCATAGTGTTTCTTAGGAATTATTAGAACGTGACCATTCGCGGTGGGATAAGCATCCATAATGGCCATGATATCATTATCTTCGTATAAAATATTACTGGGTATAGTTTTGTTTGCAATATTACAAAATGTACAATCCATAAAATCAATCCTTTCGTAAATTATTATAGCAAAATATAATAAAGCTTACTAGAGATTTTAATAAACTTTAGTGTACTTTTATCATGGTTTTGCATAGATTAAAATAGAGGAGGAATTAAAATTGGCGAGTTATAAAGAGATAGTTACCAAAGCAGTGGTGGGGAAGGCGAAAAAGAATAGTGTTTCAAAGTTTACAATAAAACCGGAAGAAGTGCCAGATACAATTTTAGGTTGTTGGATTATAAATCATAATTTTGAGGGTAGAAGTAGTAATGGAGCAGTAAATATTGATGGCTCTTTTGATGTTAATGTATGGTATTCTTATAATAATGATACTAAAACGGCGGTTACAACTAAAAGATTTGGTTATAATGATAAAATGAATATTAGACTTAAAGATGGAGCAAGACTTAATGATTCATCAGAAATAATAGTGAGAAGTTTGAATCAACCAACAGTTACGGATGTCGGCATTAAAAATGGAGAAGTTAATTTAACCGTGGAAAAAGAATTAGGAGTAGAAGTAGTGGGAAATACGATGATTAAAGTAAGTGTGGAAGATGATGCCGATGAATATGAAGTATTAGATGATGTTAGTGATGATGAAATAGATGAGGGAATAGAAGCTATTAACGATGATTATATAAAATAATGGTGTCAACTATTTTTGGTTGACACTCTGTTTTGTTTGTGGTAAAATGATACTAACAAAGGAGGAAAGAGACATGGCTGTTAAATTAAGACTTAAGAGAATGGGGGCTAAACAAAGACCATTTTATCGAATTGTGGCCGCTGATTCAAGAAGTCCAAGAGATGGACGTTTTATTGAAGTTGTAGGAACTTATAATCCAATTAGTAAACCAGCAGAAATTAATATAAATGAAGAATTAGTAATGAAATGGTTAAATAATGGCGCTTTACCTACAGAAACAGTAAGAAACATTTTATCTAAAGAAGGTATTATGGCTAAATATGCGGAAGCTAAAAAAGCAGGTAAATAATGAAATTAGAAGAATTTGCAACTTATTTAATAAAAAGTATTGTTAAAAACCCGGATATGGTTAAAGTAAGTAGTTTTCTTGGCGATGATGAAGAAGTTATATTAGAAGTAATTGTGGCTGAGAGTGATATGGGAGCAGTTATTGGTCGTGAAGGGAAAGTAGCGAGAGCAATTAGAACTATTATTCAAGCCCATGCTTATTTAAATAATATTAAAAGGGTTAAAGTTAATATTGATTCTTTTTAAGAGCTGAGGCTCTTTTTTATTTTTTATGTCATATTAGTGAAAATTAATAAATATTATTTGACTATTAGGAAATTAGGTTGTATACTTTTTAATAGAAAGTGAGAATTATGAAGACAAGAATTATTAGCGCTATAGTGATGCTTATTATTGTCGGGCCTATTGTTTGGTATGGAGGTGCACTATTTAGACTCGGAGCAACAATTGTAAGTATTTTAGCCTTAAAAGAAATATTAGATTTAAAAGTTAGTCATGGAACAATACCGCATTCAGTCGTATTAGTAAGTATTTTAAGTTTGGCTTTAATTGTTTTAGGTAATTTAGAAGATAGTTATTCAATTATGTATGGAATTACTTATCGGGGGATTGCAATATTATTACTAGCTTTACTGGGAATGAGTTTGTTTTATAAAAATGATGAATATCGGGCAACAGATGCATTAGTATTAATTGGAGCGATATTACTTATTGGTACAGCTTTTAATACGATGATATTTGTGAGAATGTTTAGTTTATATAAGTTTATATTTTTAATACTTATATTTATACTTACAGATACTTTTGCTTATATATGTGGTAGGATATTTGGGAAACATAAATTAATACCTCATGTAAGTCCTAATAAAACTATTGAAGGTAGTGTTATGGGAACAATTATTGGAACTATCGGGGCTGGTTTGTTTTATCATTTTATGATTGCAAGTATTAATTATAAAGTAATTATTGGAACATTTATTTTATCAATATTAGGACAAATGGGAGATTTGATATTTAGTAAAATAAAAAGAGAGAATAAAATTAAAGATTTTAGTAATTTAATACCAGGACATGGAGGTATACTTGATAGACTGGATAGTACAATTGCAATAATGCTTGGTTATTTAATATTTTATAGTTTATTTTAGGAGGAAAAAGTATGTGGATTATAACACTTATATTATTAATATTTATTTTAGGAATAATAATATTAGTTCATGAATTTGGACATTTTATAACAGCGAAAAAAGCCGGGGTACATATTTATGAATTTTCAATTGGAATGGGGCCGGTTATTAAAACTTTTAAGGGTAAAGATGATATCAATTATAATATAAGAGCTTTTCCAATTGGGGGATTTGTATCAATGGCCGGAGAAGTTTATGAAGATGATGATACAAAGAAAATACCTAAAGATAAATTTATGTGTAATAAAAAATGGTGGCAAAGAGTTGTTATTTTAGCCGCCGGGGTATTTAATAACTTTTTACTTGCAATACTAATATTATTTGTGATGGCTCTTATTTGGGGAGCGCAAAGTTTAACGCCAAAGATTGGCGAAATAGTTAAAGATTCCGCGGTAGAAGAAGCAGGATTAACAGAAGGAGATATAATTTTAGCTATAAATGACCATAAAGTATTTAGTTGGGACCAAGCCCAAATATTACTTTATATGAAAGATAAAGATGGAATATATGATTTTCTAATAAAACATGAAGATGGAACAACTAAAACTTATAATATTAAACCACATATGGTTAAAAATGAAGATACAGGGGAAAAGACTCAACAATTTGGTTTTAGAATAGCAAGTGAAATTCATAAAGGTTTTTTTGCAAGTGTAAAGTATGCTTTTCAAAGATTTTATAGTTTAATTAGTACGATGTGGATAACTGTGGTAAATTTATTTACTGGTAAAATTGGTTTAAATAGTTTATCAGGGCCGGTAGGAATTTATCAAGTAGTTGGTGAAAGTTTGGATGCGGGAGTACAGCAAGTTATTTATTTAATTGCTTTCTTAAGTATTAATGTTGGTTTAATTAATATTCTTCCTATTCCGGCTTTTGATGGAGGCAGAATACTATTCTTAATAATTGAAAAGATTAAAGGAAGTCCAATTAATCAGAAATTTGAAAATATGTGCCATACAGTATTTTTCTTCTTGTTAATACTTCTAATGATATATATTACGATTATGGATATTATAAGATTTTAATAAGCATAAATATTAAATTATAGGAGTGATGAAATATGTATTGTGGAAAATGTGGAAATAAATTAGAGAAAGATGCGAAGTTTTGTGGAAGTTGTGGAGCTAAAGTTGAAGATACTAAAAAAGTAGAGAAAAAAGTTGAAGAAAAGAAAGAAGTAAAGGAAGAAATAAAAGAAGTTGAAATAAAAAATGAAGAAAAAGTTTTAGAAAAACCAATTGAGGTTAAGGAAGAAACTAAAAAGTTAGAACCAGAAATTAAAGAGAACAATAAGCAAAAGAATAAAGTTTGGCTGGTTATTATAGCTCTTTTAATTATTGGTGGTGGTATCTTTGGAGGTTGGTATTTTATTTTTAGAGATACTGATACAGATACAGGAGAAACTAATAAGAATGAAGAAAAATTAGAAGTATGGGGAGATTTATACAAAGTATATTTAACTGATATTAAAGAAAATGACAAGTGGGAAGAAGCAAATTTACCTCAAGATATAAATGATGGTAAAGTAGGATTTTATGATGTCGGGTTAGATGAGCCCGTAATGGTTATAAGTTATGAAGAAGAGGATGATACCTACTCTAATATTTATTATATCGAAGATGAAAAAGTAAATGGTATATATGCCGAAGAAGCAAGTGATATTGAATTCTTATATGATAGTGAAAATGATGAATATGACTTTTATACTCATACCGAAAATGAAGAAGTAGATAGTTATAGTAAAGTTCGAGATGTAGTAGAGAATAAAAGTAAGAATGAAAATACGGAAAACTTTAATAAAGATGGCAGTGGGAAACAATTCGATGATAAGTTTATTGACCCAGAAGTAACTCTTCCAACTAAAGATTATGATGAAGATTTAACACCTGATGAAATATTAGATTTAGTAAAAGATAGTGTTAAAAAGTATCAAGAAAAAGCTGAAATGGTTAATGATAAAGTAAAAGAAGATGTCGAAAATAAAAAGGCAGAAATAGAAGAAGAGAAAAAGAAAAAAGAAGAAGAAGCAAGTAAATTTACAAGTGGAATTAAGACTATTGAAGAAGCTTTAAGAAGAGAAATATTTGCTTATTTCTATAATGGAAGAATGGAAACTACCGCGGCTCCTTTTGGGGATGTATTAAATGGTAAAAATGAAGCATATGCGAAAGATTTAACTGATAAAGTAATATCCGAAGCATTATATAATTATGTCAATGATAAGACAGACTATAACTTTAATGAACCACTTAGTGAAGAAAAAGTAAAGGGTTATTTAAGAGATTTATATGGTAATAATTATGTTTATAATCATAAAATAACTCAAGGTGGAGCTTGTGCTGGTCTTATTTGGGATAGTGCCTCAAATGGTTATATGGCTTTTGGTGGTTGTGGTGGTATTACAATGCCTTGGGAACCATATTATAGAACAATTATTGTGAAACAAACAGATACAGTAGTTACTTTAAGAAGCTTGTATATTGTACCAACTAAAGGAACAAACGGAGAAGAAGCTGTTGCACCATATAATATTTATAAAGATGAAAGTAAGAAAGATAAAGTAGCAACTTTAAATAGTGATGATAAAGAATTAGATGATTTAATTAAAGAAAAAGGGGTAGAATATCAAGTAACTTTTGATAAAGAAAATGGTTATTATCACTTTAATAATATAAAAAAGATAGGTTAGAAATTGGGTCCTTAGGGGCACTTTTTTTCTTGAAAGTAATTTTGTTTAAGAAATTATTGTGGTATAATTTTAGAGGGTGAAGATAAAACTCGAAAAAAATATTATTAGTAATTTTAGGATTATTAAGTATGATAGCTTTTAGAGGTAATGTTTATGCCTTAGGGGATAATAATGATGTATACATTAATCTTACTTTAATTGATGCCCATAATAGTGAAAAGACAAGGCCAGATGATTTAACAATTAGATTTGTTATTAGTGGGGATGAGGATAATGATATTTATACCCTTAAAATTACCGAAGATGGTAAAATATATCATACATATACATTTAATGATATGGTTATCGAAAACGCGATAGATGATTTAGTCGATTTAGAAATCATTAATAATAGTGATAGTTCAGTTAGTTATATATTAAAGTATAATTGGAAAGAAGTTTTTGGGAGTATAAGGAATGAAGATGTTACTTTTAAAGTTTTAGGAGTTAGTGATAATGAAAATTATATAGCACCTATGGAAAGAGGTATGATACTTAGAGAAAATGCGAAAGTAAATGTTGAGATTCAATATAGTTTAAAAGCTTTAAAACATGTAAAAGGAACAGTTTATTATGATGATTGTGATGATAGAGATAGAATAAGAGATGCAATTTATATTGGATATGATGATATGCCTAATTCAATACCGGATGCCAATATTATTATGTTAGAACAAGATTATTATGATAAAAATAAATATACTTTTGAGACTTATTTACCTATTTATTATTCTTTACCAAGTGGGGGAGGGCCAGATTTTACTAGAAAGATAGATTATTATTTAGTAAGTCAAATTGCGGAAATCCAAGGAGATAATTTTAAAGTAAATATAGTTAGAGATGAAGATTATAATTTAGAATATAATGTTTATATTACTTATGAAGCTACAAAAATAGATGATGTTTTAGTAGATGTTATTTGGGATGATGATAATAATAAAGAAGGATTTAGACCAAGTAAATTAGATGTTCAAGCTTTAGGAATTAATGATGTTATTGAAAGAGAATTTAGCATTAACGGATATAGTTATACTTTGACGGATTTGTTTAAAAGATATGAGGGCAAAGATATTAATTATACTTTAAGAGTAGAAGATGTTCCAAATTATGAGTTTATAGTTACAGGAAATCAAGGAGATGGTTTTACTATAACCGGAAAGTTAGTTAAAAATCCAATTGTTAGTGAAAAAGAAGAGGAAAATACTTCAAGTAATTTAAATATTAATAGTAATAATAAAGATAAACCAAAAGAAGAAGTGATAAAAAAGGATGAGATACCTGAAACTTTAGATAATATATTAAGTTATATAATGCTTTTTAGTATAACTTTAGGCTTAATAGTTGGTTCTTTAAAGAAACTCAAAAAGAAAGCTACTATGTAAAGGTAGCTCTTTTTAATTGTTAATTTAAATTGAGTATGTTATACTGGTTTTAGTGATAAAAATGAAAAGAAGAAAGATATTTTTAATAGTTTTGGGAATTATAATAATTTTACTTTTAATACTTTTAATCATGGTGGTTTTAAAAGAGAATAGAGATAAAGCTTTAGAAATATTAAAAGTCGAAGAAACTGATAAAGATAAAGTTGTTTTATATTATGAATTTGCCGATAGAAATATATATTTGCATGGGTTAGGTAGAATTGCGATTAAATATAAAGGAGAATTTAGAGAACTTAAAGATTTACTTAATCAAGAAGAAGATTTTTTAAATAAGTTTATTAAAATGCTTGGAGAACCCATAGAATTATATAAAGATGGGGGAAGTAGGTTATATCAAAAAGATGAAGTAACAATAATTGTTTGTCAAACTTTAGATAATAATTATGGGATTCATATTGGGGTTAATTTAACTTATGAAGGATTAGTTTGCCAGATGAGTTAAAGTTAAAAGAAAGAAGAATGATTAGATGATTAGATTACCAAAATATAGTTTAGGAGAAGAACTTATAAGTGCTATTTCACATGGAATTGGAGTGATTCTGGCAATTTCCGCTTTAGTGTTATGTGTTGTTTTTGCAAGTATTCATGGGAGTGCTTTAAGTATTATTGCCAGTGTAATTTATGGAGTTAGTTTAATAATGCTTTATTTAGTTAGTACTCTTTATCATGCTTTAAAACCTAATAAAGCAAAAAGAGTTTTTAGAGTATTAGACCATTCTTGTGTGTTTTTACTTATCGCGGGGAGTTATACGCCTTTTTCTTTATTAGTTATTGGAGGAGCGAGAGGAATAGGGTTACTTGTAGTAATATGGATGCTTGCTATAATTGGAATTGTAGGGGATGCTATAAATATTAATAAATTTGAACATATTGCTTTTCCTTTATATTTAATTATGGGATGGTTAATAATATTTTCCGTGAAAACTTTATTTCATAATTTAGTATTAAATGGTTTTATTATGCTGGCTTTAGGGGGAGTTATATATACAATAGGGGCAATTATTTATTTAGTAGGGAGTAAAGTTAAATATATGCATTCTATCTGGCATTTCTTTGTATTAGGTGGAAGTATAATGCAATTTTTAGCAATATTTTTATACGTAATATAGGTATTTTATTTTTAAGTATTTTGTGATAGAATATTATTAGGTCCCAGTAGTTCAGCTGGATAGAATGCTAGCCTCCGACGCTAGAGATCACGTGTTCGAATCACGTCTGGGACACCAGTGATGTTTCTATTCGAAGTTTTTCGAATATTGATATAAATAGATAATTCTTTAGGTTATTTTGATGCGTTTGTCAAGATACCTAAGAGATTAATTATTTTATATAGAATTATGTTATACTATTATGTTATTGGGGAGGGTTTTTTATATGAAAAAAGTATCTGAAGTTGTTCAAAGAGTGGAAAGCCATTATGTGGGTGATGATTGTATTCAAATAATGACTCCATATAGAAATACACTTGCTATTTTAAATAAAGATGGTATAATTTATTCTCATAAAAAAGATTCTTATGCTTCAATTAATAAATATGTTGAAGACGAGAGAAGAAAACAGTTTCCATATTCTAATATACCAACGCATTATTCAAGAATTGGATTATTTGGCAAAATGAATTATGTAAATCAATTATTAAATTTTGAGGAACCATATATTAGAATTGGTGATGGTGAAATTATTGAAAGTTTTGCTGTTAAAGACAAAAATGAAGCTTTACTAATTAACACAATTTTAACTGGTGATATAAGGTCAGTTTTGGTAACTAGAAAAGAATTAGAAGAAGTGTTTAGTAATTCAACGACTGAAAAGGAAAAGAAATATATTATATATCTAGATGATGAATCTATGAATATCGGAGAATTTCATCCATTAGCAAGTGAAGAAGAGATTTATGATTTTATTGAATCTAAATTTATGGAAAATATTTCGGAGTTTGCAATGATTTTAAACAATGATAGCTTTTCGAAAGTTGGTGTGTATTTATTGCAACATCCTTTCTTTTTCGAATTTGTAAAACAAAGTATTGCAAATGTTGATTTATGTAAATTAAAATTGAATATTAAATTAAGAGGCGGAAAAGCAATAATATTAAAATCTAATGGAAGCGATATAGCTATGCAATATGTTAGAGCAAATTTTGTAAGTTTAGATAATTACAAGATTGATATTGTTGATATTCCAGTTAATAAATATACTCTTGAACAATTAAAACACCTTTCACCAATAATAGCTAAAACCAAAGAGCCAAGAATACCTTTAAAATTAAATCCGGGTGTTTCTAGAGAAGATATTCTAGAAGCAAAGCAAATGGTAAGGTCTTTAAGAAAGTAAGAATTATTGTTATTTTAACCAATAATCTTTTGGAAAAAGTTGGAGATAACTTATTTAATTGATTTTTTTTATAGATACTAGGGGTTAAAAATATGTTAGTGATGAGTTAGAAATTATTGATAAGTTAGATGAAACATTTTTAAATACAGGAAATGATTTAATATTAAAATAACTTGATTTTACCAAAAAAAGAAGTTATACTTATACCATATATTTAAGGAGAGATAAAAATGATTATTCAAAATGTTAAAGGGGGATATGATTTTTTACCGAAAGAGCAAAAAATTAGAAATTATATTAATGATGTTTTAAGAGAAACATTTTTAGAGTATGGTTATTTACCAATTGAAACACCTATTTTATGTTATTATGATATGCTTGCCGGTAAGTATGATGAAGGAAATGATATTTTAAAAGAAATATATAAATTAAAAGACCAAGGGAATAGAAGTTTAGGACTTAGATATGATTTGACTGTTCCTTTTGCTAAGTTTATTGCTTTAAATAAAAAGGAACTTAAATTACCTTTTAAAAGATATGAAATAGCGAAAGTATTTCGAGATGGACCAGTAAAAGTGGGAAGAGATAGAGAATTTACCCAATGTGATGTGGATGTTGTAGGTATTTCGGGGCAAATGATTGAGGCCGAACTTTTAAGTTTATATGTCAGAGCTTTTAAAAAGTTAAATATTCCGATAGAAATTAAATATAATAGTCGAAATTTAATGCGTGGATTAGTGAGTATTTCTGGAGTCATGGAAGATGATATTGCTCCTGTTATTACAATAATTGATAAAAAAGATAAGATAAGTAAAGAAGAATTTAGAGGCTATTTAAAAGAATTTGGGTTAAAAGATAAGGCTATAGATGGTTTAGAAAAAGATTTTTCTTTAAGTTTAGAAGAGTTAGAAGAAAAATATAAAGATACTGATAATGTGGAAATTAAAGTGGGATTAGAAGAACTTCGGTGTTTAACCGATTATTTAGAGAAAATAGAAATAATGGATGAATGTGTATTTGATTCAACTTTAGCTCGAGGACAAGATTATTATACGGGAAATGTTTTTGAAGTAAGAGATGCAACCGGAACTTTATCAGGAAGTATTGGGGGTGGCGGAAGATACGATAAAATGATTACCGAATTTATCGATGATGGTGAGATTTATCCAGCGGTTGGGGTAAGTTTTGGCCTTACAAGTATTTTTGAATTATTAAAAAATAGAGAAGAATTTAAAGATAGTTCGATAATCGATATATATGTCGTACCACTTAATACGAAATGGGAAAGTTTAAAACTAGCAAATGATTTAAGAAGTTTAGGTTTTATTGTTGATATTGAAATGAATGATAAGAAACTTAAGAAAAGTTTAGATTTTGCTAATAAAGAAAATATTCCTTATGTAATAATACTTGGAGAAGATGAAGTGGCAAAGAAAGAATTTAAACTTAAAAATATGCGGGAAAAAGAAGAATATCTAATTAAAATGACAGATTTAGATAAAATAAAAGATTTTATAAAGAAGAATTAACTAACTTTTATAATTAAAGGTTAGTTTTTTTAAAAAAGAGTATACTTTTAAACTAATGTATGCTATGATGGTAATAGGTGATTAATGTGTTAAATTATATAATTGGTAAAGTTGTGATGCAAGAAAGTAATTATATTGTGGTGGAAAATAATAAGATTGGGTATACAGTATATGTAGCAAATCCTTTTAGTTTTGAGTTAAATAGTGAAGTTCAAGTTTATTTATATAATCAAGTAAAAGAAGATGAATATACTTTATATGGTTTTAAAAATTTAGATGAGAGAAATTTATTTTTGAAATTAATTGATGTTAAAGGGTTAGGGCCAAAAATTGCCATGCCGATGTTAGCGACCGGAAGTATTGTCGGAATAATTGATGCGATTGATAGAGAAAATGTTCTTTATTTAACAAAGTTTCCAAAAGTGGGAGAAAAACTTGCGAGACAAATTATTTTGGATTTAAAAGGAAAACTTGCAAGTAAAGATACAATTACCGCGACGGGAGGATTTGATGAATTAGTTAGTGTATTAGAGAGTTTAGGATATAAGAATACGGAAATTAAGAAAGTTATTCCTAAAGTTAATGCTTCATTAGATATTGAAAATCAAGTTAAAGAAGCATTAAGATTAATGCTTAAGTAGGTTTTTAAATGGTTATAGGTGTTGATATAGATAATACAATTACTAATACCCATATAGCAACGATGAAATATCTTCAAATGTATGATAAAAATTGTAGTAATTGGCATAATCTTTCTTTAGATAAACAAAAAGAGTTTTTGATGCTTTATGTAGATAATATTATTAGAGAAGCAACATTAAAAGATTATGTAAAAGAGGGATTTTTAGAGTTACATAAGTTAGGGTATAAAATTGTTTTAATTACCGCGAGAAATAATGAAGAATCGCCGAATGTGAAAAGACTTACGGAAGAAACATTAAATAAATGGGGACTTTATTATGATAAAATATTATTTGATGATGATTTAACAGATAAGAAGGGTGAAAGAGCAAAAAGTTTAAATGTAGAAATATTTATTGATGATAAAGAACATAATTTAGATGATGTGGCAAGTTATGGAATAGAAGGATTACGATTTGATTTTCGTGGGGATGGAAAAATTACAAGTAAATATAAGACATTTAATAATTGGCGTGATATAATAGAGTATATAAAAACGAAAGAGTGAATAGCGATGGATGAGAGAGTTATAACAACCGAAGAATTAGAAACGGATAGTTTTGAACAAAGTATTAGACCCCTTACTTTAGATGAATATGTGGGACAAGATGAAATTAAAGAAAATTTAAGAGTATTTATTGAAGCCGCGAAGATGAGGGAAGAATCTTTAGACCATGTGCTTTTATATGGGCCACCAGGACTGGGGAAAACTACTTTAGCTCATATAATTGCAAATGAACTGGGATGTAATTTAAAGACCGCGAGTGGACCTTCATTAGAGAAAAGTGGCGATTTAGCGGCGGTTTTATCGACGCTTGAGCCGGGAGATGTTTTGTTTATTGACGAAATTCACAGAATGCCTAAGTTTGTCGAAGAAATATTGTATCCAGCGATGGAAGATTTTGAGTTAGATATTATTATTGGAACTGATGGTAAAAGTAGAAGTATTAAAATTGATTTACCACCATTTACTTTAGTCGGGGCAACAACTAGAGCTGGAGATTTATCAGGACCACTTCGGGATAGGTTTGGAATTGTTGCTAAACTCAATTATTATAAAGATACCGAATTACAACAAATTGTGAAAAGAACCGGGAGAGTTCTTAGTATGAGTATTGATGATGATGCGGCTTTAGAAATTGCGAGAAGATGCCGGAAGACTCCAAGAGTAGCGAATCGTTTATTTAAAAGAGTACGAGATTTTGCTCTTGTTGATGGAACCGGAACAATTGATTATAAAATTACGATTGATAGTTTAAAGAAACTTAAAGTTGATGAATATGGTTTAGACCAAATAGATATTGAATATTTAGAAGCTTTAATTGATAAATTTAATGGAGGACCAGTGGGAGTTGAGACGATTGCAACCGCGATTGGAGAAGAAGTAACAACGATTGAAGATGTTGTAGAACCATTTTTGTTACAAGAAGGTTTTATTAAAAGAACTCAAAGAGGAAGAGTGGCAACTGATAAAGCATATGACCATTTACAAATTGATAGACAAGAGTCGCTTTTTTAGAGAAAGGATGGAGTTTAAAATGGCTATAAAAATATTACTAAAGAGGTCTTATTTACTGTAATAGTTTAGAGTTAGATAATAAATTATTTTATGAGTAAAGGAGATTTTTTAAATGGATATAGATGGAAAAAAACTGGCTTTAAAAGTTAGAAGTAATTTAAAAAAGATAATAGAAGATAAGAAATTAAAACCAAAACTAGTTATTATTTTAGTGGGTAATAATGATGCTAGTGAAATATATGTTAGAAATAAAATTAAAGCTGGAGAAGAGATTGGAATAGAAGTTATTGTTGAAAGATTTAGTGCTGATAATAAGGAAGAAGAGATAATTTTTGCAATAAAAAAATATAATGATGATAAAACAGTTAATGGAATAATTGTACAAAGTCCACTTCCGGATAAATTTAGGGAAGATTATATTATAAGTTTTATAAATAAAGATAAAGATGTCGATGGTTTTGGAGTAGCTAATTTAGGAGAATTACTGGCGGGGAAAGAAAATATTTTGGCCGCGACTCCGAAAGGGATAATTAGAATGCTCGAAGAAGAAAATATTGATGTTAAAGGAAAACATGTCGTAATTGTGGGAAGAAGTAGAATTGTTGGAAGACCACTTGCTTTAGCGTTATTGAATAGAGATGCAACGGTTACGATAACGCATTCTAAAACGAAAGATTTAGATAAAATAACAAAACTTGCCGATATTTTAGTAGTAGCAATGGGAAAGGCAAACTTTATAACTAAAGAGTATATTAAACCGGGGGCTGTCGTTATTGATGTAGGAATTAACAGAACATCTAATGGTTTATGTGGCGATGTTAATTATAAAGATGTCAAAGATATCGTAAGTTATATTACACCTGTTCCGGGTGGAGTAGGACCAATGACGGTTGCCGAATTATTAGAAAATGTGGTTTTAAATGCCATAAAGGAAAGGAAGGAATAAAAATGGAAATGGATAAAAGAATTAGAGAGGCTTTAGAAGCTGAAAAGCAAAGACAACAAAATAATATTGAGTTAATTGCTTCCGAAAATTATGTTTCGAAAAGTATTATTGAATTACAGGGAAGTGTTTTTACTAATAAATATGCTGAAGGTTATAGTGGCAAAAGATATTATGGGGGATGCATAAACGTTGATAAAGTCGAAGATTTAGCAATAGAGTATGTAACAAAATTATTTCAAGTTAAATATGCGAATGTCCAACCTCATAGTGGGTCCAGTGCTAATATGGCCGTATATAGAGCTTTACTTAAGAGAGGCGATAAAGTTTTAGGCTTAAATCTATCGCATGGAGGACATTTAACTCATGGCCATAGTATTAATTTTAGTGGAATGGATTATAAATTTATACCTTATAATTTAAATAGCGAAACAGAAGAGTTAGATTACGAAGAAATTAGAAGAATCGCCGAAGTGGAAAAACCGCAGATGATTGTTGCGGGGGCTAGTGCCTATTCGAGAGCAATTGACTTTGAAAAGTTTCGTGATATCGCCCATAGTGTCGGCGCAATATTATTTGTGGATATGGCCCATATTGCTGGACTCGTTGCCGCCGGTTTACATCAAAATCCGTGTCTTTATGCTGACGTAGTATCATCAACAACCCATAAGACTTTAAGAGGTCCTAGAGGGGGTATTATTTTAACAAATAGTTTGGATATTATTACCAAAATAAATAAAACAGTTTTTCCAGGGATACAGGGTGGTCCTTTAATGCATGTGATTGCCGCGAAAGCCCAATGTTTTTATGAAGCTTTACAACCTGAATTTAAGGAATATGCGAAGCAAATAATTAAAAATACTAAAGCTATGGCCGAGGCTTTAGAAGAAGAAGGATTTAAAATTGTATCAGGGGGAACTGATAATCATTTGATTTTGGTGGATGTAAAATCATCGCTTGGAATAACAGGTAAAGAAGCGGAGACTATTTTAGATAAAATATATATTACAGTTAATAAAAATACGATTCCTAATGAGACTGAGTCACCATTTAAAACAAGTGGAATTAGACTTGGAAGCCCCGCGATGACAACAAGAGGTCTTAAAGAAGAAGAATTTAGAGAAATAGGACATATAATAGCAAAAGCCTTAAAAAATAAAGATAATGAAGAAATAAGAAAAGAGTTAGCCAAAGAAGTACTTATAATTACAGATAAATTTCCAATATATAAATAGGTGAAGAGTATGAGTAAAGGTAAATTGATAGTTATTGAGGGCACAGATTTTTCGGGAAAGAATACCCAGACAAAACTTTTAGTTAAAAATTTAAAAAAAGAAGGGAATGATGTTGTTAGTTTTAGTTTTCCAAGTTATGATTCTCCAACCGGAAGAATTATTGGGGAAGCATATCTAGGAAAGACAGGAGAATCTTATTTTAAAGAGGGAATTTTAAATGTAGACCCGAAGATATCAAGCCTTTACTATGCCGCGGATAGAGCTTATAATAAAGATAAAATTAGCGAATATTTAGATAAAGGATATGTTGTAGTAGTTAATAGATATGTGGAATCTAATATGGCTTATCAGGGAGGAAAAATAAAAGATATTAAACTTCGAAATATGATGTATGAATGGTTAGATAATTTAGAGTTTGTGCTTTTAGATTTACCAAGACCTGATCTAGTTATATTTCTTTATATGCCCTATGAAAAAGTATGTTATTTTAAAGAACAAATTGGTGAAGAAGCAAATGAAGATATGCTTAGAATGGCCGAGATTGCTTATTTTGAACTAGCAAGTATTTATGATTATCAAAAAGTAAATTGTTTTAATAATGATACTTTAAGACCTATTGAAGAGATGGGAGAAGAAATACTTAAGAAAGTAAAAAAAGTATTAGAAGATGGTGATTAATAGTGAATTTAAGTGATTATGATTATTTTTTACCTGAAGAGTTAATTGCACAAACTCCTCTTAAAGTAAGAGATGATTCAAAATTAATGATTTTAGATAAAAAGACAGGAGATATGGTTCATAAAAAATTTCATGATATTAAAAAGGAATTAAAAAAAGGGGATGTTTTAGTATTAAATGATACCAAAGTAATACCGGCTCGTTTAATTGGGGTAAAGGTAGAAACTAAAGCCATAATTGAACTTTTATTATTAAAAGATTTAGGAAATAATATTTGGGAATGTTTAGCAAGACCCGCGAAAAGACTAAAAATAGGAACTATAGTCGAGTTTAGCAAGGAGTTAAAGGTCGAAGTAGTAGAAAAGTTAGATGAAGGAATAGTTCGAGTTAAACTTTTATATGATGGGATATTAATGGAAATATTAGATAGGTTAGGGGAAATGCCACTTCCGCCATATATTCATGAAAAATTACAAGAAAAAGATCGATATCAAACAGTATATGCGAAAAATATTGGAAGTGCAGCGGCACCAACGGCAGGATTACATTTTACTGAAGATTTACTTGAAGAAATTAAAGCAATGGGTGTTGAAGTTTTATTTGTAACTTTACATGTCGGATTAGGAACTTTTAGACCAGTAGAAGTCGAAAATATTTTAGAGCATCATATGCATAGTGAGTATTATGAAATGAGTAAAGAAGTTGCCGATAAGCTTAATTTAGCAAAAAAGCAAAAGAGAAAGATATATGCGGTTGGAACAACTAGTACCCGGGTATTAGAAACTATAAGTCATAAATATGGAGAATTTAGAGAATGTAAAGGCAATACTGATATCTTTATATATCCCGGATTTAAATTTTTAGCAATAGATGGCTTAATAACTAATTTTCATTTACCAAAATCAACATTGTTAATGCTTGTTAGTGCACTTTCATCACGAGAGATAATCTTAAAGGCTTATCAAGAAGCTATAAAAAATAATTATCGCTTTTTCTCATTTGGTGATGCCATGTTTATTAAATAACTTAACATGCTTAAGTTATTTTTTTAGCACTTCCTTTAGGCTAGGCATATATTATAAAAGGAAGTGATTTAATGGAATATGATTATAAATTTGGAAATAAAGCTTATAAATATTTTGATGATGTAGGATTAGAAGTTACGCAGTATAAAACACTAGCTCCCGAACAAAGTCAAAAAGTACAGCCCGGATTAGAATATAAAATGATACCAAAACCAATATTTGATAATCCTAATTATAAAGGTAGTGGCAAGCTTAAAGGGAAAGTAGCAATTATTACCGGTGGGGATAGTGGACTTGGAAAAGCCGCGGCGGTTGCTTTTATAAAAGAAGGAGCTAAAGTAGTTATTCCATATTATAATGAACATGAAGATGCTAAAACAACTAAAGAATATTTAGAAAAAATGGGTGGAGAATGTCTTTTTCTAGCGGGAGATATTGCTGATAAGAATTTTTGCAAAAAAATAGTTAAAGAAACTCTAGATAGATTTGGAAAAATAGATATTTTAGTTAATAATGCCGGAGTTCAGTATCAAGCTGATAGTTTAGAATGCATTAGTGATGAACAGTTTGATAGAACAATGAAAGTAAATGTCTATGGAATGTTTTATTTAACTAGGGAAGTATTACCTCATTTAAAAGAAGGTTCTTCAATTATTAATTTATCATCCGTTACGACTTTTTATGGAGAGCCACAACTTATTGATTATGTAACAACTAAGGGAGCAATTGTCGGATTTACACGAGCACTAGCAAGAAGTCTTGCTTTAAAGAATATTAGAGTAAATGCGATTGCCCCAGGATTTTTTTGGACACCTTTACAACCCGCTTGTTGGGAAAAAGAAAAAATACCTTCTTTGGGAGCAGATGCCGCGATGGCAAGAGGAGCAATGCCATATGAACTAGCACCAACTTTTGTCTTTTTAGCTAGTGATGATTCTAGTTATGTAACAGGACAGGTTATTCATAATAATGGAGGCCAAATAATGGGTTAAGAAAAGAGCTATAGGTTATGATAGCTCTTTTGCTTTATTGCTTTTTTTGTTCTTTTATTATTAAGTCAATATTATATAACTTAGCTATTTTTAATATATCATCAAAATATATTTTATTTATATCCTGTTCAATGGCTTTTAACCAGTTAGATGATTTACCTAAACTTTGGGCAAATTCATTTTGCGTTTTACCTGTTGCTTCACGAATAAATTTTACTATTTCACAGGGCTTATAATTTTTTGCATTAAATTCCATCTTTATACACCTCTTTTTATAATATATCAAATAAATTTTAACTATTTTTAAAACTACCATTGACAATGGTATTTAGTTTTGATATTATTTTTATAGTACCATTGTGGGTGGTATATAGGGAGTGCGATAAAATGAAAAGTAGTACCAAGAAAATAATAATCGCGGAAGCATTTGTAATATTATTAGGATTAGGAATATTTTTAACATTTGCTTATTTTTCTATTGGGGCAAAACAAGATTTACCAAATAAATTTTCATCGGGATGTTTAAGTATTGAAATAATTAATGATAGTCCAGCGATAGATTTAAAAGATGCAGTAGCAATAAGTGATATTGATGGTTTATTACAAAAAGATAATTATAAATTTACAATAAAGAATAATTGTGATAAAGAAACTAATTATCAAATAAATTTAGAAAGTTTAGATAAGCAAGATAATACTTTAAAAGATGAATATTTAAGAGTATCATTATCAAGTGATACAATGGATAATTTAATAAGTACATTAAGTGAAAATGATGCAACAAAAAATTATATAGATGGTTCTTATATATCACACAAATTATATGAAGGTGTATTAGATGCACAAGAAGAAAAAGAGTATATCTTAAAAGAGTGGATAGAATATAATACAACGAAAGAAGAAGGAGCAGAGAAGACATATAAATCAAGAATAAATGTAATAGCAACGAGTGGAGAAGTAAAAGAAAGTCCAGAAATAAAGTTTAATTATAGCAATGGAAAAGTAAAAGGAACAATAATAGGAAATGCAAATTCAATAACATATTGTGAAACAAAAGATAATAGATGTGAACCTAGTGAATCAGGAAATATAGAAGAAACAGGAGTAACATTAACATCAGGAGTAAAAGCAGCAACAAAGACAGTAGGAACAGCATTAGGAAATTTAGAAGTGAATACATCAAGTAGAGGGATGATGTGTAGTAAAATAGATAATGGAAAAACAATATGTAGTAATCCATATCAATATGACTCAACACCAGTATTTGGTATTACAAGTGAACAAGCTGATAAAGGTGGGGGAGTCTGTACATATGATGGTAATGCTGTTATGAATTTTATGGGAGGGTCAGTAACAGAAGAAAGTTGCCAAAAGGTATATAAAGTTACAATGCAAGGACAAATAATATATTCAGATGATTTAGAGCCAATGATTGATATGGAATTTGGTCAATATTATAAAGGACCAGGGGTATGGAATGAAAGTGAAAAAACATGTACATATAATGGACAACAAGTTTTAGATATGCAACAACAACCAATAAAAAGTGAAGAAAAATGTGGAAAAGTATACAACATGGAAGGGAGTTATGTTTCATTTTATGTAATAGATTACTTTACTATGATGGGTGCAGAAGAAGTTACATTAATGGGAGCAGGAGAGTATAAAGAAGCAACAGGAAAAACCGGAATATATGAGACAGAAGATGAAGAAGGAACAAGTTATTATTATAGAGGAGCAGTAGACAACAATTATGTAGACTTTGCCGGATTTTATTGGAGAATAATAAGAATCAATGGTAATGGTTCAATAAGATTAATCTATAGTGGAAAGAAAACTGAAATAGATGGAACAGGTCAAAAAGATGAAATATTAAAAAATGGATATAATGATAGTAGTAATAGATATACAGAAATAGAATTATCTACGGGAAGTAAAACTGGTCCTTATAGTGGTAGTGGTCTTTATAATGATAATGCATATGTAGGATTTATGTATGGAGATGTAGGAGCAACGACATATGCAGAAACCCATAAAAATGAACATGATAGTAATGCCAAAAAAGAATTAGATAACTGGTATACAGAGAATTTAAAAGAAGTAGAAGGTAAATTAGATACACAAGCCGGTTTTTGTAATGACAGAAGTTTAGGAGAAGGATATTCTAGTACCAGTTCTGGATACGGAACAGAGTATGCAAATTATGGAGCGTATGATAGAATATGGAATAAACGTCAACCAACATTAAAATGTAAAAATAAAACAAATGATTATTTTACATGGAAAAATCATGCGACAACAGGAAATCAAGCATTAGATAAACCAATAGGCTTAATAACAGCCGATGAAGTAATGTATGCTGGAGGGACAGGAGATACAAATTATACTTATTATTTATATAATGGTACTTATTACTGGACCATGTCCCCGGGCTACTTCGGTGGCTCGACTGCGCGCGTGTTTAGCGTGAGTCTCGGTGGTGACCTTTACGACAGCAACGTGCTCGACCTCAGTGCGTTGCGGCCAGTTATAAATGTGGACCCTAGTAAAGTGAAAATATCTGGAACTGGTACTATTAAAGATATGTATGTATTTAAGTAGTGTTTTATAATGTAAACTAGCTCTATTTTTCTTGTCTAAGATAAGTTTTTAGGGTATACTAATAATAGGTGAAGAGTTATGCATTTTTATGAAAAGTTAATTATATCGATTATTGTATTTATTGGAGTTGTTATAGCAACCGCGGGGATTGTAGGGAATTATGTGAAGGTTGTTAAAACAAATGATAATGGTAGTAAAAATAGTATTATTTTAGAAAATGTTAATATTTAATTACTTCTTTAGAAGCGTTACTATAAGCTCTAATTAAGCCACCAGTGCCTAGTTTAATACCACCAAAATATCTAATAACAACAATTAAAGTGTTATTAAGATTGTTTTTAGTGATAATATTTAAAATAGGCATGCCACTGGTGCCTGATGGTTCTTTATCATCAGATTTTTTTATATCATTATTTATTTTATAAGCATAAGGGAAGTGTTTAGCTTTCTTATGTTCTTTTTTTAAATTAGTTAATATTAGTTCTACTTCTTCTTTATTATTTACTTCATAATATAGAGCAATAAATTTGGATTTTTTAATTTCTAAAGTATAAGTATTTAACAGTTTCATAACATCACCATATTAATTATACCTTAAAATTTTAAAAATTTGTAGTATAATAAGAGTGTAGGTGAAGAAAATATGTTTAAAGAGAAGCTTAAATTAATTCCCCATTTACCTGGTAGTTATCAAATGAAAAATAAAGATGGGGTTATAATATATGTCGGTAAAGCAAAAGATTTAAAAAAGAGAGTTAATTCTTATTTTAATCGTCCTCATACGGGTAAAACCGCGAAGATGGTCAGTGAAATTGCTGATTTTGAATATATTGTGGCTTCTTCAGAATTAGAAGCCTTCTTATTAGAGTTTAATTTAATTAAACATTATGACCCTAAATATAATATTTTACTTAAAGATGATAAGAGTTATCCATATATAGAATATATAAGTAAACCTTATCCAAAACTTAAAGTATCAAGATATTTGAATGTGCGAAAAAGAGATAAAAAGATGTTATTTGGGCCATATCCGAATGCTTATGCCGCTAGAAGAATTGTATCTTTAATAAATAGATTATATCCTTTAAAAAAGTGTGATACGATGCCTAAGAAAGTATGCTTATATTATCATATTGGGGAGTGTTTGGGGTATTGTGAACATAATGTTGATGCGCTTAAATTAAAAGAGATGGAAGAGGAAATACTAGGATTTTTAAGAGGGAATGCTGATATACTTAGAAATAAAATAAAAGAAAAAATGGAAGTTTATAGTAAGAATCTTAATTTTGAGATGGCTTTAGAACTTAAAAAAGAACTTAATTATATTAATATTATTTTAGATAAACAAAAGATGGAAATTCATGATTTTGTAAATAGAGATGTAGTCGGTTTTTATTTTGATAAAGGTTTTTTAAGTATTCAAATACTTTTTTTAAGAAATGGAAGAATGGTTGGGGGACATACTGATATATTCCCAGTTGTAAGTGATTATCAAGATGAACTTGATTATTATATTATGAATTTTTATAGTAGACATGAAATTCCGAAAGAAATACTTGTTAGTAGTGATGTAAATAGAGAAATACTTAGTGAGATTATTAAAACACCAATTGTAGTGCCCTTAAAGGGGAAAAAGAAGAAAATTCTTGAAATGGCAAATACTAATGCCAAAATAAATTTAGAGAATGAATTAGAAATAATTATTAAAGATGAAGAAAAAACGGAAGTGGCGAATGAAGAGTTAAAAGAAATACTCGGATTAGAGAAATTAGACCGGATTGATTTATTTGATAACTCGAATCTTTTTGGTTCGTTTACTGTTAGTTGTATGGTCGTATTTAAAAATGGGAGACCCGCGAAAAATGAATACCGCAAGTACAAGATTAGTTTAGATAAAAATGATGATTATCATACGATGGAAGAAGTAATATACCGAAGATATTATAGGGCGCTTGTAGATAAAACCGAAATGCCCGATTTAATAATTGTCGATGGGGGTATTAATCAAATTAATGCTTGTTTAAATATTTTAAATGAACTTAACTTAAATATTAGAGTATGTGGACTTAAGAAAAACGATAAGCATAGAACGAATGATTTAATTGATAGTTTGGGATATAGAACCATTAGTTTAGATAAAACTAAAGCCGTATTTCATTATTTAACAAGAATGCAAGATGAAGTGCATAGATATACGATAAGTTATCACCGAACAATTAGAAGTAAGGGAGCGATTGCCAGTGTTCTCGATAATATTGAAGGAATTGGAGCCAAAAGAAAGAAAGAATTAATTAAAAAATTCGGGAGTGTTAAAAATATGCGGAATGCTAAAATTGAAGAATTAAAAGAAATAGTTCCAGAGAATGTCGCCGTTAATTTAAAAGAATATTTGAGTGAACTTGCTACCAGTAGCAAAGATGATAAAGAAAGAGAATGATATTCTTTTTCTTTTTAAGTTTAAATTAATTGAATTTAAAAAATATCTTTAGTATAATTGATATGGTGGATAGTATGGAAAAACTTATAGAGTTAGAAAGAGATAAAACTATTTTAGTAAGTAGTAATATATATAATTATGATAAGCCAGATAAAGTATATATGCCGATAGATAAAGAAGCTACTATTTTAGTGGGTAGTAATAGTGAAGTAAAAATTGGAACACCGTTATATAAAACAAAAAAAGAAGTCGTAACTTCGCCTATATCAGGGAAAGTAGAGGGAATTTTAAAAGTTAGAGTTATTAATGAGGAAAGAGATAGTATAGTTATTTTAAATGATTTCCAAGAAAAGAAAATAATAGTTCCCCAAGTTAAAATAAATTTAAAGAATATAAATAAAGATAAATTACTTAAATTACTTAAGTTACAATTTAATATTGATTTAGAAAATAAAAAAGAAATTGTTCTTAATGCCATTGATGATGAAGTGTATGTTTTAACAGAGAATTTTTATTTGTTTTGGTATTATGAAGGTTTTTTAGAAATATTAGATAAGTTTGCCAAAATATTTGAAATACAAAATATAACGGTGGCGATAAAAGCTAGTAGTAGTGAGAATATTAATAAATTACTCGAATGTTTAGGAATGTATCCCAATATTAAACTTAAAATACTACCCAATTTATATTTAATAGGAAAGAAAAAGTTTTTGTTAGATTATTTAAATTTAGAAGAAGAAAATACAGTAGTTATTAAAACGAGTATGTTATATGATATTTATAATTTGATTAAAAGAAATAGACAGAAAAGTGATAAATTAATAACGATAAGTGGGGATGCAATTAAAAATCCGACAATTATTAAAGTGAAAATGGGCGTAAAACTAAAAGATGCATTAGATAATTTTTTAGAGTATAAAAGTGATGATGTTATTTATATTGCGAATGGACTTATGGGGGGAGAAGTAGTAGATATAAATAATATTATTGTAACTAATAACTTAGATAGTTTAATGGTTATGAGAAAAAAGAAAGAAAGACTCGAGGGAAAGTGTCTTAATTGTGGGGCTTGCATAGATATATGTCCGGTGGGAATAAATCCTTTACTTTTAAGTAATAAAAATTATTATTTAAAAGTTAAAGATAAATGTTTAAGATGTGGACTTTGTTCTTATATTTGCCCGGTATACATAAATTTTAATAAGTATTTAAAAGGAGATAGAAATGAATAAATTACCTTATATTCATAATAGTAAAGATATAAATAGTTTAATTAAAAGTTATTTTTTAGCGATAGTACCATTAATATTATTCGGAATATATAAGAATGGACTTGCTTTATATTTTAATGGTATGGTTAAATTTAAAATGGTATTTGTTCCAATATATTTTATTTTAGTAAGTATTATAGTAGGTTTTATAGTGGCGAAAATATTTAAAGATAACAAAGAAGAATATATATTTATTAGTTTAATTAGTACTCTTAGTATATCGATAAATACTAATTTAATGATATTTCCGATAGTTTTATTCACGGGTTTAGTGGTAGTTAAATATTTAGAAAAGATGAAGAAATTTAGTTTTAATAAAAGTGCCGCGCTTAGAATAATTTTAATTTTAGCTTTAGTTATTAATAGTTATTCGTATTTAAATATTAGTGAGAAATTAGATAAATTTAATTATAATTTATTTGATAGATTTTTAGGATTAGAAATAGGGGGTATAGCATCAACTAGTATCCTCGCATTAATTATTAGTTTTATTATTCTAGCTCTTAATAAATACTATAAAAAAGATATGGCTATCGGAGCAATAATAGGATATTTTATGATGGCTTTAATAGGACTAATAGTATTTAAAGATTATAATTTATTATTAAATGGGGGAGCTTATTTTGCTTTTATCTTTATTTTACCAGATATTTATAATACACCTAATCATAAAAAAGTAATGTTTTTATATGGAATAGTTCTTGGAGTAATTGTTTATTTATTAAGTTTAATTTTAAAGTTTGAAGCGCCTTTTATAGGAATATTACTCTTTAGTTTATTAGTTCCTTTAATAAATAAAAAAATAGCAAATAAATATTTAGAAGGTTAAGTTTTTCTTTACAAATAGGAAAGGGTATGCTATAGTATGATTATTCACTCGTAAAGTTATATTACCATTATGGTAAGGGTAACTCTTGCGAGTTTTTCTTTTACCTAGAAATGGAGATTTATGAAGAATATTTTAAAATGTGGAATTTTAACAATGGTTTTCTTTTTAGGAATAAATGGGGTTAAAGCTTTAGAAAATGTTAAAACTGAAGAACTAGAGGATATTTATTATCATTTAGAAGATAGTAATGAGACTAAACCAATGAATATTATTCGCGATAGTAAAACAAATGAAGTTTTTTATAGTTTATATCCCGATAAAGATATTGCTCTTAATAATTATAAAAGTTATACTTATTTTTCTACTTCTATGGATAATATGTTTGATTATAAAGATTATATTAGATTAAAAGAATTAACTTATTTTGGTTATGGCTATAAAGATAGAACGGATATTAAATGGTATGAAGCAACTCAAATGCTTATTTGGCAATATATGATGGGGGATAGTAATAAGGTTTATTTTGCTTTAAGTGATGGAAATAAAAAAGAATTTTTAAGCGATGAAGAACAAGCAATATTATATGATGTAGAAAATGTTGGAGTTATTCCTTCGTTTACAAAAACTCAGGATTTAAATGAACCAATAGTAGTGAGAATTAATGAAGAGATTGAACTTACTGATACAAACGAAGTTTTAAAAGATTATTATTTTAAAGATAATCGAGCAGTAAATGTGTTTAAAGATGAGAATAAAGTACGATTATCTTTTAATTCTTCGGGAACTGAATATTTAACTTTAACCCGGAATAAACCAACCGATAAAGCTAGTTTATTTTATTATTTAGATAATAATCATGCTTTAATTAATCGCGGAAATTTAGAGGTTAGTTCGACTCTGATGTATTTAAAAATATTAAATCCTTCTTTAACTATTAAATTATCTAATAAAGAAAATTTGCCTTTAGAAGGTGGAGTTTATGAAATATATTATGAAAGTGGGATTTTATTTGGAACATTTACCTCAAATGAATTAGGGGAAATATATGTAGATGAAATTCCTAGAGAAAGATTTTTTATAAGAGAAATTAAAGCCCCGAAGGGTTTAGAAAATGAAATGGAAGATATATATTTTGAAGTAATAAAAGAAAACGTAGAATTAACAATAGATAAAAAAGCTATTTATAAAGATATAAATATTATATCGATTCTTAATAATAAAGAAGATTTAATACTTAATAAGGATGCTAAATATGAACTTAGAGATGCATCTAATAATTTAATTAAAGTAATTGAAGCTGACAGGGAAGGAAATATTAATCTTAGTTTAACTTATGGGAAATATATTTTAAAACAAATCAAGACCAAAGATGGTTATCAAAAAAGAGATATAGAATTTTATGTTTCAGATGATGCAAATGTGATTAAAGTTTATAATGATTTAATTGAAGTTAAAAAACAGGAAGAAAGAGAGGAAGAAAAGAGTATTACTGATAATTTAGAGCTTAAAAATGATGAGAATACATATTTTGAGGAAGAGCGATTAGAAATAAAAGTACCTAATACGGGACTTTCTAATAATCATAAGTTATGGTTAATAGGATTAGGACTAGGATATTTAGGAATTTTTAAGAAAAATGAAGAGAATTATTAAACTTCTATTATTATTTAGTGGATTATTTTTAATAGTTATAACCTTTAGTTTTGAGACTAAAAAAGTAGTCGCGGATATTATTTATGAAAAAAAGTTAGAAGAAAAAGAAGAAGTTTTAGATTATTTTGCAATAATTGAAATACCAAAAATTAATTTAAAACGAGAACTTTTTAATATTGGTGATGATAACAATCAAGTAGATAAAAATATATTAGTACAAGAGGATAGTACATTTCCCGATGAAGATAAAAGTAATATAATTTTAGCCGCACATTCAGGAGGAGCAAGTAATGCTTATTTTAAAGATTTAGATAAGTTAGATATTTTAGATGATGTTTATATTTATTATAAAGGATATAAATATATTTATCAAATAAATTATTTTGAAGAACAAAAAAAGACCGGTTATTTAAATATTAGAAATGATTCTCTAAAAATGATTAGTCTTATTACATGTAAAAATAATACGAATGATAAACAGATTATTTATTATGGAATTTTAAAAAATAAAGAGAAAATTAGCTAAAATTTAGAAAAAAAGTGAATTTTTTGAAAAAAATTTGCTTTTTTTGAAGGAAATCGGGGGTTGGGCGGTAATAAATATAATTAGAGGCAAAAAAAGAGGTGAGGTAAGTGCAAGATAAAGAAATTGAGGAAATACGCTTAAAAGCCAATATAGTTGATGTTATTTCAAGTTATTTACCACTTACTCAAAAAGGAAAGAATTATTTTGGGGTTTGTCCTTTTCATGAAGACCATTCACCTAGTATGTCGGTAAGTGAAGAAAAGCAAATATATAAATGTTTTTCTTGTGGCGCCGCGGGGAATGTATTTACTTTTGTAAAAGAAAAGGAAAATGTAAGTTTTTTAGAAGCCGTTAAAATAGTCGCTGAGAAATGTGGTTTAAATTTTAAAGGTAATATTAGTATTACTAATAAGAAGAAAACTAATAGTGAAGAATATGAAATAATGAATTTGGCGTTAAAATATTATCAAAATAATTTAAATACTTTAGAGGGAAATAAAGCTAAAGAATATTTAAAAGCAAGAAAACTTAAAGAAGATGTAATTAAAGATTTTTCTTTAGGTTTAGCACTTAATGCTGATTATTCTTTAAATAAACTTTTAATTGAAAAAAATTATAAAGTTGATACTTTAGTAAATCTTGGATTAGTAAATAGAAATGGACCTTATTTAAATGATGTATTTAATAAACGCATAATATTTCCAATTCACGATTTAGAGGGTAATCCCGTAGGTTTTACCGGAAGAATATATGAAGATAGTGACCAAGCAAAATATATTAATTCAAAAGAAAGTACGATTTTTAAGAAAGGACAAATCCTTTTTAATTACCATCGGGCTTTAAGTGAGATTAAAAAACAAAAAGAAATCGTAATTGTGGAAGGAAATATGGATGCGATTAGATTATATTCCGAAGGTGTTAAAAATGTGGTTGCCTTAATGGGAACAAGTATGACCAAAGAACAAATAAATGTTATTAAAAACTTAAAAGCAAAAGTTATATTAATGCTCGATAATGATAATGCCGGAGAAATAGCGACTTTTCAAAATGGTAATAGTTTAGAAAAAGCGGGTATTACCCCATTTATAGTGCGATTATCAGGAGAAAAAGACCCCGATGAATATATCATTAAGAATGGGATAGAAGCAATAATTAATAATATTAAAAAACCAATTAGTTTTCTAGATTTTAAATTTAAATATTTTAAAAATAATAAAGATTTATCAAAAACTGAAGATTTAGTTAGTTATATTAAAGAGATGGTCGGTAGTTTAAGGGATGTTAATGATGAATTAACAAGAAGTTTAACCGTTAAAAAAATAAGTGAAGAATATAATGTACCGATTGATTTAATTAATAATGAATTAGATAAAATAACTATAAAAAAAGATGTAACTATTAAAAGAGAAGAGAAAAAAGAGAAGAAAAATATTTCTAAATATGAAGTTGCTTGTCAAAATATATTATATTTTATGATGAATGATAAAGTATATATTGAAAGATTTAAAAAAGATTTAGGGTATTTAAGTATTAAAAAATATCGAAGTATAGCAAATGAAATAATATATTATTTAGAAAGTAATGGAAATATTAATTTAGCAGATTTTATTAGTTTTTCCGAAACAAAAGATTACATATATGATGATGTTATGGATATTATAAAGAGTGTAAGAGAAGAAGAACTTGACATGAACGCTTTTTTAGAGTATATTAAAGCCGCGGAAAGCGAAAGGGTTAAAGAAGAGATAAAAGAAATTAAATTACAGATAGCAACAATGATGGATGAAAGTAAAAAAATGGAATTAGGGAAAAAATTAATTGAATTAAAAAAAGGATGTGTAGGAAATGAATAAAGAAAATGAGACTGTAGCAAAAATTGAAGAAATTAAATCATTAGAAGAAAGAATAAGTGATTTATTAAAAATTGGGAAAGAAAAGAAGTATATTACTTTTGAACAACTAGCGGATGCTTTAAAAGGACTTGAAATTGATAATGATTCTTTAGATGATATTTATAATATTTTAATGGAAAATGAAATTCAAGTTATCGCGGATGATGAAGAAGCAAGTGGGGAAGATGGAGTACCTAAAATACTTGAGGAAGAACCAATCATTTTAGATGATGCGGAACTTACCAAAGATATTAATATTAATGACCCGGTTAGAATGTATTTAAAAGAAATCGGAAGAATTAGTTTACTTTCACCCGAAGAAGAATTAGAACTTAGTGAGAGAGTAGCAAATGGGGATGAAAGCTCTAAAAATAAACTTGCCGAATCTAATTTACGTTTAGTAGTTAGTATAGCAAAAAGATATGTCGGAAGAGGATTATTATTTCTCGATTTAATTCAAGAAGGAAATATTGGTCTTATGAAAGCCGTAGATAAATTTGATAGTGATAAGGGTTATAAATTTTCAACTTATGCGACATGGTGGATTAGACAAGCAATTACAAGAGCTCTTGCCGATCAAGCAAGAACAATAAGAGTACCAGTACATATGGTAGAAACGATTAATAAAATGAGTCGGATTCAAAGGCAACTTACTTTGGAACTTAATAGAGAACCAACCGAAGAAGAACTTGCCAAAAAAATGGGTATTAGTTTGGATAAAGTAAGAGAAGTTATTAAAATAAGTCAAGAACCAGTATCATTAGAAACACCAATTGGGGAAGAAGATGATTCCCATTTAGGAGATTTCATTAAAGATGAATCAAGTATGTCACCAGAAGAATATGCAACAAATGAAATATTAAAAGAAGAAATTAAGAGTGTTTTAATGACTTTACAAGTAAGAGAACAAGAAGTATTAGAATTACGTTTTGGACTGGTAGATGGAACTTGTCATACTTTGGAAGAAGTAGGAAAGAAATTTAATGTTACAAGAGAGAGAATTAGACAAATAGAAGCTAAAGCATTAAGAAAATTAAGACATCCTTCAAGAGCGAAGAAGTTAAAGGACTTTTTATCTGATTAATGATAAATGATAAATTAAAAGCAATTGCGAAATTAATAAATAAAGATGATATAGTAATAGATATAGCTTGTGATCATGCTTATTTAGCTATTTATTTAAAAAAAAATAACTTATGTAAAGAAGTTTATGCATCAGATATAAGTATAAATGCTTTAGAGGGAGCCAAAAAAAATATAAATAAAGCTAATCTTAATATTACAACTTATGTGGCTGATGGTTTTAGAGGGATAGATAATAAAAATATTAATACTGCTGTAATATCAGGGGTTGGAGGGACAACAATTTTAAATATTGTTAAAAATGCTCCTGAATATATAAATAAATTTATTATTAGTAGTAATAATAATTATGATATTTTAAGAAGAGAAATGGCTGATTTAGGTTATTATAATGAAATAGAAATAGTAATAGAAGAAAATAATAAATATTATCCTATTATGCGATTTATTAGAAGTAAAAGGAAAGATAATGATTTTTTATTAAAGTATGGGAAAAGTAATAATATAAAATATTATCAATATTTAGTTAAAAAAGAACAAGAAATATTAAATAAAATTCCTAGTTCTAATAAAGAAGATATTATAAAACATAAAACAGAAATAAAAAATTTAGAAAAGATTATTAAAGAAAGAAACGAGGACTATTAACCTTATAGTTAGGGGAAGTTAGACTCGTTTTTTTAGTTTTAGCTAAATTATTGGAAGAAAAGTTATTTTTAGGAGGTTTAGAATTAGTATTCATATCTTTTAGGACGGACATAATAGTACGAGCATTTTTAAGCATAGGTTTTGCTTCTTTATAAAGAGGGATTATTTCTTTTGCGATACCTAAAGTTTTAGAAAGACCACCAATAACTTTAGTTAGAGTAAGACCATTATTTAGGGGAGTGCCAAACATAGAATATCACCTAATATATTATATGATTAAAAATGGAAGGAAGTGCTTTTTTTGAAAAATAATGACGCAAAATAGAACAATATATCTTGATATTTTATTAATTATATTGTATATTTAATATAGCATATAAATAATACATAATGTAATGCTAAAAAAGTTTTGACAACATTTGTCGAACGTAATGAAATATTTTAGAGGAAGTATTAAAATATTAAAATGAAGGTGGAAGAGGATGAAAAAAAGATATGTTGTAATATTGGTGATATTGGGAATATTGATAATTGCGGGTATAAGTTTTGCGTATTTTACAGCAACATCTAAAATAAATGCTGATACAACAGGAGTAACAGTGCAAACAGCAACAATTGAAAATGTGGGATTAGTAGTAGAGGGAACTTTAACTTTTAATGATGAAGGTATTTTGCCGGGACATAAAAATGTATCAGCAATAAAAGTAACCGCAACAGCTGAAAATCAAATAATTGAATATAATCTTATTTGGCAAGGTAAAAATACTTTGCAAACAGGATTAAAGTATTATGTTTACCGAAGTAAAACACCGATTGATCCAACTCCAGAGATTGATTGCACTAAAACCCAATCAGGAAATGCTAATTATCGAAAACATTTTGAAGTTTGTAAAGAAAATAATTTTGAAGATTTAGGAGAAGTAGTAGCAACGGGTAATATTGATGTAGGAGATGAAGTTAAAGCAACACTTTTAACTAATGAAGTAATAAAAGGAACTAAAGATGGTAATCCAATATATTATTATGTTGTTTTAGAGTTTGTTAATCAAAATTCAGATCAAAATATTGATATTAATGGCGAGTTTGATGGAATTGTTACTGTAGAGGAAGCTGAGAATTCTCTTGCCGATATAACTATTCGAAAGATATATTTAATAAATGAAGAAGGAGAAAAAAGTGAAACAACAAGTGTACCTAAAGAAGGATATACACTTGATAAAGATCAAAGTTCATGTGAAGGAGGAGCAACTTTAGATTGGAATAATGGTACTAATTCTTTAATGGTTCATGCAACTCAGAGTGGAACTAAATGTGATATTTCTTTTAAAGCATATAATCCATATGAAGCAAGAGATAAAATACTTGCTGGTATAGATAAAGATAGTATAACTGAAGGAACGTTTACTGGAACAAGCTGTTCTGATGGATGTAGTTTAAAGGAAAATGGTATATATAAGACTCAAGATGATTTTGGAGATAGTTATGTGTATCGAGGTACAGTTGATAATAACTGGGTAGTATTTGGCCAAGAGAAAAATAGTAATAAATATATCTGGTGGCGAATAATCCGCATTAATGGAAATGGAACAATAAGACTCATCTATGCTGGTACTAGTAGTGATAAAAAAACTGCTCCAAATCCGCAAGGAGTAGATACAATGATAACGCCAAAGCAAACTATTAGTAGTTCATACCCTCGCGCTGTGTATTTTAATCAAACAGCAAATGATAATACATATGTAGGTTATAGGACAGGTGGGACAGGTAAGAACAATTTTAATGAAACACATACAAATGCAAGTAATAGTACAGTATTAGATGAAATAGTAAATTGGTATACAAATAATACAAACTTAGGAACATTAGCAGCAGATTACATAGATGTAGATACAGGATTCTGTGGAGATAGACAAGTAGATAAAACTGTGCTTACAAGTTATCAAGGTGAAGGCTATGGAACTAGTCAAACAGGATATGCCCCATGGGGAAGATTGTATAATAATAATTGGAAGAAAACCCAAACACCAACGTTAAAATGTGGATATAAGTCAGATGGATCAACAGATAAAACAGCACAAGAAAGAGATTTGTATACAGGTCCAAGCGCAAATGTAAATGGAACAAAAGGAAGCAATGGAACAATAGTAAAAGGAAATAATAAGTTACCAGTGCCCGTCGGCTTAATAACAAGTGATGAAGTAGTATTTGCAGGAGGATTTGGAGGCCAAACGAACAATGGTTATTGGTTATATACAAACCAATACTATTGGACAATGTCTCCGAATCACTATGACGGCAGCGGTGCTTCCGTGTTCATTGTGCATACTAATGGCAACCTCAGCAACTACAACGTGAGCTACAATGCTTATGGTGTGCGCCCAGTAATAAACCTAGATGGCGGTTTAAAATTATCTGGCAGTGGTGGTGCTACTGATCCATATACAGTGGAAGGGGTTGAATAATATGAAAAGAAAAATAATAATATCTTTAATGTTTATTTTATTAATAAGTGTAGGTATTATTTATAAAATAAATACTTCTTCTACTGATAAAATATATTTAAATGAAGATAATATAACTAATATAAAACAACAAGTTGGAATATATGTTGAAAATGAAAATGGAACATATAAGAAAACTAATAATATTCCTTCACAAGAAGATGGCTATGTACTTGATACTGAAAATAGTATGTGTGAAGGAAATACCACTATAGGGTGGGATAATAATTCATGGAGTGCTGTTATAAATAATATTGAAAAAGAAAATTTAAAATGTTATTTATATTTTAGATATAAAACTGCAGCAGATAGTGCAAAAGAAAAATCGCTAGGAACTGTTGACAGCTTTACAGGAACATCATGTGATAGTGGATGTGATTTAACTGAAAATGGAATATATGAAGCAGAAGATGATTTTGGTACAAGTTATTATTATCGAGGAACAGTAAGTAATAACTGGTTAGTGTTTGGAAAAGAAGGCAGTAATTACATATGGTGGAGAATTATAAGAATCAATGGTAATGGAAGTATAAGAATAATGTATGCTGGAACAAGTAATAGCAAGACATCTGCTCCATCAACAACAGGCGATGAAACAATGATCAATCCAAAACAAAGTACTGGAAATAGTACATATCCAAGAGCGGTATATTTTAATCAAACATATAATGATAATAAATATGTAGGATATATGTATCCAGGGCAAAAAGGAAGTGCAAGTACAGATTTTGATGGAGCTCATAAAGTAGATAGTAGTAGCACAGAGAGTGACGCTTTAACGCAAATCAAACAATGGTACAATAGTGATACAAACTTAGGAACATTAGCAGCTCAATATATAGATGTAGATACAGGATTCTGTAGTGATAGTAGTTTAGCGCAAGGAAATCATAGTCCTTATACTGGAAATGGTTATGGAACAAGTCAATCAGGGTATGCGGGATTAGATAGAGTATGGCAACAAAATAGCACAAGTACAAATACATCAGAACAAAAGCCGACATTAAAATGTGGATATGATGTTATAGGCAAACAATTAAATAAAGAAGCTCAAAAAAGAGATTTGTATACCGGTCCGGGTGCAACAAGCGGAGGAACGAAAGGATTAAGCGGAAATGTCGAAGGAAATAATGCTTTACCAGTACCGGTTGGTTTAATTACAATGGATGAAGTAATCTATGCTGGAGGTTTTTATGGAAAAGCCAATGCAAACTATTGGTTAAAAACCGATAAATATTATTGGACAATGTCTCCGTATAACTATTATTATAGTAGTTCTTCAAGCCAGTATGCTCGCGTGTTCTCTGTGCGAAATGATGGCTACCTCGGCTACGACGGCGTGGGCAACACTATCAATGGTGTGCGCCCAGTAATAAATCTGAAAGCTGGTACAAATATAACTACTCAAAGTGATGGAGGAGAAGGTTCGAGAACTAATCCATACGTAGTCGGAACGTAGGCTACGTATGGAAGTAGAAATACTTCAAGGAGTGTAGAGTGGTGGTTCAAAATGGTTAGTTCTTTTTGCTTACAACGTTTGCAAAAAGTTACTTCTGGTAAAATACTTACCTACGGACAGTTTTGAATAAAACCAGTGTTTATGAGGGATAAATAGCCATATTTTTCGCCCAATTATTAGTTATAATAAGGCTATATGTATAATAAGAAGTTTTTAATTGAG
>CANQHE010000005.1 GCA_947623735.1 uncultured Bacilli bacterium
AACTAATAATTGGGCGAAAAATATGGCTATTTATCCCCCATAAACACTGGCTTTATTCAAAACTGTCCGTAGGTAAGTATTTACGTTTCAACTATGTATGGATTAGTTCTCGAACCCTCTGTTCCTCCTCCAGATGTTGTTAATTTTGTATCAGCTTTGAGGTTTATTACTGGGCGCAAACCAGTGCTAGCGTCGTACACGTAGTAGTCGAAGTTGAGGCTGCCATTATCAAACACAACGAACACGTAAGCATACTGGTTCGAAGAACTACTATAATAGCGAGACGGAGACATTGTCCAATAATGCCTATCAGTATATAGCCAATAACCATTGTTGGAAGCTCCTCCGAATCCTCCTGCAAATACTACTTCATCACTGGTTATTAAACCTACTGGGACAGGCAATTTATTATTGCCTTCAATCAATGTTCCGCTACTTGATTTCGTGCCTTTTGCGCTTGGGCCTGTATACAAGTCTCTTTTTTGGGCTGCTGTATCTTTTCCACATTTCAATGTTGGCGTTTGTGGCTTTTTCCAACTACTTCCATTATACAATCTTGTCCATGGAGCATATGCTGTTTGTTGAGTTCCATAACCTTGTCCTGTATATCCTGATACAGATGCTGTATCTACCCCTCTATCTCCACAAAAGCCTGTTTCAACATCTATATATTGTTCAGCTAAATCTCCTAAATTTGTACTATTGTTATACCAATATTCAATTTCCTCTAATACTGTACTTTTTGTCTCAGGTTTATGTGCTGCATCATAGCCTGTACTTGCTTGTCCTTTTGTTCCGCCATACATATAACCTACATATTTATTATCATTATATTGTTCATTAAATCTTACAGCCATTCTATATTGGTCAGTTGTGTTTATTTCAGTTCTCGGTTTTATCATTGTTGTATTTCCTGTTGTTTCTGGGGCACTTTTAGGGCTAGTGCTTGTTCCAGCATAAATAAGTCTTATTGTTCCATTACCATTTATCCGAATAATTCGCCACCAAATATAATTACTACCAGTTTTATCCTTTCCAAAAACTACCCAGTTATTATCGACTGTTCCTCGATATACATAACTATCTCCAAAATCATCTTCTGTTTTATATATACCACTATCAGTCATTGTACAACTTCCACATGCTGGACCTGTTATCGAAGGAACATCACCTTTTGAATCTTGCTTTAAAGTATCTTCTAGCACTTCTTTACTTGTTAATACTTTATCATAATATAATTCACAACTAGTACCACTTTTGTTTAAGTTAGTTACAAGTAAACCATTTTGGGTACTATTCCATTTAGGAATAGCATCATTAGTACAGCTACTTTCTTGTTCATTTAAAATATAATTTTCAGGAATAGTATTAGATGATTCATATTTGCCTGTTTCTTTATTTTCGATATATGTTGCGATAATATTAATATCAGGTTCAATGTCTGATGCTTGAACTTTGACGATACCATCAAAACCTTTTTCACCATCCATATCATCATTTTGACTTTGTGATAAGTTAGGATATTCTAGTACGACATAATAATACATTTTAGTACCATTTTCAGTGGAAGTAATAAATTCATCTTTAGCTAAAGTAAAAATGCTACTTTGGGTACTATTAGTTATAGTACCAGTCGCAATAGGGTCTCCTAAATTTTCTAGGTTGGGAATAGAGCACTCTTCATATAACATTTGGCCACCTGAAACATTTTTCTTTATTTTTTCACAATTTGATTCATAAGTTGTTTCATTACTAGATTTATAAACTGTAAAATTTAGATTAGTTGTTAGGGTATTACTTCCCTCCCATATTAAGTCAAAGGGAATAAGTTCATTATTACCAGTCGCGGTTACTTCAACTCCGGAAATTTCTGTATGACCAGGAAGCATTCCATCATATGTAAACTCAAGTGTTCCTCTTACAGTTACTGTAGAATTTTTAACACTCGCGGTTGTAACTGTAGTGGTTGCTCCTTCTCCTCCAGTTAACATTCTTCCTACAAAATACGCTAGAGCTAGACCTCCAAATAATAGAAAAACCCCTATTATAATTAATAATCTCTTATTTTTTTCTTTCACGATAATTCTCCTTACTTAACTATCTTAACGCTTTTTAAATACTTTTTCATTAGGTTCGACAAATGTTGTCAAAACTTCTATATATATAAATATTACAATATGTAATATCTTATGTTATATAAATATATTACAATAATATTTAGAAAAATTCAAGTAATATATAACTTTTTAGTGTTATATTTTTAATAGTGTTATCATATGGTTAAATAGAAAGTTTGAAAGATGGTGAATTAATGGAGAAAAAAGAATTGCTAGAAAGTATATCCAAAAGAGGTAATGGAAGCATTTATCTTGGGGTTGTGGGGGCTGTTCGGACTGGTAAATCAACTTTTATTAAAAGATTTATTGAAAATCTAGTAGTTCCTAATATTAATGATGAATATGAAAAGAAACATTGTTTAGATGAAATACCTCAAAGTGCACAAGGAAAAGCAATTATGACAACAGAGCCAAAGTTTGTTCCTTCAAATGGAGCAGATATTATGGTGCAAGAATTTAAAACTAATATTAAATTAGTAGATTGTGTTGGTTTTGTAATACCAGGAGCAACTGGTTATGAAGATGAAGATGGTAATCCAAGAATGGTTAAAACCCCATGGTTTGAAGATTCAATTCCTTTTGTGGAAGCTGCCGAAATTGGAACCGAAAAAGTTATTAGAGATCATGCAACGATAGGAATTGTCGTTACAAGTGATGGTTCTTTTGGGGAAATACCACGAAATAATTATATGGATGCCGAAGCCAAAGTTATTAATGAATTAAAAGAAATTGGTAAACCTTTTATCGTTATTTTAAATAGTGTACATCCCACTAATACTGAGACTGTAAGAATGGCTCAAGATATGGAAGATATGTATCAAGTACCAGTAATCCCTATTAGTGCTGAAAAAATGAATGAAGTAGAAATAATGGAAATACTTAAAAAAGCTTTATATGAATTTCCAGTATTAGATATTAAAGTAAATATTCCCGAATGGATAGATGCTCTTCCCAAAAATCATGAAATTAAAGAACATTATTTAGATAAAATTAAAGAATCAGTTATTAGTGTCGAAAAAATTAAAGATATTGATTTTATTTTAGAACATTTTCAAGATAGTCCTTATATTAATAAATCTTATATTAGTGAACTTGATGCCGCGACTGGGACAGTTACAATAAACTTAGAAGCAAAAGAAGAACTTTATAATGAAGTTTTAACAAGTATTATGGGAGATTCCGCGACTAGTAAAGCTGGTTTAATTAGAATATTTGCTAATTATAAAGAAATGAAAGAAGAAATGGATGGCATAAAACAAGCTTTAAATGTAGCAAGACAATCAGGTTATGGCATAGTATATCCCACTATTAAAGATATGAAATTAGAAACACCAGAGATAGTAAAACAGGGTTCAAGATATGGAGTTAAACTTAAAGCGACAGCTTCTTCTATTCATCTTATGAAAGTGGAAGTCCAATCGACTTTTGAACCAATTATAGGGTCAGAACAACAAAGTAAAGAATTAATTAATTATCTCATGAAAGATTATGAAAAAGATGCTAATTCAATTTGGCAAAGTGAAATATTTGGAAGAAGTTTAGAAGCAATAGTCCAAGAAGGAATACAAGCAAAACTTTCAATGATGCCAGATGCTACTAGATATAAACTTAGTCAGACAGTTACAAAGATAGTTAATAAAGGGGCTAATAATTTAATTGCTATAGTTCTTTAATATAAAAATAACACTCAAAATGAGTGCTATTTTATTTTAAGATACTATATATGGATCTGTTGTTGTTCCTGAACCTGTTAATTTAATATTAGACTTGAGGTTTATTACAGGACGTATACCACGGCTATCGTGATGCACACCGTTGAAGTTAAGTTTGCCATTTTCATACACAATGAATATACTTGACCCACCGCTATAAGTACTTGGAGACATGGTCCAATAAGCCATATTAATGTTTAGCCAATATCCACTATTCTCTTTATCCCCAAATCCACCGGCATATACTACTTCATCAGCCGTTATTAACCCTACAGGCACTGGCAAAGCATTATTTCCTTCTACTACATTAGTAGTTGCTTTTATTGGCTTGGCTCCTATATATGTATATAAATCTCTTTTTTGAGCTTCTGTATCGACCACTTTTACCTCTGGATCTACTCCACACTTTAATGTCGGATATTGTGTGCTTCTCCAGCCGTTTAATAACATACGCCCATACACAGCATATGCTGTTGTTTTAGTTCCATATCCAGATTTTGTATCATCGCTCCACCATGTTTCATCTGTGTTATTAACTTGGGTGTCACTACAAAAGCCTATATCTGTATCTATATATGTATTTTGTAAAGTTCCAAGATTTGTTTGTTTATACCATAAATCTATTTGAGTAAGTATTGTACTTTGTGTACTACTGCTTGTTACTTTATGGGCATCATTAAAATTTGCTGATGCTGTAGGAGTACTATTATACATATATCCTACATACTTATTATCATCATATGTTTCATTAAACATTACAGCTCGGGGATATGAATCATTCCCGGCATTTTTTGTTGGACTTATTAAATTTTTTTCACTTTTAGCATCTGGCGTTGTTCCACTGTCATATGTTCCAGCATAAATTAACCTAATGCTTCCATTTCCGTTTATTCGAATGATTCGCCACCAGATATCCCCTTGTTCTGCCCCACTTGTAGCTTGTCCAAATTTAACCCAGTTATTATCGACAGTGCCGCGATATACATAACTTGTTCCATAGTCATCTTCGGCTGTATATATTCCATTTTCTTTTACTGTACAGTTACTACAACTTGGGCCTGTAAATGTTGGAGTACCATTTACTTTATTATCTGCTAGAATTTGGTCTTTAGAATTGTCATATTCTATTTTATATGGATCTGTTGCTGTTCCAGAACCACTAAGTTTTGTATTAGCATTTAGATTTATTACTGGGCGAGCACCAGTGACAGTGCCGCTCACGCTGTCGTCGCCGAGGCGGCCATCGGTAAGCACACGGAACACGCTAGCGGCCTGGTTCGAAGAACTATAATAATAATAGTTAAACGGAGACATGGTCCAATACCATTGATTTGTATATAACCAATAACCATTATTCGTTTGACCAGCAAATCCTCCGGCATATATTACTTCATCCATTGTTATTAAACCAACTGGAATTGGTAAGGCACCATTTCCTGCTATTGTTGTTCCGTTACTGCCTTGTGTTCCATTTGCCCCTGGGCCTGTATATAAATCTCTTTTTCTTGATGCATCATCTTTACCACATTTTAATGTTGGAGTTTGTTCAGTTGAATTCCAAATTGTACCACTTGCTTGCCATACCCTATCGGCTCCAGCATAGGCTGTTGCTGTACTTCCATAACCTAAATTCCCTGTCCCTGGATAACTACTTCCATGGTTGGCAGTTGAGATTGTTGTATCACTACAAAAGCCTGTATCTACATCTATTTTACTCACTAATTCTCCTAAATTTGTTTTATTATTATACCAGTCTACTATTTCATCTAAAACTGTACTTTTTGTACTTGTACTTGTTACTTTATGTGCTTGATCATGAGTTGTTGATACCGTCGGTTCATTATTATACATATATCCTACATATTTATTATCATTATAAGTTTTATTAAAATAAACTGACTTTGGATAACTTGTACCACCTGCTGGGGATCTTGGCGTTATCATTGTATCATTACCTGTTGTTGGTGGTGCTTCTATTGTACTATTATTTGTTCCGGCATATATTAATCTTATTGTCCCGTTGCCATTTATGCGGATTATCCTCCACCAAATATATTGGTTGTTTGTGGTATCTTTGCCAAAGACTAACCAGTTATCATCTACGTTACCTCTAAAATACATAGAATCACCAAAATCATCTTCGGCTGTATATAATGTTGATTTTCCTTGATCATTTTTATGAGTTTGGTCATCTATTCCTGTGAAACTATCTTCTCCTTTTTCTACTGTTCTATCGGCGAGTATTGTTTCACAAGCTGGACTTCCACTTGGGCAATATTTACCATTTACGGGATTACTACAGATTACTTTACCTTCATTAATACTTGTACATACTATTTGATCGGTTTCTTTTTCTTCTAAATTGATTGTTATTTTATTATCTGATGGTGATATTGGAGTTGTTGGTGTACATACATTTCCAGTAGTAGTACAATATTTGATATTTGAACTTCCTTCTGGTACTGTTCCAATTAAGGTTAGTAAACTTTTTGTAAATTTAATGTCTACATTTGATATTGGTGTTACTCTGGAATCTCCCGCTACATTTATTTTTGATGAAAAAGTTTTATTTGCTCCCTCTTCTACTGTTGTATCATAATCGATCCATTCTTTTAAAGTAAATTCTTTTGTTTCTTCAGATCCAATTGTTCCATTAAATAAATTATATGATGATACTGCTCCTTCATTAGTTACTTCACTACTATTATCACTTAACTTGGTTATTAAATTATCCATCGTATCACTTGATAAAGATACTTTAACATAGTTTGCTTCTAAAGTACTCTCTAATTTATCTAAATATATAGCATAAGTTGATTCTTTACTACAATTATTTTTAATAGTAAAACTATAACCATTATCTTCTTTTAGACCTTCAACATCCGTTACAGGGACAGCATCTTTTAAATCTATCGCAGATGTTTCACTATCTATAGTGATACTTAAACATCCTGATGAAAATGTATTAGCTAGTTTTTGTTTATCGCCGGTTGTAAAAAAAGCAAAAGCTACTGTAAAGATTGCCACTAATGCTAGTGTTATTCCTCCGATTAAAAATACTTTCTTATTCTTTTCCATATAATCATTTCCTTTGCTTAAACTATTCTAATACAAGTTATTTTTAATTTCATTACATTCGACAAAACATGTCAAAACTTATTTTGTAATATTCTTTGTATTATTATATGTTATATATTAAATATACAATATTATTTATATAATTTCAAGCGATATGTTCTATTTTGCGTCAAATTTTAATTTAGGCTTCGTTTGAGTGTAGAATATTGTTTAAAGAGAGCGGAAATTAGAATGAGATTAAAATACATTAGAGAAGAAAAAGAACTTACACAATGGGAAGTTGCAAATATGCTTAATGTATCAAGAAGTGTATATGGAATGTGGGAGCAAGAACATGATGTTATCCCAATTAATAGATTAAATGATTTTTGTAATATATTTGATGTTTCAATGGATTATGCTTTAGGTTTTAGTAATAGACCTAAATATTATGGTAGTAAAAAAGAAATAAATAAAGACATAATTAAAGAAAGAATTAAAGATTTAAGAAAAAAGAGATTTTTAACGCAAGAAAAGTTATCTATTAGTTTAGATATTACAAGATCTTTAATTAGTAAATATGAAAATGGTACTAATTTAATTCTGACGAATAATTTAATACAATATATGGAATATTTTAAAGTTTCAGCAGATTATATAGTTGGAAGAATAAATACTCCTTATAAAGTAGAAAAAGTATTTGTAGATATAGAAAAAATGGCAAATTATTAGTTTTTTGCCATTTTTTTATTATACCGTCCGGTTTTTGAAGTCAAATAACTGGAAATCGTCCGGTTTTGGAGTCAAATAACCGGAAATTGTCCGTTTTTTTAATTAATTTTTTTAGTAGTTATTTCTGTAGTTATTTTAGTAATAAATTCATCTAGACTAACAGTTATAGTTTCTTCTTTTCCCCATGGGCGATAACTGATGGTATTAGATTCTAATTCTTTATTACCAATAATTAGAGTATAAGAAATCTTTTTAGAGATAGCATCACGCATTTTATAGCCAAGTTTTTCTTCTCTATCATCTAAATTAACACGAATATTATGGTTTTGTAATTCTTCTTTAATCTTTTTAGCATATTCTAAGTGATATTCATTATTAACGGGGATAACATTAACTTGGATAGGACTTAACCAAAGAGGAAATAAACCAGCATAGTGTTCAATTAAGATACCAATAAATCTTTCAATAGAACCAAATATGACGCGATGAAGCATAACAGGACGTTTTTTAGAACCATCTTTGTCAATATAAGTTAAATCAAATCTTTCAGGTAAGTTCATATCAAGTTGGATAGTACCACATTGCCATACTCGACCTAAAGAATCTTTGATATGGAAATCTAGTTTAGGGCCATAGAAAGCTCCATCACCAGGATTTATTTTACAATCTTTACCCGCTTTATGACAAGCATCTTCTAAAGCTTTTTCAGAAGCATCCCAAATAGCAATATCCCCAATGTATTTTTCTTCAGGACGAGTAGATAATTCGATAGTATATGTTAAATTAAATATTCTATAAATTCTATCTATAAAGTTAATTAAACGAATTATTTCTTCTTCGATTTGGTCAGGACGCATAAATATATGTGCATCATCTTGAGTAAAGGTACGAACTCTAAATAAACCATTTAGGGCCCCACTTGCTTCATGACGATGAACTTGACCTAATTCACCAATTCTTAGAGGTAAATCTTTATAAGAGTGTAAACTATTTTTATAAACAAGCATACCTCCAGGACAATTCATTGGTTTAATTGCAAAGGTTTTTTCATCAATTTCCGAAGTATACATATTTTCCCGATAGTTATACCAATGGCCTGATAATTCCCATAATTCTTTATTTAACATAATCGGAGTTTTAACAAATTCATAACCTTCTTTAGTATGTTCATCATACCAAAATCTTTCAAGTTCATTACGAATAATCATGCCTTTATTTAAGAAGAAAGGAAAACCAGGGCCATATTCACTCATCATAAATAGTTCGAGTTCTTTACCAAGTTTTTTGTGGTCTCTTTTTTTTGCTTCTTCTAAGTAATTTAAATGGTTTTCTAAATCTTCAGGGGTGGTAAAACAAATACCATAGATACGTTGAAGCATTTGGTTGTTTTTATCCCCTTTCCAATAAGCGCCACTTACTTTTAAGAGTTTAAAATTCTTAAGTTCTTTTACAGATTCAACATGAGGACCACGACAAAGGTCAGTAAAATCCCCTTGCGTATAACAACTAATAGTAGTTTCTTTTTCATCCATCCGGCTTATTAAATCAATTTTATAAGGGTCATCTTTAAACTTTTCTAAAGCTTCTTCTTTAGTTAAAACATGTCTTACTATTTTTTTACCATCTTTGGCAATTTTTTTCATTTCTTTTTCGATTTTAGGTAAATCATCTTCCGTTAGAGTATTTTCTCCTAAATCAATATCATAGTAAAAACCTTCTTCAATAACAGGGCCTACCCAAAATTTAGCTTCAGGATATAAATGTTTTATAGCTTGAGCTAAAAGATGAGCACAACTATGGTTTAAAACACTTAACTTTTCATCTTCTTTAATATTTATCATTTTCTCATTCCTCTTTCTTTTAATTTTTCATCAATTATTAATGTTTTAAGATATTTTTCTAATGCAATACTATCTTTGGTAACAGGAGTTGGAATAACTTGTAAAGTACGAACAACAAAAATAGTTTTCTTTTGTAAATCTTTTAAACTTAAATCTTCAGGTTTAAATTTTAAAAGATTTTTCGCATAAGCTTTTAAATCGTAATTACTTAATTCATGCGCGATATAATTTAAAATATTATTTAAGCTTGCTTCTAATAAAACAGGTATCGATTCTTTTAGACTATTTAAATAAAAGTAAGCTGAACGGTACGCTATAAATTGTTCTCTTGTAATAATAATCACTTCCTTTAAAAAAATAAAAACCACAGATATGCTTGGAGCAATTCTGCGGTACCATCCAATAGATTACTTATTTAGTTTATAACGGAACTATCCGGAGAAGATTAATCTCACTATAAAAGGAGTAACTTATAAATATATTTATTAACTTCCACCGTATGTTAACTCTCTTTAAAATATAATTTATAAATCATATCTTTTAATTATCGCTTTTCTAAAACGTATTATAGCATATAAAATAATTATATGCAATAATTAAATAATGACGTTTTCACCATTTTCACAGTGTTTATATAATTCTTTTAAACCAATATGGAATTTAGGTTTCTTATATTTATAAACACATAAATAATCATAATCCATAAATTTAATATTATGGAATTTGATGAATTTACTTCTCACATCAGTTAGTAAGTCATATAAAGACATGTATTCATGAATACCACGATTTTTGTCCCAAGAATATTCTAACCAATAGAATTTTTCATCAGCTTCAAAAACTATAAATGTATGCGTATAAATTCTTTTAGATTCATAATAAATCATGAAATAAGAATTATATTTTACATCTAAGTTCTTAAAATAAGTTCGCTCTAACTCTACTAAATCAAAACAAGTTCCGACTTTGTTGGAAAGAGTTTCTTCAGGGTTTTGTAAGATATATTTTTTCTTAAAACCCTTGTCTTGGTTTAGATAAATATTTTTTTCAATATCCATCCAACCATATTCAATGCCATTTAGGTCTTCTAAAATTTGTTTTACTTCATCTATTTGTTTCATTTACTCCACCTACCGCTTATTATATCAGATAAAGTGGGTTAAATGCAATGAAAAGTTTTTAAAACATGTCATCAAAATTCTAAAACATGTCATCAACACTGTTTGGAACCTCGTCTTTTACGACTTTTTTAATGATTTTTTCTTTTAAATCTTTGTTTACTTTCTTGCCAGTCATTTTACTTAAAGTGTCAATTACTTCACTTAATGTTTTTTCATCTTTCATATTACCACCTTGTAATTTTTCGGCAAGAGAGATAATGGTATTTTTGTCAACTTTGGTTTTTTTCTCTACTTTTTTAAAAAAAGAATCATCGAACATAAAAAAAATACCTCCTACTACATTATATGAAAAAGAGGTATTTTTGTTTATTTATAAATATCATAAAATATGTCATCAGGTTTTTTATTAAAGATAGCCGCGATTCTTTTCGCTAAATCATAATAAAGCCGGCGGTTACCATTTTCAATTTGCCAATAATAAGCTTTGCTTATACCTAAAGCATTGGCGACCATTTCATAAGACATATTGTTTTGTTTGCGTAAATTTTGAAGTTTAAAATTTACATTTGTACTACTTTTTACCATAACTCCTCCACTAGTTATATAATATACCAAAATTGTTTAGTTGTCAAATTTTGTGTAGCTATAACTGGGTAGACATTATGTTTAATTATCAATAATATTAAGTGTAAGGAGTTGTTAGGTCTATATGGATTTAAAAGAAAAAGTTGGAATTAATTTAAAATATTATCGTTATCAAAGTGGACTTAGCCAAGAAAAGTTTTATACAAAGCTAGGTTTATCTTATAAATATTTAGCAGCAGTAGAAAGAGGAGAAGAAAATATTACTTCAGATTATATTGATGAAATTGCTTTTAAGTTAGGGATTAGAAGTGAAGATTTGACAACATTTAATGAAAGTCATGTTATTCATAAAAGAAGAATTGATGCTAAAGAGAAAATTGGTTCTTAAATATTATTTTTATTTTAATAATAAAACCATAGTTTATTTTTCACTATGGTTTTTAAATTGTAAAATTATTGGAGTACCAGTTAAATCAAAGTTTTCTCTTATTTTATTTTCTAAGTATCTTTTATAACTAAAATGGACTAAAGTTTTGTCGTTTACTTGAAAAGTAAATTTAGGAGGTTTAGTCGCGGTTTCACTTACAAAAAAGATTTTTAAGCGTTTACCTTTATATGATGGAGGGGGGTTTAGACTAGTTGCTTCAATAATAACATTGTTTAGTAAACTGGTTTTAATGACTTTATTGTTATTTTCGTAACTATTTATGATTTCAGGCATAAGAGTTGAGATACGTTTTTTATTTTTCGCCGATAAAAAGACTACTTTAAGATAAGTGGCAAATTGAAATTCATTTTTTATTTTTTGGGTCCATTCTTTAATGGCGGTATCTTGATTTTTCACAGTATCCCATTTATTTACGACTAAAACTATCCCTTTTCCAGCTTCCATTGCATAGCCTAAAATATGTTTATCATGTTCAATTATGCCATCTTCCGCGGATATTACAACGACACAAACATCACATTCATCAATGGCGCGCATACTTCTTAAATAACTATAACGTTCAACATTTTCATAAATTCGACCTTTTTTACGCATACCAGCGGTATCAATCGCGATATATTCTTTTTTATCGTATGTAAATTTAGTGTCAACAGAGTCCCGAGTAGTGCCGGCAATATTGCTCACAATTGCTCTTTCTTCATTTAGTAAGGCATTTAAAAGGCTACTTTTACCAACATTGGGACGACCAATAATGGCAAATTTAGGAATAGGGTCGACATAAGTGGGATTAGGAGGAATATCTTTCGTGATATAGTCTAAAAGTTCTGTAAAGCCAAGATTATGTTCCCCACTTACTGTCAAAATTTTTTCAAAGCCTAATTCATAAAATTCATAGATGTTTTGGGCCCTTTTTTGATTATCAATTTTATTTACGACAACGATAACTTCTTTATTTTCTTTAATAAGCATATCCCGGATAAAATAATCGGTATTATCTAAACCATTTTTACCATCAACGACAAATAAGATTAAGTCTGCTTCATTAATCGCCAGAGAGGCTTGCATTTTAATACTTAAGTTAAAATCTTTTTTATCACTGGTAACACCACCCGTATCAATAAGCGAAAAACTTTTGTCTTTATAAGTTACAGTACCATAAATACGGTCTCTAGTAATACCGGGTTCATCCATGATAATCGATTTTTTTTCACGAATTAATTTATTAAAAATAGTAGATTTACCAACATTGGGTTTACCAATTAAACAAACACATTTTTTCAATTTAAAGATGCCCCTTTCTTTAATTTAGTTATATATTGTATCATAAAATGGGAAAATTAACAAACATTATCGGTATTTATGTAAATATTTGGGCGATTATTGGCTAAATAAATAGTTATATTTAAGTTATTCATACTGGTATCATCAAGAGGATTTATAACATCATTATCTTGGTCGGGAGTAAGAAGATTAGATTTAACTAAGTCTCCCACCGTAATAGTGATACTTTTGTTATTTTCATAGTAACTAGTACTATTATTAAGTTCTAATTCATGATTGTAAGCATAATCTAAGGCGGCACTTTTAATGATTTTTATTTTCGCACAATAAAGAGTGTTATTACTGTTTTTAGCAAGAGATACAATACCCGCGGAGGCAATACAAGTTACTACCGAAAGTATCGCGATAACACATAATAGTTCAACTAAAGTAAATCCTAATTTATTCTTCATAATTACACACTCCTATAATAAAATTATAGCACAAATATTTAAAAAACTAAATTATTTCTTTTCGGTAATTTCTTCAGTGATACCAGCACCGACGTTAGGATGAAAAGTCGAATAATAAAAGTCAAAAGATATCGCTAAAGTTAAAAAGATACAGAAGATAAGTTTTAATTTTTTTCCAGCTTTATTTATAAAATCAATAATTATTGGGGCGAGAAAATAAGTGGCAATTACCCCGCCTATGCCAAAGAGAATAAGACCTTCTAAGCAAATACGGCCATTGAGATTCAAGAAAAAGCCTTCATAATTCCACCAAGCCATATGATGAACTACTTCAAGATAAATACTAGTCGCATATTCAATAATCCCACAGACAACCATCGATAAAGTAAAGTAAACAAAAGGATTATCACGGAATTTTTTTAAGAGGACTAAAAGAGCAACACATCCCCCACCATAGATAGGAAGCCATGGACCTTGAAGAGTACCTCTTTTTACAAATTCACCAGTTTGGAATAAATGAAGAAGTTCTTCCCAAATCCAACCAAGCATCGAGATTAAAACAAATAATATTAGTAAATCAACAAGAGTATATTTCCGATTATAATTATAATTTAACCATTTTCTTTTAGAGGTTTTAAGCATATTATTGGGAATAGGATATTCCCCAAAAACGATATCGCCATCTAATTCATTATCTTTTAATAATTCATTATTTTTAAGTCCTCTTGTTTTAGATAAGTCTCTTAAATATAAATATACTTCAGTGTAAGTCGCATATTCATAGGGTTTAAAAAAGACTAAGTTAGAAATATTAAAAGTTAAAATACCTAAAAAGAAATAACCAATAAATGATAAGTCTAATTTAAATAATTCCCATTTATAACCGTCCATCATATCTTCTGATAACTTTAGGGCATCTTGGGGTTTAATACTGGGATTTTCGGCAAGAATATAGGGAACCATTTTATAGGCATAATATTTTATAAAGCCTCCCACAATGGTAAAACTCCATAGAATAGTATACATGTTTTTTAGAAACATCGTATAAGCTATATTTGTTACTTTATTTATTTTATAAGGAAGTAAGATTTTACTTACTTTAGTTTTGGTATAACGATTATTTTCGAGGAAAAAACGATTTTTGCCAACTTCTAAGACTTTACTTACAAATATCCAATAAACAAGCGATAGTAAAGCCCCAATGATAATGACAACACTAGGCCAAATACGGTCTTTAAATAAAAGTTCATTAATTGCATTTAATAAGCCAAAAAGAAAGGAACCAGTTTTAGAAACATTATTAGAAATAGTACCTAATACTCCACGTGTAGCATTACTTAAAAATTCTGATTCTATAGGTTTAGAGCCAGTTAGACCATTAATAAATTCATTTACAATATCAGAATTAGTTTGCCCTTCTAAAGCACTTAAATTTAAAGTTTTTAAAGGTCTTTTATAATCATAATTAAAATCAAATTCCCGATTAATACTAATGATAGTTCCCCCAATAAAAACCGCATAAACAAAACAGACGATGATGCAAGATTTCCAGTTGCGATAAAAAGCACTTAGACCACGTTTTTTTAATTCTTTTCTTCTTAACATAGTTACTGCTCCTTAGTGATTTACTTTGATATAATTATTGTAGCATATTTTTTTAGAAACTGCAATTAATGTGATTAAAATAAAACATACACTTGGGGGTGTATGCTCTAAGGATTTTTAATCTTATATCGATAATTATTAAAGTTTGAAATGATATATAAACATCATTCATTAATACTCAGTCTTAAATTTAAAATTGCTAAATTATTTTTTTGCCATGCTGTAATCTTAGATATTTTTTGCCTTCTTCTCTTGAAGATTGGTTTTGTTTTTGGTAAGTTGATAATGGAAAAGAATCTATACCATTAATAATATCAATAGTATTTTTTTCACGGGCTTCATCGCTTAATTGTCTAGTAAATAACCAATCATTAGATGCTATTATTCCTTTGACTGAATTAATCATTTCTAAATTTTCGTGTAATTTATCAATAATTCTTACAACATCATCAGATGTAATTTGCATTTCATTAATATCGCCTAGGTAATATCTAACAGTAATGTCATATTTTTCCAATAATTCTTCCATTTTGGGATTTTTTTCTTCTTCCTTTGGTACAGGATAAGTTGTTGGATAATGCCCTATATAATCTACTAATTCACACAAGTTAATGCTTGACTGTATTAATTTATCAAATATACTTTTTAAACTGGCATATTTTAGATCTTTATTATGTTTCATAAATCCATATATTTCGTCATTAGCCATTGCTAATTGGACTAATTTATTATATAAAGCTGAACTCCTATAATTTTTTTCAAAAGCATCATCAACTTGTTCTTTAGATACAAAACTTTCATTTTCAAGTAATACCTTTGTTTTAAAATAATCAGGATAAAATAATAAAATTTCATTATAATTTAAAATTATATTTCCATATTGTTTTAATTCTTCATATCTTTCTTTCATATTACTAACCATAAATTGAACCTCCTACAGAAAACTTTAAATAATTATTATTTTAAATAAATACAAGTATTGTACTTAAAATTCTATTTCAAAGCCATCTTTATCTTTACCATTATTTCGATTTTTACAATAATCATTATTATAATTAATATTTAACTATTACGTTCTATTTCAGGTAGCTTTAATGTCTTTTTTAAACTTAAAGCTTCTTCCTCCTGTTTTTTAGCCTGTAATTTTTCAGCATAGTTTGGATCATAATCAGGATTTGGATGTCTGATTGTTTCACAATTTCCATCTTTATCATAAACATACTCATAATAAAATTGACACATTCTCCGCCTTATCTCATATTCTTCTTGTAGTTTTTTCATTTTTTTTCGAACTCTTTCATGATCCCACTCAGGAATATTATCATATATAGAGCACATAAAACTATGATGTTCTCCAAAAGGATTAAATTCCATTTTTAGCAAACTCCTTTCATTAAATAATATTCTCATTTATTATAATTTTCTTTTTGGACAATGTCATGAGTTAATATATAATCAATAGTAACTTCATAATTATTTTTTAATATCTTTATTGATCTAAGGAATTATCTTTTTATATCAAAAGTCCGAAAAAGTTCGAACTATTTAGCAAGTGGTGCAAGAAAAGAGACTTGAACTCTCACGGATTAAATCCACTACCACCTCAAAGTAGCGCGTCTACCTATTCCGCCATTCTTGCATATTTATTATTATAAGTAGGAAAAGAAAAAAAGTCAACCTAACTTGACTTATTTGTTAATCCTTTTTTAAAATGTATACGCATCATTAGTTAAAATGTATACATACTTATGTTGTATAATATATCTCTTGAAAGGAGATATTTTTATATGCATAATAAAGAATATGCACTAAAACTTATTCAAAATAAAATTGATGGAAATAATAATTATTCTTATTCTCAAATTGCTTCTTTAACTGGATATACAAAAACTCAAATATATAGACTTTCAGTACAATTAAATAAAAAGGATATTAATTCTATTTTAGTTCACGGTTTAACAAATAAACCTTCTAATAACTCTCCCTCTCCAAAAGAAATAGAATTTATTAAGAACTTCAAGAATAAATATCCGATTATTAGTATAACACAATTTATGGATATTTACCATGAAGATATTATTTTTAATAAGAAAATGTTTAGTGTTGTTAAAGAATATAATCTTAAGGTTAGAAGTTATTCTTTCTTTGAATCTTTATATGAAAAATTTAATTGGATTAAACCTATTAAACATAAATGTTTTAATAAAGAATATGAAACTCATCCTTTAAGAGAACCCTCACCTCAAAGAGGCATCTTAATTATGATTGATGGTACTCCTCACGATTGGTTTCAAAATAATAGAAAATCTTCATTACATTTAGCTATTGATGATGCTACTGGTGAAGCTTTATGTGGTTGGTTTATGCCTACTGAATGTTTAGAAGGTTATGTCCATATGCTTGAAATTTTGGTTACTAAGTATGGTATCCCTGAAAATCTTTATTGTGATAAACATACTATACTTATTAATCCTAAAGATGGTGAATTAACTAACTTTGGTCATATGTGTGAGGACTTAGGTATTAATATTATCGCTGCTAATACTCCACAGGCTAAAGGCAAAGTTGAAAAATGGAATAATACTATTCAAAATAGATTAATTAATGATATTAGAAGATATAATATTAAATCCATTGAAGAATTAAATAAATTCTTTAATGATTATTATTGTAACTATCTTAATCACAAATATGCTTATGAACCTAAAGAAGAAGATACTGCATTTGTCCCTTTAGATAATATGGATTTATCTAATATTTTATGTATTAGAGACGCTAGAACTATCCTTAATGGTAATATGATTTCTTGGAATAATAATTACTATCAAATATTAGATAGAGATAGTTCTATTAAACAAATATATAGAGGAACAGAAATAACCGTTTATGAAAATGTTTTAACAAAAGTCATAAGAGTTAAATATTATAACATCTTTTATGAAACTAAACAAATTGAAGGTCATAGACAAGACCCAGTTAAAAAAGAACAATTAAGAATAGATAATCAAAAACAATTAGAAAAAGTTTTGAGAGAACGAGATGAAAGATTAAAAGCAAGGGCGAACAAAGAGAGTTTATCTTGACCCTTGCTTTTTAGATTTCATCATTTAAAATACTTGTTTAAACAAAGTCTTCTTTGTTTGTTATCTATATCACAAATCGTATACATTTTAACTAATGATTAACACCTAACTTGACTTATTTACCGGCGGTTATAGTTTTTAAATTACGTTTTAAATAATCGAAAAAACTAGCTTTTCTAAGATCTTCTTTAATTATAATATCAATTTCATTTATAATATTACCTTCATTATTTATAATCTCGGCGGTACCAACAATAGAATTTTTACTTAAGGGAGCTATTATTTTATTTGCTTTAATATTAACACTATATTCTCCGACTTTTTCAGTTAGGCCTAAAATTTCCGTAGCATTTTCTTTTAAGTAAACTTTAACTTGAGATACTTTTCCTCTTTCAACGGGAATTGTGCCTAAACTTTTTTCTTTGGATAAAATAATATTGTTTTTAAAAGAGTTAAAACCATAAGATAAGAGAGTCGCGGTATCTTTACTACGGGTATCAGCACTGCTAGATTTCATAACAACACTAATTAATCTTAAACCATTTTTTTTGGCTGTAGCCGTAAGACAATAACCAGCATCAGGAGTATAACCTGTTTTTAAGCCATCAACACCATCATAAAATCTAACTAAACGATTGGTATTTACTAACCATATTTGAGAACCATCAGGTTTGGTTAAATAATCTTCATAGATAGATGTGAATTTTAGGATATCTTCATGTTTTAAAAGTTCTTTCGCGATCAGAGACATATCACGAGCCGTTGAGTAATGATTTTCACTATCAAGACCATGAGGGTTAGCAAATAAAGTGTTTTTAAGTCCTAGTTCTTGAGCTTTTTCATTCATTAATTTAACAAAGGAATCAACACTACCACTTACTTTTTCAGCCATGGCAACAACAGCATCATTAGCACTTGATATAGCAATACATTTTAGTAAATCTTCAACTTTATATTCTTCTCCGGCTTGTAAAAATACTTGAGAGCCACCCATACCACTGGCATTTTCACTAATTAAAACTTTATCATTATATTTAAGAGAACCATTTTCAATTTGTTCCATTATTAAAAGCATACTCATAATTTTCGTCATACTGGCCATTGGAAGTCGGGTATCGGCATCTTTTTCATATAAAACTTTACCACTTTCGTAATCTATTAAGATGGCACTTTTAGCATCTAAATTTAGAGAATCGGCGAGAACATTACAGGGAATGATTGAAAATAAAAAGGCCCCTATTAAGAAAGATATTATTAGTTTTTTCAAATTTTAACACCTCTAATTAATATGTACGATTAATTTAAAAGTTTATGACACTATTGTGCGACTTCTAGTTAAAAAAATGGGATTTATTTTATAATATTGGGACATGCGATATTCGAAACATTCTAGTAAAATAGAAATTCGGTTCATTTCTTTTATATCAGGGTATCGACGTTCTTTGGTGATTAAGAAAATTATTTTATTTAAGTTTTCATAGATGTCAGGGGCAAAGTTTTCAATTAAATGAAGATAACTATGCGCATTTTTAGTTAAGGCTAGACCATTAGCAACGGTTTTGCGGGTGGGAAATCCTAGTAAATTTAGTTCTTCAACCGATATTAAATGGTGATAAGTAATATAGTTGTCAGAACTCGCTTTAAAACCTAATATGTCGATATCATCTTTTATATATAAATTACATAATTCTGTCATTACTTTACTTTTACTATTACAATAATTTTTCATGAAATCACCCTACTTTATATTTTATATGTTAATATAAGTTTAGAAATAGTACAAGTATTTAATAGGATTTTTATAGCTAAAAAGGGGCTGTTGAATAATTAATTGTTTAATTATTTGACAGTTTCTTTTCTTTTGGCTTTACATATGGAAATATTTCTTTATGTAAATTACTGGGAGTTTTCCAACAGTTTCTTTTGAACTTATTATTTTCATAAGACTCGAAATATCTTCTTACATTAACTCCTAAACATATTAACATTATTTCTGCTGAAACCTTTTTTAATCCTCGTCTTCTTATTCTATCATAGTTCATATTATTTTTGATTTGTCCAAAGGTTCCTTCTACTTGTATACTTCTATTTATTCGTATTTCAATTCCTTTTGGACTTAATAAATTTTTTCTTACTTGTTCTTTTAGTAATTCATATTCTGGAATTAATTCATAATATCTGTAATTATAATCTTTTTTTTAAATTTAGACTTGCATTTATAAGAATAATTGCATTCATTACAACCAACAAATTTATATAATTTTCCTTCTTTGCTTTTTCTTCTATGATAGTAATCAAAAGGAACTTCTTCGCCAATACAAGTATTTAAACACATTATTCCATCATCAAATGTATAAAATAACTGGGGTGATTTTCCAGTTGCTTCTCCTTCCCATTGTTGAAATTTTACATAATTTTTAATTTTATGTTCTTGCATATATTTATAATTATTATAATTTCCATATCCAGCATCATCACATTCATTTGAAGGGTAAACACCATAATATTTAAAATATAAGTCATTCATTGGGATAAAAGTTTTGATATCATTTCTTTCTTGAAAGACTCCATACATTACAATCAACAAAGAAGATACAAATACTTGTACATTATAGGCAGCATGAAAATCACGACTTAGTTTAGAATAGTAATCTCCTTTTAATACCATTGCTGTGGCATCATAATCTGTTTTAAAATAAGAATTTCTATTCTCACCACATATTTTTTCTTTTTCTTCATACTCTAGCAATTTCACTAAATATGTATGTCCTAGCTTATAATTTTTTTGCTGTTTTGTTAATCTTTTTCCTTTTCCATTGGGAATATGATTGATATCTATATTACTATTTTTAGTGTAATCTTGAAGAATATCACTAAATGTTTTTGAATCTATAAGTGTTTTAAAATTAAAATTATCATATCCTATCTCCAGTAATAATTTTTTGATTTTTTCGTTTAATTTATTATGAAATTTAGCTGGTTTCCAAACAAATTTATATTTATTAGCATTTGCCTCTATTTTAGTTCCATCTAAAAATACATCATCTATTTTTAACTGAAATTCTTTGATGATTTGCTTCGTTATACAAGTAAATATTTCATATTGCTTAGGTACAATATATTCATTTATAAATAAACATATTGTAGAAAAGTCTGGTATCTGTCCTTCCATGATATAGCTTACTCTTGTATCAAAAATACATTTATCTTCAATATCTCTAAGTGTTGCTTTAAATTTAGAAAAACAATAAATAATCATAGCAAATAAATTATATATAGAATAGCCTTTTGGACCTTTACATTTTTCCTTTTCTTGCTTTACATTGTCCAAAATGTTTCCTACTCCTGAATTTTCCAAAAAACGCATAAATTTATCTATTTTTTCAAATTCTACGTTACATTTTTCTGAAGGCACTATGAAAAGTGACCTTTTTGTGTTAAAATATTCCATGTGATACAACTCCTTGAACAAGACTATTGTATCACAATTTGGCTAGAAAGTACCATACTTTCTAGCTTTTTTGAAATATTAAAAAAAAGAAACTGTCAAATAATTAAACAATTAATTATTCAACAGCCCCTTTTATTTGATAATGGTTGGAAGTTGTTTAGTTAGCTTAAATTATTATATTCTTCATCAGTTACAGGTTCTAGCCAAATATTTTCTGTTTCTTCGCCGGGTACTTCAACAGCGATATGACTAAACCAAGAGTCTTTTTGGGCACCATGCCAGTGTTTTACGTTCGCTGGAATTACGACAACATCACCTGGAGATAGTTTTTGAACCTTTTTTCCTTCTTCCTGATAGTAACCATATCCAGAGACACAAATTAAAACTTGGCCGCCTCCTGATTTAGAGGCATGGATATGCCAATTATTTCTACATCCTGGTTCAAATGTTACATTTGCAAAACTGATTCCATTTTCCGTTTTGCCAAGAGGATTTAGATAACTGTTACCTGTAAAATACTTGGCATAAGCATCGTTGGGATTTCCTAAGCCAAAGACATTTAATTTGTCAAATTCCTCTTTATTCATTTTTATCATCACTTCCATAAACTTCCTCAATTAAAGGAAAAGTACTCCAGGCTTTAGGCCATCCTGAGTAAAATGCTAATTGGGTTACGGTTTCAACGACTTCCTCTTTTGTAAGACCATGCTCTTTTCCAAGCACAAGATGACTTTTTAATTGAGGGAATAAGCCTTGGGCAAATAAGGCGGATATAGTAATTAGACTTCTATCTCTAGGAGATAATTTATCTTCCCGGTTCCATACCTTTCCAAATAATACATCATCATTTAATTTGGCAAATAAAGGGGCTATATTGCCTAACTTTTCTCTACCGGCTGTTTGTTTTTTCATATTTATTTTTCCTCCTCTAAATTTTTAAATTTTTCGATTTTATCTTTATTTGATATTTGCATCTTTATAATAAATACTTAATAGTTATACTTATAATTCTACATAATCCAACTTGTTATATCACTAGCTGATACATTGCTTGAAAATATGCGCGCACTCACAAAGTTAAGGTTACTATAAGTATTTTTTAAAGTATTAAAACTATTATTTACACTTGAACCTCCTGATGTTGCAAATATATAGATTTTTTTCTTTTCAAGATTATTTTCTTCAATAAAAGTATTAATTATGGTTGGGGCTAAATCCCACCAGATTGGAAAACCAATTAAGACAGTATCATAATTACTTAAATTAGAAACTTTATTTTTTACCTCTGGCCTTCTAGATAGATTTTTCATTTCAATTGATGATCGGCTTTCGTTATTAGTCCAATCTAAGTCTTCATTGGTATATTTATTTACAGGTTCAATTTCAAATAAATCACCGCCTATATATGTAGCAATTTTATTTGCTACTCCTCTTGTTACACCACTTGCTGAAAAATAACTTACTAAAATTTTACTCATAAAATCATTCCTTCCTTCTTTATTAAAATTTTTAGTACCAATCGTGTTTTTCATTACGATCTAAATTATTTATTTGATTCATTTCATCTTCAGTTAATTCAAAATCATAAATATCGGTATTTTCTTTTATGTGGTCAGGATTAGAGGAACCTGGGATTACCACAACACCTTTTTGTAAGTTCCACCGAAGAATTACTTGAGCTGATGAGACATGATGGGTATTGGCTATATTAACTATTGCTTCATTATTTAATAATTTACTTGTATGCCCTCTTCCTCCGAAAGGATACCACCCCTGGACGACAATATCTAAATTTTCGATATAGGGTATAACATCATTTTCTTGATAATAAGGATGAATCTCGTTTTGGACAAGAGTGGGCTTAATATTTACTTGAGGCAAAAATTCTTCTAATTCTTTAACATACCAATTAGATAAGCCTAAAGAATGAATCTTACCACTGGCAACATATTTTTCCATAGCTTTATAAGCTTTAACATCATCAGTACCTGGATGATGGAGCAACATCATATCAATGTAGTCTATATCTAATTTTTTAAGAGCAAGTTCGATGGCACTTTCAGGATCAGCATATTGAGTAGGATATATTTTGGTAATAACAAATATTTCTTCTCTGGGTATTCCAGAATCTCTAATTGCTTGGCCTATTTCTTCTTCATTACCATACATATAAGCGGTATCGATTAATCTTACGCCGGAAGCTAAAGCACTTGATACGGCATCATAACAAGTATCCCCTGTTAGACTGTATGTTCCAAGACCATTTAAAGGCATAATATTACCATCATTTAAAGTAACTTGTCTTTTGGTTAAATCAAAATTAAGATTTGGGTAATTAGATTTTATAAAACTATCTTTACTATCTTTATTATCATTGTTATCATTATTATTCATGGTATTTTCTCCTACGTTATCAAAAACTTTTATTCCAAATATTTTAATAATAATTCCATTATCATAACCACTCTTTGAATTACTGTTTAATTTATGAACTTTACTTATCTGATAGGTTAAGGCTTTAAATTCAATAGTTCCGCCATCTTTTAAGTGAAATGGGATGGGAATAAATAATATTAAAATAAGGATTATAATTAGCAATTTCTTGTTCATTTTAAGTTTTCCTTAAAAAACTTTGCTATTTTATTAAAAGGAATTAGATCTTTATTATCATATAAATCAGTATGGACGGCATTCGGAATAAGCAAAAGTTCTTTATTAGCGGGATATTTACTGTTTGTTATCATATTTTGATAGGCATCTTTACTGAAATAACAAGAATGGGCTTTTTCGCCATGAATCATTAAAACAGCACTTCTTATTTCATTACTATATTGTAAGATGGGTTGATTGATAAAAGACATACAGCCGATTTTATTCCAGCCACCATTAGAATTTAAACTTCTTTTATGATAAGCCCTACCTTTATAATATGCACTATAATCTTTAACATAAAAGGGAGCATCTTCGGGTACAGGTAAATCTAGGCATCCCCCACCAAGTTCATAATGGCCATTTTGATAATCAATTATTCTTTGAGCATTAAGATTTTTCTTTAATTCATAGCGAGATTCTTCATTATCGCCAGCATCAAAATAACCATTAGCGTTTACTCTAGACATATCATACATGGTTGAAGTAACCGTAGCTTTTATTCTAGTGTCGAGAGCAGCCACATTTAAAGCCATGCCACCCCAGCCACAAATTCCTATAATACCAATTCTTTCAGGATCAACATTTGGGAGAGTTGATAAAAAATCGATAGATGCTTGAAAATCTTCAGTATTTATATCAGGACTAGCCATATATCTTGGTGTTCCTCCTGATTCGCCAGTAAATGAAGGGTCAAAAGCAAGAGTTAAAAATCCTCTTTCGGCAAGTTCCTGGGCATATAAGCCACTTGCTTGTTCTTTTACGGCACCAAAAGGTCCACATACACTGATGGCGGAGAGTTTTCCTTCATAATTAATAGGCTCATATAAATCAGCTACAAGTGTTAAGCCATAACGATTATGAAAAGTTACTTTCTGGTGATTTACCTTATCACTTTTAGGGAATGTTTTATCCCATTCTTCAACTAAATGCAATTTTTCTTCTTTCATTTTTTATTTCTCCTTAATAATTTAAACTATTAACCCAATTTTTTACTTCAGTTTCACTTGCTCCGGAACCAAATCTGTGGCCATCAAGCCAAGTAATATTTTTATTATAATTTTTAAGGGTACTTAGGCTACCACTTATGCCAGTACTACCTGATGTACAAAATGGAATAATAGTTTTACCATTTAAATTATGATTATCTAAAAATGTTAAGATTATTTTAGGAACATCTCCCCACCAAATAGGATAGCCTAAATAGATTACATCATAATTATCAGTATTGATAGTACTTGCAATTTCTGGACGAGCATTAGAATCATTTTGTTCTTTAGTAGCACGAGAAGTATCATTTCCGTAATTTAAATCACTAGTAGTATATTTTTCTTTGGGGATTATTTCAATTAAATCGCCATCTGCCCAATTTTTAATATATTCGGCAATTTTCTTGGTTGTACCAGTTGCCGAAAAATAAATAATGGCCACTTTTTTAGCATTAGTTGTTTCATTATCATTGGTGGTTTCTTCATTATTTTCTTGCGTTTTATTTTAAGATTCATTACTAATTTCTTTTTCATTTGGATTTGAATTATTGTTAGAACTTATAACCCAAAAACTAACCCCTACTATGGCAATTACTACTATGGTAACAATTAAAATTATTATTTTTTTATTCATTATTATTTTCCTTCTTTTTTTTTATTTTATAGTTAATAAATGTTTATTAAGGTATTAATTCATTTAATACCCCCTAATATTTTTGTTAGCCCCATTTTTATCATTTCTTTATCAGTATAAAATTTATATTTTAGATGAGCCTTATTTATTGCTTCTTTCATTTTGTCTGTTAGAGAAGTATAAGGATAAATTCCTACTAAAAAAGGTAATATAGTAAAGGTCAGTTCTTCAGCCTCTTTATCTTTTAGATTAAAGAATTTACATAAACACTCTTCTAATAAAGAAATAGATTCTTTATAGGCTAATTTGAAATTAGTAATATTTTCAACGCGACTATTGGCTTCCATTTCAAACATATTCATAGAAATAAGTTTTAATAAAGTTTTCCTTTTCAAAAGCGAATCCGTAATTTTATCTATAAAATCTTCTTTTAATAGTTTTTCATTTTTAAGAAGAGTAGATAAATCTTCGTTCCATTTTAAATATTCTCTTTCAAGAAGAGCTAAAAATATTTCTTCTTTAGTTTCAAAATAATTATAAATAGAAGTTCTACCAACACTTATGTGACTACCAATAAGTTTAATATTTATATCTTTAAAATCCAATTCTTGGTATAACTTTTCACAAGCATTAATAATTTCTTCTTTTCTTTCATCTATGAGGTGTTTTTCCAATTTATTTTCCTCCTACTGACACTATGTCAATATAATAATACATCAAAAATGACATTGTGTCAATAATTTAAAAAAATTAGCGTTAATATTTTACTATTTTTAAAAGCTAATTTTTTATTCATTACTATTACTATACATTTGGCCTTTAGTTTCAAGGCTTAATAATCTTCCTTATTCAAATATATATGATAAACTAAATAAGAATAATATTTCTACTTTTATAATTTTATAAAAGCGATTCAACAATATATAATTTATTTTCTTTACTATCCCAAAGAATAATAATCTCACTATTATTATTTTGTTTTTTATACCAATATTTACAATTATAATAATGAGGATAATATTCTTGAGAAACATTAATTTTATTTAACCAATTATTTATGCTTTCACTATAAGAAGAGTAATATATGGTTTCTTGTTCTTCATTAGACCAATTAAATATTTCTTTTATTTCATCTTCATTTTGATATGAAAAAATATGATATCTAATTCCATCACCATGGAAACTAGAATCAGAATGAGCATTGTATATTTCTTTAATTGAATTTTTAGGTAATTTTATATTCCAATTTGCTTGTAAAACGTTAGTATAATTTGTTAAGTTACTATATATATTTATACCTAATAACGTAAATATAATAATTATGAAAGTTATAATAATAACTATTATACATTTTTTATTCATAGCATTATCCTTTATTATTATCTATTATCATTTGAAGTAAATCTCTGATACTATGATTTTTATCTATTATATAACTATCTATGCCAGCATTTAGAGCGCCAATTTTATCACTTTTAATACTATCACCTATCATAATACAATCAGCTTTATTTGTTGTTCCGATAGCTAATTCAAAAGATTTTAAATCAGGTTTCATGGCATCATCACCCGCGATAACATAATCTATATAATTATATATACCCGCTCGTTTTAATCTTGGAATTTGAGTTTTACTAAACCAACTTGTAAGAACTACTATCTCTTTATTATGTCCTTTTAAATATTCAAATAAATCTATAACTCCTTCAGCAACTTCATCGATTATATTTTTACTATTATAAAGCATCCAGCCATTTATAACCTCTTCACTTACATTAAAGCCATAATCTTTAAAAAAATTACTTAATGTTTTTGAATTATATTTGGGAAATTCTAATTCATATTTATTTAAGATAGATTGTTTTTGTTTAAAGAACTCTTGTTGTTCATCTAAAGATATATGTTTTTTAAAATAATCATCTTCTTTGGACCAGTCTGGAATTAGTAATGTATAATCTAAATCAAATATATATTTTTTGTAATCTTTCATAATAACCATCATCATTCCTATTTAAATATTATATACGAAATTTATTGTTAATACAATATTTTAAAACATTCATATTGATATAAAAATTACTTGTAATTTAAAAAAAGCACACAATTAAGGTGCAATAAAATTTATAGTATTAAAATAAACTAAGTTTTTTTGTAATCTCTGGTTCTTTACTTATGGAATTATCTAATAAAAAATTAGTTTTTTCATATTCTAATTGATGGGAAGCAGCTTCCCTTAAGCATTCATGACAATTATAGTCAAAATACTTACATCTTTTCTTTGGAAGATTAGCTTTACTGCCTTCTACACATAAATCTAAAGTTTCCCATAATTGTACTGCCTCTAATGGAGATAATTTACCTTTTGAATGAATTTTATTTATTTGTTCCTGGGTAATAGAATTATAAAAGCTTTGGACTTTCTTTCTAACAATAATATACTCGCATAAACCTTTTAAAGCAACTATTTGTCCTTTGCTACCTCTTGTATAAATAGCTAAATTTATTATATGATCAGCTACTTCATTTAAATACATCAAAAAGAAATTTCTGTATTCTTCATAATTTTTAAATATATATATTTCATTTGGTCGGCTATATTTAACATCCATTGTTTTTTTATTTTTTACTTTAATAACTGGTATGTGTTCAGTTTTAACTGTCTTTGTTAAATATAAAAATAACCAAGTTTTAAAATCTAATCTTACATTATTACTACAAGGATTAAACGTATTTTCTTCATTATTCATTATTTACCTCATTTCTTATACTTTAATTATATATATTATTTACAAATTTGCAAGTGCTTTTTTAATTGCAAAATATATCAATTTAAACTATAAAAATATAACATAAATTTGAATATTTTAAAACTCGAACTATAAGAAATCCTAGTTTGGTTTTATCTGGTAACTTTTACAGAAATTGATACAGCAATACAATGATTTATTTAAATTTAATTTAATACTTTAAACTACAAATGGGGCGCATAATACACCAGAATTATATAAATAAGCAATTCATTTAAATATATAAACAATTTCTAGGCTAGCCTTTTCATACTTGTAATTTGTTCTACTTTTTCTTTTTTGATGATTGCCTAATTTTTTCGTGATAAAAATAGTTAATAATGATAGGTTTCCCTGTGGGATTTTTTAAAAATGGTTCTTCATCTATTACATACATAAAACCATTTTTATTAGCATATTTTTCTACTTGTTTATCTAATTCTTCCCAATATGTCATATCTTTTTTAGTATATATTTTATTATATAATTCTCTTAATTCAAGATGTTTTTTATTTATATAATTTATAATTGTTGGTTTAAATGTTCCCCTTAAATTAAGATTTTCAAGCCATATATAATCACAAAAATCTTTTATTTCTTCCATTATTTCAAAGACATTTGTTATTTCAGGGAATATTGGAGAGATAAAACAAGCTGTTCTTATTCCTGCCTCATGTACTTTTTTAATTGCTTCTATTCTTAACTTAACACTCGGTGCATCATCCATATCATTTTTAAAATCTTCATCTAATGTATTGATAGACAACGCAACTAAAGGATTAGGATAAGTCTTTATTAAATCGATATCTCTTGTTACTAAATTTGATTTTGTAGTAATAATTAAGTTGATTCCACTACCTTGCATTTCTTCTAAAAAGGCTCTTGTTCTTTTATATTTCCCTTCAAAATAATTATATCCATCAGTTACGGATCCTACTATCATTGTTTGTCCTTTGTACTTTTCAGGATTTTTAATTTTATCCCACATTTTAACATCTAAAAATGCACCCCAATCTTCTTTATGATTAGTAAATCTTTTCATAAATGTGGCATAACAATACTTACAACCAAAAGGGCAACCAACATAAGGATTTATCGAATAACCTGCGATTGGTAAATTTGATTTTGTTAAAACTGTATCAACTTTCTTTTCTTTTATAATTACATTTTTTAAAGCTAGCATTTCATACCTCCAAATTCTTTAGGAAGCTCTTGAATCATTTCTTCTTCCGTTAATATTCCTAGTAAATCTTCTTTCATAAATACGGGAATATTTTTATTCTTCGCTTGATTATAGATATTTTCTACCCATTCTGTTTTAGTAATTCTTTTATTTTTTCTATTACCTGTTTCTGTTCCTATTACTATCCAAGATATACCAGTTAAATCAAGAACGCCCACATCATCAAACATTGGTTCAAAGGTAAGATGATAATGTTTGGCTTTAATATTATTTTTAAGTTCATTTATGCGATATTTTTCTTTAGATGAAGTAATCGTTACTCCAAACCAACCATTATCAGGTGTAGAATCTATTTTAATTTTTTCCGGTCTTTTTGTTAAAAAAATATATTGTGTTTCTTTATTTTCTTCCATTTTAGCAAACACTTTATTTAACCACTCTTTTCTCCAACCTGATAAATCACTTTGTCCTGTTAATAGATAGGCTTTATATTTTTTATTATCTAACATTTTTAACTTATTTTCAAAAAATTCAGGTGAATTAAAATCATCTATTGTATGAAACCTGTTATTATTCATTCTAGCATAACAATAAGGGCAACCTATATTACAACCGATAACAATATTTATATTTTTAATACTATCTTTAATACACTGCATGATTTCGCCTCAATAATTAATTTGCTCTTTATAAAATTCACCAAACAAAGCCATTTGATTTAATGTTTTACCAAGTTCAAATCCAAGTTCAGTCATGCCATATTCGACTTTTGGTGGATTAGTTTTATAATCTTTACGATAAATAATGCCATCTTGTTCAAGTTGTCTTAAATTATCGGTTAAAACCTTTTGAGATATCCCATCTAATGACTTTTGTAATTCGTTAAATCTCCATACTCTTTCTAATAAATTTCTAATTATTAATATTTTCCATTTATCACCAATTAAACTGACAGTTGTTGCGACAGGACATTCAGGCAATTCTCTTTTTTTCTTCATTTTGCACCTCTCATAAATTATATTAATTATAACATACATTAAAAAAATATGAAAATAGTTACTTTAAAGTGCGTACTATTTTTTTATGGTATAATATGATTAAATATAAATAAAGGAGGATAGAAAAATGGCAAATTATAAAAAGATTAGTTTGGAAAATGCACCAAGAGTTGAATTACATGAAAAATTAGGGCTAACAGGGGCGGAAATTAGTTATAATATTTTACCAGCTGGACAAGAAGTACCTTTTGTTCATTCTCATAAACAAAATGAAGAAATCTATTTCATTGTTAACGGTTCAGGTAAAGTTATCATTGATGGTGAAGAAGTTAATTTAATTTCTGGTGATTTTATTAAAATTTCGCCAAAAGCAGAAAGGCAATTTTTTGCTTCTGATACTTCAGATATTACTTATATTTGCATACAAGTAAAAGAAAATTCACTTGAGGGATTTACACAAGATGATGCAATTATAAAATAAAGCTTCTAAATTTCACTTTAGAAGTTTTATAATTTTGAGATATCTACTTAAATATATATGAAAGATTTTGGCTTAAAATCCTAAATTTTTTCATAAATCTAATAGTTTTGGACTGTATATGGACATAAACTTGCAAATAAAAAAGCCTTTATTTATAAGGGCTTTTTTGATATCTTAAATGGTGGCTCCTACGGGAATTGAACCAGTGACACAAGGATTTTCAGTCCTCTGCTCTACCGACTGAGCTAAGGAGCCAAACTGGCGGTTCGTACGGGATTCGAACCCGTGGTCTTCTGCGTGACAGGCAGACGTCATAGGCCTCTAGACTAACGAACCATTTGGTTGCGGGAGAAGGATTTGAACCAACGACCTTCGGGTTATGAGCCCGACGAGCTACCAGACTGCTCCATCCCGCGATGTACATAATCGTCAACAATTAAATGGCGGAGGAAAAGGGATTCGAACCCCTGCGCCGATTGCTCGACCTCCCGGTTTTCAAGACCGGTCCCTTCAACCAGACTTGGGTATTCCTCCAAGACACTCTTTTTTGTCAACAATCAAATTATAACATAATACTTTTTAAGATGTCAACCAGTTTTATTCTTAAAAATAATTAAAAAACAATTTTTTTGGCTCCAATAATATTATATCCTTTACTTTTCTAATAAATACTAATAAATTTCAAATTTTAGTTAAAAAAGTCTTGCAAATATTTAAAAAACATATTATACTTAAGTAGTCTTATTAATTAAGACAAGTGCCTGCCCAAGTGGCGGAATAGGTAGACGCACAGGACTTATGGCCTCTTACTAATATTAGGAAGGCCTTGAGCACTAACGTAGAAATATGTTCTGTGAATTTGCTCAAATTCGGGGAAACCTTACAGATAACGCTGTTGGCAATCCCGAGCCAAGATTTATGGAGGGGATTTTGAAATTAAAATATTTAAAAGAGGATTTAATTGATGTTGTAAAAGATTCTCGCAGTAAAAGAGAATGTTTACTAAAACTTGGTTTAAAACCTTATGGTGGTAACTATAGAGTTTTAGATAAATATATTAATTTTTACAATATTGATACATCTCATTTTTTGGGTCAAGGTTGGAATGTTTGCAATTCTCCAGCAGATATAAAACCTATAGAAAAATATTTTAATAACGAAATACCAATTTCTAGTTATAAGTTAAAAAAGAGGATTTTAAAAGAAAATATAAAATCCTATAGATGTGAAATTTGTAATTTAGAAGTATGGAATGGTAAAATGATACCTTTAGAATTACATCACATTAATGGCAATAATAGAGATAATAGTTTAGATAATCTTAAATTATTATGCCCAAATTGTCATGCTTTAACCGATAATTATAGAAATCGTAAATAAGGTGTAGAGACTTAATGGGCAATACCTAAGTTACTTTAGAGTAATATGGTAAAGAGAAAGTCCGGACTACAAACACGTAAGTGGTAGTGAAAACTATAGTAGCAAGAAAATCCTGCGGGTGTTAAAGCTCGTGCCGGTTCAAGTCCGGCCTTGGGCACCATTTTTGGTTAAAACATTAATTAATGTTTTAATAAACTAAGCTTTAATTTAAAATCTTGACACAGACTTTTAAAAGAAAAGCTATGAGAATTTAGAGTTTTAAAAACTCTTTTTTCTTGTGATAAATCTTGTTGAATATAAATTCGTGCAGTAGTCTCTATATTACTATGCCCTAATAATTTAGATACTACATTAATTGGAATACCACTACTGATAAGATTAGTCGCATAACTATGCCTGAATTGATGTAATTTGATGTAGGCATAAAGTTAATAAAAATAAGTAAATTGTTAAAAAACATTTATAATGATATTAAGATAAATCCAAAAGTATCACAAAAGGATTATCAAATAAATATAATGTTTGTGAAAAAGTAATAAGAAGATATTGTAAAATATTAAAAGATAAAGGCTATATAGAGTTATTATTGAAGTAAAAATAGCAGATTGAATATTTTAAAATAATATAGTATAATTAAGTAGGAACACAAATTCTAATAAATAATGTATATTAATTTTAAGGAGGTATATGATTATGAAAAAAATATTAAGTATATTATTAATGGGCATTTTGGTCGTAGGTTTAACAGGATGTGGTAATTCAAAAGAAACAAAAAGCGAAGATTCTTATTCTAATGATGAAACAACTCAAGAAACCTCTTCTACTAATCATCTTGAAAGTCAATTTATAGGAGAGTGGACAGGTAAAAGCAACACCAATGGTGAAGTTGTGTGGAAATTTGAAAAAGGTGGCGAAGCTACTTATTCAGAATATTTAGATACTTTATCAGAACCTAAATGGTCAAATGTGTCAGCAAATTATGAAGTAATTGATGAAGATACAATTCATATTCAAGTTCATAATGCCTTTGATTATGTTAATGAATTCAATTATGAAATAAAAGATAACAAGTTAAAAATGACTTATGTTAAAGCTCTTGATGTACCAGCCGAACAACAAAAATGGGTAGGTTTTAAATCATTTGAGTTATCCAAAAAGGACTAGAAAAGTAGTTTGCACTATTAAGATTATCAGAAATTGGTAATCTTTTTTATAAAAATTTTACCTCTTATTTACCTCTTAAAAAATTAAATTTTTAAATATTTTATTATAAAATTTTAAATTTATATAATTAAAAAAGCCTATAAAAAGGACAAAAAAATATATGTTAAATTATTTTAAACCATAAGTATAATCTCGGTCTTTAATATCATTACCATCATTAATAATTTTATTCTTCAGTTAATAGTTCTTTACATTTATGACATATTTTAGCTTTCTTACTAACTCTAGCACCACATTTAGCACAAAAATATTCTGGTCTATTATAAGCAATGATTTCTTCTATTAATCTTATTACAGTTAAAATACCATAAAGACAAGCTAATATATACGCAACTCCAGTAATAGTTTCCATTTTATTCTTCCTGTCCTTTAATATAAGATCTTTTAGCTGTGTAAGTGATAACACCTAAAATAATGGTCACAACTAATACATAATTAGCATAATAATATTCATAATAACCATATTCTGATGCTTCAGATGGTTTAATATTATCTCTTTTTAAAGTTTTATATGTTTCGATATATTTTGCTTTATCAGAATTTAAATCTCCCTCAAAAGCAATAAATAAACATAAAAATCTTTAGAGCAAAACATAGCGTTTTCCCCTAGTTTATTGCCACATTTTTCACAATACATAGACTATTAATTAAGTTCTAAATATTCTTTTATGGTCGTTAAAGAAGTTCTTAAAATAATCAAGTAAGGCTATTTTATTTAAGTGAAAAATATGATATAATATTTGACAATTTTAAAGCGAGGTGAGGCAAATGGAAAAAGAAGTATTAAAAAAATACTTATTAGCAACGGGACGTTCTTTAGAAGATACAGAGAGAATACTTAATAGTTCTAAAGTAGAAAGTTTTGAAGAATTAGTTGAAACTTTTATAAGAACGATGAAAAGAATTAATCAAGATCCGAATTTTGATGCTTTAAAATATATTGAACAACGACATAATAATAATTCTAAAGGAATGATTAGATAGTTAAGTTTTTCTTTTGTTATTTTAGCTTGTATGATATAATTTTAGTAGAAATGGAGATTCTATGGAAAAAGAATATATTAAAATTAACAGAGAGACTTATGATATTTTGGCTGAAGAATATAAAGAAAGAAATTATGCTGTTAAAGATGATTTTTATAAGAATGTTATGTTTAAAGATTTAGATTTTAGTGAGGGTAAAAAAATATTAGAAATAGGTCCAGGGAGAGGTGCAAGACTTAATAATTTTTTAGAATATGGAATGGATGTTTTTGCAATTGAATTATCTAATAAAATGTGTAAGTTGTGTAATACGATTGCTCCTCAGGCTCATATTATAAATGATGATGTTTTTGGGGTTAGTTTTAATTTTAAGTTTGATTTTATTTATATGGAAGCTGTTATTCATAATTTTCCTTTAAAAGATGTCCATCCCCTTTTAAAACGTGTTAAATCATGGCTTAATAAAGATGGAATACTTATTTGTACGACAACAGTAAATGATGAAGATAGTGAAGGATATGAAGCTAAAGATGATTATGATAATCCAAGAAAAAGATTTAGACATAGATATACGGAAGATAGTTTTGATAATATTTTTAAGGAAAATGGTTTTAAAATAATTGATAAAAAGTATAAAGAAGAAATTGATGAAGATAGAAAAAAAATGTGGCAAATTGTTTATGCAAGAAAAAAATAAGTTTGGTTTGAGACTTATTTTTTTTATTCAGGGATATTTTTAGTTACCGTAAATGTTAGAGAAGTTGTATTTGTATCTGTATTGTTGGTTATAGAAGAATTAGTGATACCATAAGTGCCATCAATATTTTTAATATCTCCTGCTATATCTAAAATATTATTTAAATTTTCAATGAACGATTCAATGATCTGTTTATTATTTTCGTAATTTGTGTCTTTATTATCTAAAGATACATTAATTGTTAGATTATTATCATCATTTATAAATTCTAGTTCTTTAAATATATCGGTTTTTATAAAATCTAAGGAAATATATGTCATTTTTATTTCTACATCTGAGAATATATGAAATATTATATATTGATTTTTATCATAAATACTAAAATATTCACTATAAGATGTAGGATTATTATTTTTTGTGCTATTTTTGACTATAGAATTTTTTATTTCTAAAGGTAAACTTGAACTTTTTAATAAAGACATTGTTTCTTCAGAAATAGAATTTTTATAATATTCTAAACCTGTATAAAATTCGGAAATCATTTTAAGATTTTGACCAAATTCTATATGTATTGGACTTTTGTTAAAGTATTTGGCATGATTTAATAAATTATTTAATTTGATTTGGTGTTTTCCTAAATATAATAAACCAGGTATTTCATTTGAATTATTTTGTAAAATAAAATTAGTTATATCGCCATTATCTAAAAATTGAAAATTAAGTAAATAATTTTTTATTATCTCTTTGTAATTTTCTTCAGAATATATTTCATCTAAATATTCATAAAATATATTATTTAAATCAGTTTCGGTAGAAAAGTATAATATTTCATATTTATCTTGAGAATAAAATCTAGCATAACCAACAAAATTATTAGTAATTGTAAATTTATATTCTTCTTTTTCTGGGATATATTCAATATTTATACCCGATAAAGTAATTTTTTCAGTAGTATTTTTATCAATTATATCATTAGATGCATTTACAGAAGCGTTTTGATAAACAGCAATATACTTTTCTATAGCGTATTCTATTAAATCAACATCATCACTAGCATCAATAAATTCATTTAAGTTATCGCCAAAATAATATGTTTCTAACCAGTTTAATAATTTAGAATAAAGATTAGAAATATCACTTTTTTTAATTACAAAATATTCTTTTTGTTGATTGTCTTCAAATTTAGAGTTAAATTCTTGACGAGACATTTTAAAATTGCCTGTTAAATAAACGAATTTATCTTCATCGTTAATTTTTTCTTTAATAGTTATTGGAATATTAATATCTCCACTATCATTGTTAACTGAGCAAGTAACAGAGTAATTAAATTGTTTTTTGACTTGAGCATTAGATAAATTAATATTATTTATTTTGTTACAATTATTAGGTAAAACTATTTCATAAATATCTGTTGATTCATTTAAAGCAATTTCATTGCTTGTAAATGTTAAGTTAAATACTAAGTTAGCTTTAGTAGAAAGATTGCTGTAAGTAGTTTTTAAGCCTGTACTTTCTTGATATAATTGAGCTAAATTGTTTTGATAAATAAATTCTGTTTCTGATTTTTTTATATATTTAGCATTTGATGTTTTATAGTTACTAAATATAATTATATTAATAATTAGAAAAGTATATAAAAGAGTTAAAAATATTTTTTTATTACTATTTATTATCTTTTTTAACATTTTTTCACTTCTCCTCTTCTAAAATATTAGTATTATTTTGGATTGCTGAATACCCTACTCTAACTATATCATATGGACTACTAATTGAATATCCTTCTTTATATTCATTATTACTTATTAATTTTACTATTACATGAAAGGTTCTTATATTATCTTCTTCTCCAACTTTATATAAATAATTTAGATTATATTGATTATAATTTTTACCACTGAAAGTTACTTTATTTTCTTTGGGTACTAAGTTTATTTCTTCTTCTGTATCATTTTTTACTTCTTTTATTATATCGGTTTGATAAAAATTTTTAAATTCATCATTTATATATATCTTTAAATATATATTAGTATTTACTTCTAATTCGCTAGTATCAACTGTAAAATAATAATCTATTTTTGTAGGTCTTACTACACCTATATTACATGTTTTTTGTTCTTCATCTGTGTTAGTGCAATTATTAGGTTTTATTAAAACATTAAATTTAGCAACACGAGCACTATCTTTAGCATACATGCTACTCATATATTTTGAGTAAGTTATAACTGTGGTTAGAAAAGCCATTACACCTAGATACATTACTAACCATTTTCTTAAATTTTTACGAAATTTTTTACTAGAAAATAGTCCTTTCATATGTTCACCTACTTCTTTTTCTTGTTCTTTGATTTAGTTTTTTTACTAGTTTTTCTTTTCTTTTTATTCTTTATTTTAGCTTTTTTCTTGGCCTTCTTTTGAGCTTTAGCTTTAGTATTTTTTGCTTTTTTAGGAAGTTTATTTGTTATTTTTTTAATAAAACTTTCTTTTGGTTCTTCTTTATTTTCTATAAATTCATTAAAGTCTTCTTCTTCAATAATTAAATTACCATCTTTATCAAGACTTAAGAAATAACAGATTAATATACCGATAATTAAAATCATACCACTTACAAAGGGACTACGAAGAGATTTTAAGATAAGACCTAAACCCCCTATTTTAAAGAGGTATTTACCAACAATATTTTTACTTGGAAGTGATTCATCAACGGTGTTATTTGCATCACCTTTAGTAATCATCGTATCATCATTTAGAGAAACTAAGCGATGGGTTACAAAAGAATTATTGACATCATAAAAGGTAATAATATCATTTTCTTGATAATTTTTTTCTTTGGTATTGATAATTATTAAATCCCCTATTTTTAGAGTTGGTTCCATAGAACCAGTAGCAACTTCTAAAATGGCATATCCTCCAATAGTGGGTAAATCTTTTTTTAAGATTTTTAAAGAGATAAAATTATATAAATTAAATAATAATACTATTACTAAAATTAAAGTAATGAGACTAAAAATAACTTTCTTTACTATTTTCATGATGTTACACTTTCTAGTTTACATTCAGTTTTAAGAGATGTAAAGTCTAATCTAACAGTTAATTTATATAAATCATTAATAGTTTCATCGATTTCTTTTTGAGCGACATAATTACCTATTTTAGTGTCGGTTACATCATCATTATCTATCCAACGCCAATTTAGAGTAATAGAAACTGGAGTACTATTATTATTAGGTATTAAAATATTATCAATAGGAATGATATTTTCATTATCATGATCTGGTAATATTTCATAAATAGTGTTATCTTTTTTATCACCGGATTTACCATAATAATAAGTATTATTACCATCTTTAATAACATAGCCCATATTTATACAACCCGTATCAACACATATAGTTTCTTCTTCTAAACTTATGGCGGTTAGTGTTAAATCTTTACCACTGGTGTTATTTAGTTCCATCGTATAAGAACCCGTGGCACCAGGATAAATTATTTTATCTTTGCCATACTCTTGGAAATATTCTTCATTATGAAATAAGTTTACATCAACTAAATATAAAGAGGTTTTTTCTTCAATTTCAGTTTCATAACTTGTTTCATCATAAATAGCATATAAAGTAGTGTCTTTAGTTATTTTAATGGTTTTATTTTCATTATTATAAGATACACCTTTACCATCTTTTTTAGTGTTATATTCTTTAAATAAATAATAAACACATTTTCCTTCTTCACTCGCTTTATTTAAATAAGCATTTAAATAATTAGTTAAATCAAAAGATTCATTTTCTTTTAAAGTAAATTCATACTTATTAGTATTTTCGGTAAAGTATCCTCCATTAGCATCTAAGGTTAAAATATATTTTACAGTAACATGAATAGTTGTTTCATAACCTTTAACTTTTAAATTACCAGCATTCCCTGAAAATTTTAATTTGTAATCACCACTTTTGGTAGCTTTAAAGCCTAATACTAAAGGAGATGAACCATAAGCATCCAGTATAGTTAAATTATCTTTATCATATTCGATATCAATGTAAATATCAGGATTATTTTTATCTCTTATTCTAACACCATTTGGAATTTCTTCCATTGTTACTTCACCATTAAAGAAATTATTATATACAACTATATCTTTATCATTGTTTTTACTAGTGACATCTAAATATGTTTCTTTAGAGCCATTTAAGTAATAATCTTCATCAAAAAATTCTAAAGTTGTAGTATCACTTGATGTAGCATAACTAATAGTTAATTTATAAGTATTTTCAGTATTACTATTTACTTTAATAATTCCTTTAGCAACTTTACTTATAGTAAACCCATTAAAATTAATATCTTTTAAATCATAATCAGTTATTTCTTCGCCATCTTCATAAACTGTAAAGCCAATATTATACGTATTATTAATATGAATACGATATTTAGATTTATTAAATTTTATAGTTCTTATACTACGATATACATCGACTGTGTAGGTTTTAGTTTTACCATCTTCACTTTCAACAATAACATCAACTGTGATAGTTTCTCCTGGTTTGATAGGAATATCATTACAATTATCATATGTTTTATTTTTATATTTATATTTTACTTTACTATTGTTATCTTCTTTGATTCCATTTAAAGTAAAGGTATCTTGATTATAAGGTATTTTTACACTATAATCTAAGTTATCTTTATTAAAATCAGAAATAGATGATCCATTTAGAGTTAAATTTTTAAGATTGTTATTTGAAGATTTTTTACTATAATTTATCGTTACTTCATAAGTAGTAGTACTATTATCTTCAGCGGTTACAGTTATTTTGACTTTATTCTCTCCTTCTTTTAATTCTAAATCTTTAAGAGAATTAACACTTTTACCATTAAATTCATAAGTTACTTTAGACTTATTATTATTGGGTATAGCATCTAAAGTGATACTTGGAGTATCAACTTCTAAGTAATATTTTTTAGTATGAGAATTAAAGTTAATCTCTCCTTTATTTGCGGTTAAACTTTTAAGAGTACTATCACTATTTTTAGAATTAATACTTCTAATTACATTTATTTTATATGTAGCCTTATATTCTTTACCATTATAAGTTATGCTTAAAGTAATAGTTGTGGAGCCAACTTTTAGGCCTGTAATTGTTAAAAGGCCATCTTTGGCGGTTGCACTAACAATAGAGGCATCATCAATAGTTACTTTGATATCTCCACTTAGATTAATTAAATTATAAACAAGAGTTTTAGTATTAAAATAATAAAGATTAATAGTACCACTGGTACTTGATAATTCAATATATCTATTACTATCAGTGATAGTTACTTTAGAAGTTGCTTGATATCTTTTACCATTTGTAATAGCTTCTAAAGTAATGGTTATATCCCCTGTTTTTTTACCATTTATCACAACATGATTATCTTTTACATAACAGGTAGCGATAGAAGCATCACTGGTTATGCAAGTAAATTTATCTGGACTAATATTTTTATAAGAAAAACTTATTATTCCTTCTTCGCTTAAAGACATTTCTAAATCATCAATATCAAATTTTAAATCTTTATTTTTTACAATAGGTAAATCTTTGGTGTCTTTATCAATGGTATATTCTTTAGAATTATTAAATAAATCACCAATTCGTCCCCAAAATTTAGCGGTACAACTGCAACTGGTTATTAAAGAAAGAATAATGATTATAATAATTATTATTAATATTGTTCTTCTTTTGGCTTTATCATGATTATTAGAATTGTCTTTATTATCCATTATTCTTTCTCCTTTCTAGTATTAAACTCTCAAATAAACCCATAATAAGATTATGGACTTATTTGGAAGTTTAGTAAACTTCCTTTAAATTAATTATTCACCAAAATCTTGGGTTGCAGTTACATTAGCAGTTACTACAACTGTTGTGTGATCACCTGCTTTAGCTGAATTTTCACCAATTGGTGTATCTGTTTTTCCATCATTTTTATCATCTTCAGGCCATTCCCATTCAATTGTAATTGTTACATCACTACTATTATTATTTAGAGATAATGATTCTCCATGGCTTGATAAAAATTCACTCCAATCAGCTGTGCTTAGATCTTTAGCATCATCTAAACTTACATAGTTTTCTCCTACTTTAACTTTATACTCTAATGGTATACCTGTTGCAGTACCAGAGTCTGATGATAAATCTATAGCTAATTTAGCTTTTACTTCAGAATTATTTTGAACTTTAATAGTTGCAGATCCTTTTGATCCTGGAGCTATAATTTTAGGTTGTTCACCTTCACTATTATTTTGAGCAGCTTCTGTTGTTAAACTAGTATTTGTTGCATTTGCAAATAAATCTAATTTAAATTCCTTGTTACTTTTAGTATCAGTATCGTTTATAGTAAATGCCCATTTTGCAACATTAGCAGTTGAAGTTTCAGATGAAAACTCTTCTGTATATTTAGCATATGTACCTGCTACTGAATAACCAGTAATTACTACAGCTGCTACTAATACAGCTAAGATTGTCATTTTCTTCTTCATTTTTTCACCTCCTTTATTATGAATTTTGTGCATAAATTTTTATGCATAGGAATTTATGCTATTCCTAAATCTATGTAAACGTCATAAATGACTGTTTACCAAAATTAATTTTAAGACTTGTTATTAGTCTTTTTCTTTTTAGAAGATTTCTTAGGTTGAGCTTCTTTTTTGGTTTGTTCTTCTTTCATTTTTTTATATTCTAAATATTCTTTTTGCATTTCTAATCTTTGTTTTCTGTTGGAAATAGAAAAGGCAATGATGAATATTAAGGTTACACCAAGTAAAACAATTATTACAGTAGTTGGTTCAGATAAGCTATTCATCATGGAACCAATACCAGGTATTCTGGTAACATATATACCTTCAATATCGCTATATTCAACTAAATTTTGATCTTGAGTATTATTGTTATCACCTTTAGTTATAAAATAAGTTGTACCTTCATTATCAACTATATCAATAATTCTATGGGTTGTAACAGTATTTTCAGCATCTCTAAAAGCAATAATATCATTTTCTTTTAAAGTTTTAGGGTCAACTATTTTAGTAATTATTAAATCTCCTTTATGGATTTTTGTTTCCATTGAACCTGATAATACAATAAAAGGTTTATAACCAAAAACACTTGGTATTTTATCTTTATTAGAGTTTGCTTGAAACATTATCCAAATATTAATTAATAATATTGGAACTAATATTATACAGATTAGAATTATAAGCCAATTACTTATTTTTTGATACCATTTTTTATTTTTATTCATTAGTACATCCCATTTCTTTCTATTCCTTTACGTCTTGATAATATTAGTGGCTTTTCTTCTTGAGTTAAACTTGGAGTTTTATAATAAATATTAAAACCATTTACTGTTTCTTCAGTTTGATATTCTTCTATCTCTTCCTCAATAATTTCACTTTCGGTTACTTCTTCTTCGATTTCTAAACTTGGGAAAATTATTTGTTCTTCAATTGGCATATTATCAATTGGTGAATGTTCTTCATCAGAAATGGTTAATTCTTCACTTGATGGACTTTCAAATGAAGGAATATCGTAATAAACTTCTTTTTCTTCAACATGACAGTTGCCACTTCTAGAGCAATATTCAATATGGCCAAATGCTGATTCATATTTTTTTTGCCAATCATGTTCTACATCAGTTTCGATGGTATCGCCACATTTTGAACAAGTTTCGGTTTTACGATAACAATAAGTTGGATCATTATTATAATAACTTATATCGGCATCATAGTCATGATTTTCTTCTTGATATGTATATGTACAGTCTTCATGATTGCATGAATAAGTAACAATACAATTTTCTTCGGTTCCATCATTAAATTCATGAGCTTTGGTAGTATTATTGCCACATATTTCACATACTAATATTTCATGGGCTCTAGTAGCCTTGCCATTATCTATCTTATATATATGTTCAGAATGTAATTCTTTTTTGGTATAATCACAGCCCGCATTTAAACATTTATATTCAACTTCATTAGTATCCTTATTATAAGTTCCTGTTGGGGATAAATTATGAGGTTTAGTAATAGTTGTTTCATCATCTTTACATTTCCAAGTTTCTTCTTCAGCAGTGCTTGATACAAATTCAGTATATTCATGAGTATGACCTGGTGTAATAGCTTCAGTATATGTATAATCACACCCTGGGGTTGTACAAGTATATACTTTAGTATCATCTTCAATATGATATGTTAGATTATGATTAACAGTTTTTTTATGATTACAAGTTTCACATAGCCATTCTTCCCCTAGCTCTTTTAATGATCTTAAAAATCTAAAGATACCATGAGGCTTTTTAATAGTGGCATCATCTTGAGGACATTTCCAAGTCTCTTCTTCATCAGTACTTGATACAAATTCAGTATATTCGTGAGTATGAGTTTCAGGTTTTGATGTACTACTTGATGAGGAATGAGATGGACTAGGTTTCGATTTAGTTTTAGAATAATCACATAAATCATTAGTACAATTATAAGTAATAGTACCATCTTTGTTATCTGTTCCTTTATCAAAATTATGTTTTATCTTATGGGTATTGCCACATTCACAAGTCCAATATTCATAATTATCATCAGTGTTTTTAAGAGTTTTAAAATCATGAATATGGTCTTTAGTTTCTGTATAATTAAATTCTAGACAATCTCTTACATCTTGACCTCTAGTAGCATCGTAATACCAAGGTGTAAAAGTCATATTTTTGGTTTCTTTTTCTTCGTGGATATAGCCACATGTACGACAACTTTCAGTCATTATTTCTTCGTAAGTATTAAAAGTATAATTAGGGATTTTTTCAAAACTTGCTTCTTCATAACTATGACCGCGAATTTCCATTTCTTCACAAGAGCAACTTCTAAATTCTTTTAATTCATTTAAAGCTTGCCAGTCACTAAATTCATGAGTGTGAGTACTTGGAGTTTCAACAGTTTCAGTTGTTTCCGGCTTCTTTTCTTCTTCTTTTTTGGGAGTTTCAGGTTTATAGGTATTATTTAACATAGCATTAACAATATCTTGAATAGCCACATAATCATATCCAGCGGCGGTTAGAGCATTAATTCTATTTACCCCATTACCCCATAAACCTTTAATTACTTCTCTTGCTAATTCTTCATTAGTTTTTAAAGAATTTTGGACATCTAAAGAACCCTCTGAAGATTTATCAGAAGTTATGGTATCATCTTTTTTTTCAGTTTCTTCTATAGGGTCAGATTCTGAGGCTTGACCCCCCCCCCAGGCATAATTTTCATTATCGATGATAATATCTTGTTCAATATCAGTATTTGGGGTAATTGATGTAGAATCACTCATACTTTTATCGGGAGTATCATCTTTAGGCATACCAACATTTTTAGTGTCTTTACAACTTGATGCGGTTACAATAACTACGGCACTCATTAATAAAGCAGCTGTTCTTTTTTTAATATCTCTTATTTTTTTAGATAATTTGTTCATATATATTCTCCTTTTTTTCTTGGTGTATAGATAAAAATGTGGTTTTATTATACATTAAAAAAAATTTTTGTCAATAAATATTTCCTTAACAATATTGTAATATATTTTTAGGAAAGTGGCAAGTTATTTAGTTATTTCTTTTAGCTTTTCATTTATCCAAACATTTAAATTCTTTTTAAGGGGTAAAAATCCCGTTTTATCTCTTTCTTCCATGGCTTTACCATCAACTTTATAATTAAGATTTTTAATAGATAATTTTAAATGTTTATTTTGGTTATCTATTTCTAATATTTTGGCATATATTTCTTCACCAATATCGCCATAATCAGAGACATTTTTAACAAAACTTTCAGATATTTCAGATATATGTATTAAGCCATCATATTCATTATCTACTTTAGTAAATATACCATATTCTTTAAAACCGGTTATAGTACATTTTACAATATCATTTATTTTATACATATAATCACCTAAAGTAATTATATCAAATATTCTTTACTTTAAAAAGGTTTTAATTTATAATTGACTATGAGGAGAAACAATATGGAAAATAAAATTAAAGAGTTAATTTTAGATTTAAAGCCACTTATTAATCAAGATGGTGGAGATATAGAATTTATTAGATATGAAGATAATTTTGTTTATATAAAACTTAGTGGAGCTTGTCTTAACTGTGGATTTCAAGATGAAACAATAACTTTTGGGATAGAAAATTATTTAAAAGAGCAAGTACCAGAAATTGAGGGAGTTATAAATGTTAGTTTATAATTCTTTTTTATTTAACCAATCTATAGGTTCTAAGGGAGCATATTTAATTAATTCTTGATAACAGGATTTTAAAAATAATTCATATTCTTTATTTTTTTCAATAATCGGGATTAGTTTTTCTTCATCTTCTTCATTATTCATTATCTCTTCGTATAAATCAAAATAATATGTAGGATATAGTAATCTGGCATATAAAAGACCTAAACTAAAGGGAGAAAAAGAGGTAGTTTTTAATAAACTTTTTAGATAACTTAAAGCATCTTCATTATTAAAAAAGGTACTTTTTAAATATTCGGCAATATCTCTTACTTCATAATCAAATATAAAACTTAGAGGATTTAAATAGTTTAAAGCATAATTGGGGAATTTTAGACGACGATGAGATAAACAAACTTTATCAATATTTGTTTGGGGAAATTTTTTTAGAATACTATTGCAATAACTGATGGCATTTTCACCTAAACCGATATAATAACTAAGACTATCTAAAATGATATTTTTATCTTTGCCTAATTCATGGATTTGATATTCAAAATAATCGATTTTATCAGCCCATAATTTAGGCCAAGAAAGACGATATAGTTTACTTTTATTTTCGGTTAAAGTAAGAGTTTTATTTAGTTTTAACATAAAGTTTAAGTCATATTCTTCATCTATCTTGACGATGGGTTTTAATAAAATATAAGAATCATTATAAGCCATAGTTACCACTTTATTAAAAATATTAGGAATAATATCATGAACAGGAATATTTTTTCTTTTTAATTCCATAGTTACTTCTAAAATATCGGTTAATTCACTTTCTAAACGTTTTAAGGGAGTAAAATAATAATAACTATCATTAAAGATAAAACGATAAGTAGAACCCCAATTTTCTACTTCTTGAATGTTTAAGTTATAATAATAATTTATAGTTTCTTTCATAAGAATCACTATTAATACTTATGAAAAAACTGGTGTTTATATAACACCAGTGGGATTACTTTCAGGATTGGTGGGCATTAAATTTCCAATGTCCATTATTTTTTTAGCATTATCATGAGCAATGTTGGCAACTTGTTCTTTAGCTTCAGCATTAGCAAGATGTTCGGTAGCATCTTTTAGTTTAGTTGCAATTTCTGCTTCTTTTTTTTCAAGTTCCGCTTTTCTTACTTCAATATCATTTAATTCTTTTTGATATTTAGATACTAAAGCATCAAACATGTTTTCACAGGCTTTTAAGAAAGTTTCTTTTTCACTTGAGAAATCATGGGTTTTTATTTCAGGAGTAATACTATCTTGAACGTTAGATAGAGGTTTTACTTCACTTGTCGTAATATTACTTTCAGCTTCATTTTTAGGAATTATCGGAGTTGTAGGAGCAACATTGGTTAGGGGTTCAGGAGTTGGAATTTCACTTCCCATGATGGTTGGAGGGATGATCTCACTTGGAGCTGGTTCAACAGGTGGGGCGACATTGATTTCATTATTTGGTGTATTAACTGGTGGCACACTTGGCATAACAACATTATCTGGAGCTGGTTGATTTGGTTCAACAGACGCACTTTCAGTAGTAATTGTCGGAATATTTGAGGGAGCACTTTCCTTTACTTCATAGCGGCTTTTTATTAAATCAAAAGATGATGCAGGTAAAGTTAAAGCCCGATAAAATACTTCATCACCAGGATAGTTTTCTTCCGGTTTGATATAAAGAAAATTCGTGCCACTGATTATTCCTTTTAAATAATTTTTGACGGAAGTCCATTCTGTTTCTTCGGTAATATTTTCTAATTTAGTAGTTAATTTACTTAAATATATTATAGGTAAGCCGGTGGAACTTATTTTTTCACTGTCAAAAACAAGATAAGTATTTTCTTCGACTTTAAAAGCACTTAATAAACTTAGTGATTCACTAGTACCAGTAGGTTTCGTAATATTAATTTTAGTCATTTTTTATCCCTCTATTCTTATTTATTTATTATAGCAAAAATATATGCGATAATCAATCTTTTATTTCACTTATCATAAACCAACGACAGCCATAAGCACAGTTATTTTTGATGTAATCTTCGACTTTATCAACATCGTTAAAAGGTTTAAAATTTTTATTGGTTTTACTATTAAAACCTTTTAGCCGAAGTTTATTATAAGCAATATCGCCGACAATATAGTCAAAGTCATCAAAATAATCCGTTAGTTTTTCTTCTAACTCTTCAATATTTAAAGCATCTTTATAATTTTTTAAGATACCATACTTACGACCTTTTATTTCAATTATATCCATAAAACCTCCCTAAATGACAGTAAGAACAATAATGGCAACAACACTTAATGAAGTTACAATAACACTCATTAATAGTAATATATCGACATAACCATTGCCAGTGGTTAGTTTAGGCTTGGCATTACTTTTTAAAGCCTCTATTTTATTTTTTAACTCTTCTTCTCTAGTAGGACTAGTAGCATCTACTTGAAAATATTTATAAGTATCACTTACTTTTTGAGCAAGTTCCTGACTAGAAAATTTTTTGATATTACTTAAATTAACGCCAACATATTTTAAAGCTTCTAAATTTAAATTCATATTGATAGTTTTGGATAAATCTCTAGTAACATCTAAAGAATTTATTTTAGAATAATAATATTTTTCAATATATGATGGGTCATCATTGGTTAAATAATTATAAGACATACGGAAAGTATTTTTAGTATGACTAGTATAGGCTAAATCAAGAAAATCTTCTTCTTCAGAATAATTAGCATACCCCGCTTGTTTTTTTAAAATAAACATATCCGTTAAATATTTTAAAACACTTCGAAAGTAGGGATTTTTAGGTTTGGGTTCCGTATTTTCATTTTTACACATAAATTCATAATAACTTAATAATTCTTCTTTAAATAAAGCAACATCAGATTTACTCATTCCATATTTAGATAAATTGTTTAAGAGAGCAACACTGTTATTTAATTGATAGGGATTTATAATATCAGTTTCACCATAGATTAAAGATAATATACGGATAACTACGACTAAAAAGGAATTGTATAATACCCCTTCTTTATCATGCTTGCTGGCAATATATAGTTTTATTGCTTCTTCAAAAGCATTATTTATAAAATAATTATCTTTCATATTATCCACCTACTTTATTATATCATATAACTATGGGTTTAGACAATTATCAAATTGTGTAAAATAGTTTGACATTTATTTAACTTGAAAATAATTTAAAAAGAGCACTCGACCTGAGGGCTTAAAGCCTAAGAGAGTTTGGAAAAAGGTCAAGTGCTCTTTTGGGTATAGAAAATTTCTATACATTATAATTTTATAAATACTTTTTAGAATAGTCAATAAAAATCGTTCGACAAAAGGACAATTAGACAGTTTTTTTATATTTAGGCATTAATTTAGTCTTATATTTTTAAGATACATAAAATAAATTAGGTGATTTATATGTGGCCAAATAGAAATTTTGGAGGTAGTTTTTTAACTATAATTGCACTTTTTTGTTTAGCAATATTAATTTTTTATCAAGTTATTATTACTCTTATTTTGCCTCTTAGATTTAACCTTTTTATTTTATTAATTGAAATATTTTTATTCTTTTATTTATTATTTAGAATTATTTATCCTCGGAGGTAGGAGGATGCATAATAGAAATTAGGTTTTCGGTTTTAAAAATATAATCTAATTTTTTTCTTATATCTTTAGTAATTGGTAATTCTTCCCCTTCTAAGTTAATAATCGGAGGAATACTTATAACTATAAAAAATAAATCTAATTCATTATCCTTTAAGGGATAATTTTTTAAATATTTTTTTAATAAGACTTCAAAATCTAGGTTTAAATATTCTTTTTGATAAAAGTTAATTAAATCTAAGATGGGTGAATCTATTTTGGCATGTTCCCAACTTATTAGATAATCTTTATCTCCTTTGATAAAATGGTCGGTTTCTAAGTTGTTATGAATGAGAGCAACTCTTTCTTTTAAATCATCTTTGGTTTTATCAAACCAATTATCTAATGATTCTTCACAATAATCTAAGGCGGAAAAGATTTTGTAGATGTTTCTTAAAAGTAAATAATGGCTGGGACTAGGATATATTTCATTTATAATAATATTATAGATATTATCATAATAGTTCTTGCTATATAAAATATTATTTTTTAAGTTTTCATATATTTCTTTATATTTATCTTCGGTTATTTCTTTATAATAAGTTGTTTTATTATGAAGGAGTGAGACTAAATCAACCATGTCCATGGCTTTTTGGTCTTTGGGAAGAGAGGTTTCATCAATATATTCAAAAATGTTTACATCATCGCGATCATAATCCGCGAGTTTGGGAAAATAATCGAAATTACGACTTAAAAGATAGTTATAGATTTGGGAGACTTTATTATCACTTTTTTCTTTTACAACATAAGAACCACTGGTGGAATCAATTATGGTTACATGCTTTTTTTTAGTAAGACGGTATGGTTTATAGGTGTTTTTTACTTCATCTAAAGCATTATTCATTAATATCAGGAATAATTAGTTTATCGCCACTTGCTATATTACTTAAATCATTATATTCCGATAAGATATTCATACTCGAATTGTACATAGTACAAATAGTTTCGACAGATTCACCATCACTAACCATGTGAATGTGGTAAGTAGCATAATTATCATCGATTCCTTTAATGTTATTTATTATTGTGTCTTCACTTAAATTAGTTTTCTCTTCTTTGGTTTCAATAATTGTTTTATTAGAAGTGATATTAGTTTCATTTTTTGTTTCAGGAATCTCTAGGGGCTCTTTTTCTTCATTTATTTCGACGGGAATAGGCTCACTATTTCTTTTTTCTGCTACTTTGAGATTTGGAGTATCATTAGATGAAGGTTCAGTGGTTTTTTTTAAATCGGGAATTTCTTCTAAAGCATCAGGCTCCCGAAATAAATTACTCGCATCCTCAAATAATTCGTCTTGCACTTCAGGTTCTTTTGCTAATTTGCTGCCAACAACATTAAAGTCAATATTTACTCTTAGAATACTTTCCCCAATTACTTCGTAAGTAAAATCTTCAATCATAAATTCAATAGTACTATGGTCAATATCATCAGTTAAGGCTATTTCAAAAGGTAAGATATATGAAAATGGTTCTTTATTGATACTTACTTCATGGCTTTTATAATCACCAGATACGATAAAGTTGCCTTTTAGGGCATCATCAGTTATTTTAATTTCATGTTCGAGACTAATACTAGTTATTTCATATAGCTTTTTTTCGAAATCAATGTCTTTTGTAAAAGGGATTTTACAATTCATTAAATCATCTCCTAAAAAAATGTATGTTTAGAAGAAATAAATATTCCAAATAGGCATAAAATAAATTGACTTTTGTACTATAATATAGTAAAATCAAGAAAGTAAAAGAAATTTTGGAGGTGACTAACTATTAAAAGTCAAGATATTTTTAATAGAAAGTTATAAATTGGAAAGAAACCCATGCCAAAAAGAT